>JBCKWI010000021.1:0-26512 GCA_038922795.1 Gammaproteobacteria bacterium
GCGGCATTAAATGCATTCCATCGCTGCTCGATTTCCGCACGTGAATAGACATAGCATGGCGTGCCATAATTTGCGGCCACCTCTGCCAATGTGACACCTTCGGCGCCAAGCTGGCCGTTTGTATAAACAAAGGCTGACATGCCTGACTAGACGTTGTTGTAAGAAGGATTTACAGCAGATTGTTTTTCTTGCGGATGATAGAGATCACCTTTCTGGCCGCATGCCGATAATAAAAACAACATGAGGATTGAAACCAGCAGCAACCTAATCTTTCCAGGTGAATGGGGATACATTGGCATCTCCGGAAGTATCATTAACATTGTTGGATGAGAATAGTGAATAATAACACCATGAAAAAAGACTTGAAATTAATTTAATATCCCGGAAAGGATCATAACTTCAATAATCAACTCCAAAACCAGCAGGAAATCTCATGGACTATCATCAGGACGCTGTCATCATCGAACCAAATCATGGCCACCGCGCCACCATCATCTGGTTACATGGTTTGGGTGCCGATGGCCATGATTTTGTAGCTATCGTGCCTGAATTGCGTCTGCCGCAGAGCCTTGGCGTCCGGTTTGTATTTCCGCATGCACCGGTCCGGCCGGTGACTATCAATGGCGGTATGTCCATGCGGGCCTGGTATGACGTCAGAAATACGGATCTGCGCAGAGAGGAAGATGCGGCATCCATAAAGGACTCGGCAAGCATTATTGAGCAGTATATCGCCATAGAAGTAAATGCAGGAATTCCATCTGAACAGATCGTTCTTGCCGGATTTTCCCAGGGCGGTGCGATGGCACTGCATACCGGATTACGTCATGAATCAAGTCTGGGTGGCTTGCTGGTATTGTCAGGTTACCTGCCATTGCCGGAACGATTGCGTGAAGAGGTCAGTATCTCAAATAAAACCGTACCAATCATGATGTGTCACGGGACCTATGACCCGATCATTCCCGTCAGCGCCGGAAAACAATCCCGTGATTTTCTGGAACAGGAAGGATATACGATCAGTTGGCACAGCTACCCGATGGAGCATTCGGTTTGTATAGAGGAGGTCCAGGATGCCGGGGCCTGGCTGCAATCCATACTGGATTGATTAAGTGTGCCGGTTTCTCCCATGCCGGGAGTTTCTTTTGTCTCCGCCCTTGTGATGATTTCCGTGCCCGTGATGTTTGGGCTTTTCCGTATGCAGTTTTACTGGCGGTAACGGGGTGGCGAGCATACCCTGCTCAACCTTATGGATCTGAATCTTGTAACCAAGAAAATCCTGTATATCAGTCAATGAATAGACAAATTCCTCACAGGCAAAACTGACTGCATCTCCACTCGCCCCGGCGCGTGCCGTGCGCCCGATACGATGTACATAATCTTCTGCATTCCGCGGCAAATCAAAATTAATAATATGGCTGACATCCGGAATATGCAGACCACGTGCAGCCAGATCAGTAGCCACCAGTATCGGCAGCCTGCCTTCGGAAAATTCCTTAAATAGCGTCTGCCGCTTGAGTTGCGGGACATCACCGGAAAGTACCGACGCATGATACTGATTACCTTCCAGATAACCCCAGACCTTTTCGGCGACACGTTTGGTATTAACAAAAACAATGGTGCGTTTGGGGTCAATCCGTTTTAACAATCCAAGCAACAACGGGATTTTTTCATCATTGGCCACATGATAAACCACCTGGGTAATTTTATCCGCGGTCACCTGTTCCGGATTGATGCGGATAAACTTCGGGTTATTCATATGTTCATAAGCCAGTTCGGTCACCCGGAAAGAGAGTGTTGCCGAAAACAACATGGAGAGCCGCTCTTGAGGTTTCGGCATACGCCGGAACATGTATCTCACGTCCTTGATAAAGCCCAGATCAAACATGCGATCCGCTTCATCCAGCACCATGACCTCAACTGATTTCAGATTGAACACCCCCTGTTTGAAATAATCGATAAGACGTCCGGGGGTGCCGATCAGAATTTCCACACCGGCTTCCAATTGTTGCCGTTGCTTGTCGTAATCGATGCCGCCATAGACCAATCCGAGGGTCAGATTGGCGTATTTATTCAATGCCAGTGCATCTTTATGGATTTGTATGGCCAGCTCCCGGGTCGGTGAAATGACCACGGCCCGTGGATGCTTTTGCTTTTCCCCTTTTACCGGGTTTGCGAGCAGGTGTTGCATAATGGCCAACAGGAAAGTGGCTGTTTTGCCGGTACCGGTCTGCGCCTGTCCGGCAATATCCTGTCCTGCCAGAATAACCGGCAGACCCTCCGCCTGTATGGGGGTACAGTGACTGAATCCGGCAACATCCAGGGCCTGGATCAGGCGCGGATCAAGTGTGAATTCTTTGAATGTAATACCTGTTGTATGGAGTGAACTCATTGAGGAATCAGGGTGCCTGGGGATTTTATTTTCATAATAACTTGCAATTCAATGATAATCTGGTTGAAACTATTATTGTTAAAACAAACACGGAAACAAGGAATATAATGAGCGAACATATTGTTCATGTTACAGATTCAACCTTTGAAGATGAAGTTTTAAAATCCGAGACACCTGTCCTGGTCGATTACTGGGCGGAATGGTGCGGCCCATGCAGGGCAATCGCGCCGGTACTCGAGGAAATCGCGAAAGAATACAGCGGCAAATTGATAATAGCAAAAATTGATGTTGATCAGAATCAATCGACGCCACAGAAATATGCTGTGCGGGGTATACCGACATTGATGATATTCCAAAATGGCAACGTCATTGGCACCAAAGTCGGGGCAGCGTCCAAATCCCAGTTGTCGGCATTTATAGACAGCACAATATAAATTATATAATTTGACTGGACGAAATGATTTTTGCGTGCTAATTTAAAATCAAATTTTAAGTAAAACCTGTCTTTTTTAGTTACCAAATCCCCCAAACCGGCTTTTTAGGCATATATAAAATTGATCTGGCAACGCGGATTTGCGTTAACGATGTTTTAATTACACGAATTTCAATAAAGCATACTGGAGTCCATGAATCTTACTGAACTTAAACAGCAACCCGCCTCGGAACTTATAGCACTCTCTGAAAATCTGGGCCTTGATGGCCTGGCTCGCTCCCGCAAACAGGATGTCATTTTTGAAATCCTGAAGGCCCAGGCCAAAAAAGGCGAAGATATTGGCGGTGACGGCGTATTGGAAATCCTGCAGGATGGATTTGGATTTTTACGATCTGCTGACTGTTCATACCTGGCCGGGCCGGACGATATTTACGTCTCCCCCAGCCAGATCCGGCGCTTCAATCTGCGCACCGGGGATAATATAGCGGGCAAGATAAGGCCGCCCAAAGACGGTGAACGCTATTTTGCCCTCCTTAAAGTCAATGAAATCAATTTTGAACCCCCAGAAAAAGCCAAACATAAAATCCTCTTTGAGAATCTGACGCCATTATTTGCCCATGAGCGGCTGAAACTGGAATTAGGCAATGGCAGTACTGAAGACCTGACACCGCGTGTTATCGATCTGGCCGCACCCATAGGCAAGGGACAGCGCGGTCTGATCGTCTCCCCGCCCAAGGCCGGCAAGACTGTCATCCTGCAAGGGATTGCGCAGTCGATCACGCACAATCATCCGGAATGTCACCTGATCATCCTGCTGATCGACGAGCGGCCGGAAGAAGTGACCGAGATGGAACGTTCCACACAGGCGGAAGTCATCTCAAGCACGTTTGATGAGCCCGCGAGCCGCCATGTACAGGTAGCGGAGATGGTGATAGAACGTGCAAAACGCCTGGTTGAACATAAGAAAGATGTGGTGATATTACTCGATTCGATCACACGTCTCGCCCGTGCCTACAATACGGTGGTTCCGGCCTCGGGCAAGGTATTGACCGGTGGTGTGGATGCCAATGCACTGCAACGGCCAAAGCGTTTCTTTGGTGCGGCACGTAATATAGAAGAAGGCGGCAGCCTGACGATTATCGCTACGGCATTGATCGATACCGGTTCGCGCATGGATGACGTGATCTACGAAGAATTCAAGGGCACCGGCAACATGGAACTGCATCTCGATCGCACCATTGCCGAGAAACGCGTTTATCCGGCCATCAATATTAACCGTTCCGGCACACGCCGCGAGGAACTGCTTACGGAAAAGGACGAGTTGCAGAAGATGTGGATTCTGCGCAAGCTCCTGCACCCGATGGAAGACGTGGGCGCGATGGAATTCCTGCTGGAGCGCCTCAAGGCTACGAAGACCAACTCAGAGTTCTTCGATGCCATGAAACGTCAGTAATTTCATTGGCAGGTTTAAACAGGCCCTGCCTCAAATAATCCTTATCGCCATTTGTAAGACTGGATACCACCTGCAGGCCGGTCATGACAAAATCAGAAACCGTGTGCGGGCCATCCACTTCATAGATTAACTGGACAGGTATTATCCTAGAGCCAACCCTTCCTCTTGAAATACCAGTAAGGCGTGATCCCCGCGAGCAGTATCAAACCCAATGACCAGGGATATCCCAAGAGCCATTTCAACTCAGGCATGTATTCAAAATTCATCCCGTAGATACTGGCAACCAAAGTGGGCGGCAAAAACACCACAGCAGCAATAGAGAAAATCTTGATGATCTGGCTTTGTTTGATGCTGATAAAACCCTGGGTTGAATCCATCAAAAAATTAATCTTGTCGAACAGAAACATGGTGTGCGACATCAGTGTATCCAGATCACGTTTGATTTCCCTGCAGGTCTCCTGCAATTCAGTTTGGTCGCGCAAATGACGCAGCAAAAAGGACACCGATCTCTGTGTATCCATCAGGCATAAACGGATCTTGCCATTACTGTCTTCCAGTCTGGCAAGCTGGCTGATGGCATCTTCAAGATCCGCTTCCTCCTCTTCCAGCACCATATGACCGACGTCTTCCAGCTTGTGGTGAATGTCTTCCAGGGAATCGGCCAGGTTTTCCACTTTCTGTTCAAACAGAGTCACCAGTAATTCTTGAGGAGAATGTGCCTCTACCTGCCCCTGCCGGGCACGCATGCGCAACAGGCGAAAATCGGCAAGTTCGGCTTCACGCATGGTAATCAGGCGCTGCGGCTGGAGTATGCAGGCCACGGTTGCAGTACTGTGCCGGCCCTCGCTTTGGCACAAAAACAGCGAATGTACATGAATGCCGGCAGAATCCACAAAATAGCGCGCCGATGACTCAATCTCCTCTACACCTTCGACTTCCGGCAGCTCGGTGCGCAATAGTTCCTCCAGCAGGACGCTTTCATCCACGCTGCACTCCTGGGCATCTACCCAGGATGCCGTGGCGATAGCAGACTTCATATCAGGCTCGGCAATAGCCTTTTCGCGGATGGTGCCATTTTCTATATTAAAGATTCTGAGCATAACCCGTCCTCCATATTAATCACGCGGTAGTTGTGGCCGCCTCTTTTTGGTAGTAACGCATCAGGATCCCGGCAACTTCCGGGCGTGCAAATTCCTCTGGTAACGGCTGGCCTGCAGCGAGCATATCGCGTACTTTGGTCCCGGACAGATTCACAAAATCTTCGGGCGTATGATCCGGGGCATCGCGCATCATCACTACCTTGTTCAATTTCCTTGAATAGGCTGTGTTATCGGCCTTGAAAATCTTGATCAACAGGGCGCCTTCAGGAATGGTGTTGAAAATCTCCTGGGCATCGAAGGGCCCATAGTAATTCCCGACACCGGCATGGTCGCGCCCGACGATCAAATGTGTGCACCCGGAATTCTGCCGGAACACAGCATGCAGGGCTGCTTCACGCGGACCGGCATAAAGCATATCGAAACCATACCCCGTCACCATCACTGTATTGGGCGGAAAATAAAGTTCCACCATTTTCCGGATCGCGGCATCACGCACATCCGCGGGGATATCTCCCTTTTTCAGTTTACCCAGCAACATATGGATCAATACGCCATCAGCATTCACTGCCGCACTGGCCATCTTGCACAATTCTTCATGGGCACGATGCATGGGGTTACGGGTCTGGAAAGCAACGACCGTGTTCCAGCCCATGGATTTGATTTCGTCACGGATCTGTACCGCTGTGCGGAAGGTATCCGGAAATTCCTGGTCGAAATAACTGTAATTCAGCACCTCGATCGGGCCTGAGATCATGTGCTTGCCCGCGGCAGTAAAGGTAGCCACACCCGGATGCGCCGGATCCAGCGTACCAAAGGTTTTTTCCGTCATCAGTTTAAGCTGGGCATCGGAAATCTCTTCAATGGCATCAACCTGTTGTATGGCCACTACCGGATTACCTTCCACATTGGGATCCAGCAGTGCAATGCGTTTTGCGCCCTTGATAGCATCAATATTATTGGTCCTGTTTACAATCGGGACCGGCCAGAACAGGCCACTGGACGTCTGCATTTTTTCAGCAACATTGATCGAATCGGCCAGGTTCATATAACCGGCCAACGGGGTAAAGTATCCCGCACCCAGCATCACGGCATTGGCCGCTGTAGCAGAGTTAAGCAACAGGCCCGGCAATGATTGGGCTTCGCGCATTAGCCCGGCATGACGTTTGCCATCTTCTACGATTAAAGGTTTCAGCACATCGGAACCGTGCGGTTTTATCATCTTTTTCTCTCCTGAATACACATCAATATACGGGTCAAGCCTGAAACAACAGGGCCAAAAATGGCCGCTAACAATAACTGGCTGGCAGATAAATTCAAGGATTTCCGGTTATTTTCAGTGGATCCGCTCAAAACTGGCACAATTCTAGGGTAGATATTATGATTGAGAAATAAAATTAATAATGGAGGGCTTGGCATGGCTGGCAAAGCGACACCCGTGGAGCAGATGGATCCCGCAAAAAAATCTTCTGAAATCCTCGGCCCATCAAGCGACGAGGCGACTGTGAGCATGGAAATGTTGGATAAAAAATGCTACTGGAATGACGCGGTATTTGAGAACGGTGATCAGGTCATGCTCGGTGATGAATGTTATGAATGCAGCTTCGGGAGCTGGATTAAAATCAGCGACTAGTCCCCGTTTATTTATCCGGAAGGGCCCGCCCGGTAATTGTAGGTATTTCCCTGCCTGATAATGTCTCCGGTATGTAACCGGTAATCACCGGTCCGCACATCCTGAAAATAGAATTTCAGGGTCTGGTGCACGGTCGTAAACGCCAGTTGGTCCCACGGTATATCAGACTCAGTATACAACCCGACAGCAAGACTCTCCGCGCCGGGAGAAAAATCGAGATCCAGTAATTTTGACCGGAACATCATATACACCTGATTCACATGCGGCAGATTGAATACGGCATATAAATCCAGTACTTCGACCCTGGCATTGGCCTCTTCAAGTGTCTCACGCATGGCCGCTTCCAGACTGGTTTCCGCCAATTCCATATATCCGGCCGGCAATGTCCAGTAACCCGCCCGCGGTCCAATCGCACGTTTGCATAACAACACCTTGCCTTCATACTCCGGTATACAACCTGCCACAACCTTGGGATTTTGATAGTGCACGGTCCGGCAAGACGAGCAGACATGCCGGAGACGATTATCATCCGGCGGTATTATTAAGGTAATGGTTGCGCCGCACTGGCTACAATAATTCATATTTGTTTTAATATTACTTGCTTAAAAGAAGTTCCAGATCAGGCCAGACATTTTCCAGCATTAATCCCTGGGCTTCAGCCACAGGATGTATGCCGTCATCTTGCATCAGATCCGGATTGTCACCTATGCCGGTTAAAATAAACTTCCCCAGCGTCACTCCTTCCTGATCAGCAAGTTCACGATACATGGTATTGAATTTCTCGTTGTATACAGGTCCATAGTTCGGGGGAAGATTCATGGTAATCAACAACACCGTGGAACCTGCGGATTTAAGGTCAGAAATAATACTGGCCAGATTCTCATGCATCTCATCCGGGGTAAATCCGCGCAATCCATCGTTACCACCCAGCTCAACGACAGTGACATCTGGTTTTACGGTCTCCAGCAAATTATTAATGCGAACCTTTGCGCCCGTTGTGGTCTCACCACTTATGCTGGCATTGACGACAGTGTAATCATAACCTGCTTCAGCCAGGCGCTGCTTAAGCAAGTACACCCAGCCCTGTTGCATAGACATACCGTAACTCGCACTCAGGCTGTCGCCCAGGATCAGCAGGATTCTGTTACCCGCGAAAACCGGTAAACTTGAAAGATATAACAATATTAACAGGGTCATTCTGAACATGGATAATTCCTCGACATTGATTGTGCAGGCGGAACAACTCGGAAAGCAAGTCACCAGTCCGGCAGGACCGTTGATCATCCTGCAGGACATCAATCTCACCATCAATACTGGCGAAAGCATTGCGATTGTGGGGGTTTCCGGTTCCGGCAAATCTACCCTGCTTGGACTGCTGGCAGGCCTGGACATTCCCACACAAGGCAGGGTTATTCTGGATGGATCTGATCTCAATCAGCTGGATGAAGATGGCCGGGCGCATGTGCGCAAACAACATGTGGGTTTTGTGTTCCAGTCATTCCAGTTATTACAAAGCCTGACCGCACTGGAAAATGTCATGTTGCCGCTGGAACTGGCGGCCAATGACCGGGCGCAGGAAATTGCGGAGCAGCGCCTGCAGGAAACCGGTTTGTCCGATCGTTTGCATCACTATCCAAACCAGTTGTCCGGCGGTGAACAACAGCGTGTTGCCATTGCCCGCGCCTTTGCCGGACAACCGAAAATATTATTTGCCGATGAACCCACCGGCAACCTGGATGAAACCACTGCCGGCAAGATCATCAAATTGCTTTTCAAACTTAACGAGGAACATGGTACAACCCTGGTGCTGGTGACCCACGATCAGAATATTGCCCGGCTTTGCGATCGCAACGTTACCCTGGCCGGTGGCAAAATTGTAACTGCCAGTATATGAATAAGTTGAATTCTGAAAAATTCAGTCATTCCGGGCTAACGTGCATGGAAGCACTAATACTGCGGGTGCACGACCACATGGATGTGGGAGATAGAACAATGTCTGGAACAATTGTCGAGGATGCACAGGAGCAGTGAGGCCCGGAATCCAGTGAAAAAAATTGTTTACTGGATGCCGTTTTTCAACGGCATGACGGTAATGGGATTTAATCAGGGATTCTTTATGAACGTATTCAGATTTTCCCTGCGCGGATTAAAACGTGATCTGCAATCCGGCGAATTGCGGATGATCCTCATTGCAATTTTTATTGCCGTTACCGCACTGACGACAGTCGGGTTTTTTACCGATCGCGTACAACGCGCAACGGAGCAACAGGCCACGGAACTGCTCGCGGCCGATCTGGTATTACGTTCGAATGCACCTGTACCGGACGAACTGATCAGCAGTGCACATGATTCTGGATTGATCACCACCCGGACCGTGAGTTTCCGCAGTGTGACCGTTGTTGGGGACAAGCTGCAACTGGGCGAGATCAAGGCCGTTGAATCCGGCTATCCGATCCGCGGCCAGGTGCGGATTTCAGAGATTCTTTTTGGCAACGAAACCATTACCAACGATATCCCTGCACCCGGCACGGTCTGGGTGGATCCGCGCATGTTGCAGAACCTCGGTATCGATACCGGAGACAGGATTAATCTGGGTGCATCGGCATTTGCAGTAAGCAGAATACTCACTTATGAACCGGATCGTGGCGGCGATCTGTTCAATATCGCCCCGCGTGTATTAATGAATCTGGCTGATCTCCCTGCAACCGGATTGATCCTGCCCGGCAGCCGGGTAGAGTATCGATTGCTGCTGGGAGGAGAACCGGCCGCACTGGAGGCATTCAAAAACAGCCTGACAGCCAGTGATAAAGATCAACTCAGAATCCAGGGTATCCGTGATGCCAGGCCGGAACTCAAGAGCGCACTGGAACGCGCCGAACAGTTTCTTGGACTGGCGGTATTGATCAGCATTGCACTGGCCGGACTTGCGATCTCGATGTCGGCACAACGGTATGTTACCCGGCATTTTGATCATTGCGCGATCATGCGTTGTCTGGGCACAACACAAAACACTATCCTGCATATCTATCTCCGCCAGTTAATCATGCTGGCACTGCTCGGGAGTGTGCCGGGTTGCATTATGGGTTATATCGCACAGGAAGGGCTGGCCGCGCTGATGACCGGGATCACCAAAGGGGCTTTACCTGAACCGGGCATGTTGCCAATACTGCAAGGTGTATTAACCGGTCTGATTACGGTGCTCGGTTTTGCTACTCCACAACTCCTGCGTTTAAAACATGTCTCTCCCCTGCGTGTGTTGAGGCGTGATCTGTCACCGATGCCGGCGAGTGGAATATCAACCTATGGACTGGCGATATTCGCGCTGGCCCTGCTCACCCCTTGGCAATCAGGCAAGATTGCACTGACCTTTTATACCTTGCTGGGCCTGATATTGACGGCCGTATTGTTGATGCTCGGCGCACGGCTTCTGATTTATTTCATTAAACGCACACGTTCGCGGTTCGGAGTCGCCGTGCGTTATGGCCTGGCGAATATTGCCCGGCGTTCCGGGCAAAGCACCATACAAATCCTCGGTATCGGGCTTGGCATCATGGTGATGTTGTTATTAACGCTGGTCAGGACTGACCTGATCGATAGCTGGCACAATCGTCTCCCTGAAAAAACGCCAAATTATTTCCTGATCAATATTCAGCCGGATGATGTGAATGAGATAAAGGATTTTTTACAGACACACTTCAAACCCGTTGATGAATTCTCACCCATATTTTACCCCATGATCCGGGGCCGTCTCATTGCAATTAATGAGCAAATGGTCGATCCGGACAGTTATGCTGATGATCGGGCACAACGGCTGGCCTCACGCGAATTCAACTTGTCCCGGGCCAGAACCATGCCATCTGATAACCGTCTGGCACAGGGGGCATGGTGGGATGAAAACGAAACAGAGGCCGTGTTTTCAGTCGAAGAAGGGATCGCGGAAACACTGGGGATCAAGCTCAACGACAAGCTGACTTACCAGATCGCCGGTCAGGAGATCAGCGGCAGAGTCGTCAACCTGCGTTGGGTAGAATGGGACTCCTTTAATGTTAACTTCTTTGTGATTGCGAATCCCGGCACACTTGATAATCAACCCGCCACCTATATCACCAGTTTTTACCTGCCCGCGGAAAACAGAAATCTGCTGGGCGATCTGGTACGCACATTCCCGAGTATCACGATATTTGATATGGATTCCATTCTGACCCAGGTACGGCGGATCATGGATCAGGTCACCCGAGCCATTGAGTTTGTTTTCATCTTTACACTGCTGGCCGGGATCATCGTGCTGGCGGCCGCGTTGCAAACGACACACGATGAACGCATTCGTGAATCCGCGGTATTGTTTGCACTGGGGGCAAGCCGCCGGCAGATCACTATCAGCTTACTGGCGGAATTCATGAGCATAGGACTCGTCGCCGGTTTTCTCGCTGCATTAACAGCAACAGTCGCGGAGATCATACTGGCCGAATTTGTGTTCAAGATGGATATCGTCATTAACCCGTGGCTATGGGTTGTTGGTCCAGCCGCCTGCATCCTGATCATCGTTGTTGCCGGGCTGCTGGGCACACGCCGTGTGTTGTCTTCGCCACCGTTAATCACACTCCGGCAGAATTAATTGTGATTTTTAAACATGAACCTATCTCAAAATTGATTTTCTGCTTTTTTGACAGAATCAATAACCGATAACACCTTCCCCCTGGCAGGGGGAACGACTCCAGGGATGGAGTCGGTAGAGCGATGCAGGAGCCAAAGCCGAGGCCGGGATGGGGGTTGAGTTTCAGCCATTTTTGATATTTCACCCCCACCTCAATCCTCCCCCTTCAAGGGGGAGGAAGTTTAATTTTGAGATAGGTTCATATTAACAACCTGACCCACATATGATTACCGGCGAAAAGCAATCACGGAATAGCCTCAAAACACTCGCCAGACCCCGTATGATATGTCAATTGACAAGCGACAGCCGCGTTCCTGAGGATATGAATATACCTGGTTTCAAATTACATCCGCTCAAGGGAAAACTTAAAGGTTATTGGGCGGTTTCCGTTTCCGGTAATTGGCGGGTAACGTTCTGTTTCGAAGATGATCATGCCACTGATGTTGATTACATTGATTATCACTAGCGAGGTAAAAAATTATGGCGATGCATAATCCCCCACATCCAGGAGGCATCCTCCGCAGGCAATGCCTCGAACCACTCGATTTATCGGTGACTGAAGCAGCTAAAGGACTTGGCGTGACCCGCCAGGCGCTGTCTGATATCGTCAATGAGAAAGCCGGAGTTTCCGTCGAAATGGCATTGAGACTCTCCAAGGCATTCGGTTCCAGCCCGGAGACATGGCTGGGCATGCAGATGGCCTACGATCTCTGGCAGGCCCGTGACCGCCTCAACAAACTTGATATTCAGAAATTTGAAGTGGCATAGATGTGAGAAATCACGCATTGATGAAACTCAGGTAAAATTAATTCACTCAATACTGTGATTGTCTGTCCCAAATGTAATTATCAGCGTAAGCCTGATGATGATGCACCTGACTGGCAATGCCCGGCCTGTGGCATTGCCTATGCAAAATTCCAGAATAATTCTGAATCAGCACCAGCCAACACACAGGAACAACCCCGAAAACAAAAGATGGATTATGGTTCTTTTCCTGGAATAAGCGCTGCTGTCGGTGCAGAAACCAAAGGAACCAAAGGGGCCGGAGTGATTTAATTTTGACCAGTCAGTAGCGTGAAGTTACACTGTTAATATCGTTTGAATCCTCATGCAAATGGAGTTTGCGATGCCCCGAAAGCCAAGGATGTACCTGCCTGAAATCCCTGCCCATATCGTCCAGCGTGGAAATAATCGGGAACCGTGTTTTTTCGCTGAAGATGATTACCGGTTTTATCTTGATCGTTTAGGACGTGCGCTGAAACGTTATCGGGTCAAGTGTCATGCTTACGTGTTGATGACCAATCATGTGCATCTACTTCTGACCCCGGCAGACGAGGTGGGTATATCCAAAGTGATGTCATTGTTGGGGCAACACTATGTGCAATATATCAATCATAGCTACCGGCGCAGTGGCACCTTGTGGGAAGGGCGGCATAAGGCAAGCATCGTCAATGCCGATGAATACTTATTGCTGTGCTACCGGTATATTGAACTCAATCCGGTACGGGCGGGGATGGTGAACTCACCCGATGAATATCCTTGGAGTAGCTATCTCTATCACGCTTGGGGCAAACAAAATCAGATACTGAATGACCATGAACTCTATCTTGGACTGGGCAAGACGGATGAAGATCGGCATTATAGTTATCGGGAATTATTCAGGGCAGAAATGACTGATCGAGATATCCATAGCATCAGCCATTCATTGCATTATAATTATCCATTAGGGAATGACCGGTTTAAGGAAAAGATTGAAGAGACATTGGAGCGACAGATTGGTTATGCAAAGAAAGGCAGACCGTCATAAAAATCAACTGGTCAAAATGAAGTACATGGATGTTCAAATGTCGCGGGCGCAGGATGCGCATGAGCGACTAAATCACTCCGGCCCCTTTAGTTTTTAGTTACTGCCCCTTTAGTTAGGAGTTTCTGTCGAAATGGCATTGAGACTCTCCAAGGCATTCGGTTCCAGCCCGGAGACATGGCTGGGCATGCAGATGGCCTACGACCTCTGGCAAGCCCGTGATCGCCTCAACTAAGGCCTGAAGCTCAGAATAGCGGATGATAAAAATTCAAGATTCAAGACCTGACCCCATTTTTGTGTTTGTGCGGAGAACCACTCCAATGACCGAGAAAAAACAGTCTACCCCTGACCGAGAAGAGGAAAAGCTCACCCTTGAGCTTTACAAAACCGCATTTGCTCGGCTGACCTATCAGGACGAGCACTTGTTCAAGTTCAGCACCGTCTTTCTCACGGCCCAAGGTGCATTAGCGGTATTGGCCGACACAATGGTCTTTAAGGCGCCCACCCCGAATTACCAACTGCTTGCTATCGTAAGTGCGGTCGGGATATTCCTGGCCATTGCTTGGGCGCTGTGGACACATCACAACGACTATTGGCACTCAATATGGACGGGTACGCTACGCGAGATTGAAAAGCATCTCGCAACGCCAGCCAGAGTATTTGATGCGGATCACAAGGCCATCGCTAAAGCCGGCAAACGAAGCGGCTGCTTCATAGTCCGTGGCCATGTCATCGCACTGCTAGTTCCGCTCGGCTTGGCAGTACCGTGGACTATATCCTTATCTGTGGCACTGAGTCATTATGACTCAGCCGCCCAACAAGGTGCTCCAGGGGACGCGCCAAAAGCGGCGCGCCCCTGAGCTTTGTCGTTAGCAGTCAAGGAATACCTTACGACATGTCGAAATCACCGAAATACTCCGACCATCTTGAGACTCTTATCGCTTTGACGACGCACCTTGCGATGACTGACTGGAGCATGCGCACACCGCCAAATCTTGCAAAGGCGCTATCGATAGATGAGTCGGAGATCCGGTATGCACTGGATAACTTCAAGGGCCTATTCAGGCGCTCTCCGAATAAATCGAAAAAAACCGGCGCTCATTTCTACACTCTTCAGATTCGCTATGCTCGTCAGTGGCTTGAAGATGCGGCGGAAGAAGATGAAGGAATTCAGAAGCCTCCCCTTGAGGCAGAGTACCTCACTACGCTGCTGAATTTCGTAACTCATCGGGCTTCGGAAGAGGGTGGTCGCAGCTTGGGATTGATAACTTCCTGGATTGCCGCAGCCGCTTCCTTTGTTGTGGCCATTATCGCTATCATGTTCGGTGGTAGGTGATGACTGCTAACAAAACCATACAGCCGACGCTCGTACCTCGCGCGGCTGATGGTTGCCGTTAGGTTTCCACTCCCGATGAAACGCCGACCTACGAAGTATCGAGAGTTTGAGCTGCTCACATCGCGGATAGAGGGCGCACTTGCCCCGACCGGAGCGCGCATCAAGTCACCCGACCGAATCCGAGACAAGATTACCGGACAGTATCGCGAGGTTGACGCCTCAATCCGCTACGCCGTTGGCAGTGTCGAGCTGCTCATCACAATCGAATGTCGCGACCGCGCACGAACCCAAGATGTCACATGGATTGAGCAGATCGCCACGAAGCGAGCGCATATCGGCGCTGATCGGACGATTGCCGTTTCTTCAACGGGCTTCACTGATGCCGCGATTCGTGCGGCCCAAGCACACGGCATTTCCATTCGACTCATCTCAGAAATAACAGATGAAGACATACGGTCCTTAACGGACCAACTTGAGGTAACAGTCAGCACTGTCACTCTAGCGCTTGACGAAATGGCGCTAACCTACATGGAAACGCTTCCGGATTCACCTACGCTCGAAGCCGAGGCGCGCGAACTGTGGGACACGCAGAGTTGGGACGCCCCGATCTTTCTCGAAGCGAACTCTGAGTCGCCCTTGTCGCTTACTCAGCTACTTTCAAGGACTCAATCTAGACCTAGTGACCAATCATCTTCCCAGGCCCTCACCATAGTTCTTCAACCAAAGGCAACCGCCTTCCTTGGCACCGACCCCCTGTCACCACACCTTCGCGATGTTCCGGCCGATGGGACTCCCATCCGAAAGTCGTTCACGATTGCGATGGATTCCGAGAATATCTCCGTGGCCACCAACTACGGGGTGCGACGACTGAAGCAAATCGCGTTCGCCGTAACCGCCACCAGTTTCGCAGAGCTTGTTCCGGCCAAGCGAATTGGACAGTACGCGACCGAGCACAAGGTTGTCTCGCGGTTTGCCGAGCGCCAGGTTCAGCTTGGTCAAAACAAATCGTGGAACATCCTGTCGCATTCGACGAACCAAAACGCGAAAGCACCGACAAATGGCAATGGTGAAACCTAACCCTTCGCTGCACCCGACGTGCAACGGCGTGCCGCCCCCGTTGCACGTCGAGCGGTCATAAGGGGTCAGAGCCCTTAAATAATGCCGCGTACTGATTCAGTTTGCCGGACAGCCAGGCTTCTCCATGAAATTCTTGCGGGGATCGATGAGAAAATCCCCGGTCTTGAGAATATTCCGCCCTATGAGGACGGGATAGAGGAACATGCTTCGATCGGCGAGGTTAATTCTCCCTTCAAGCCGCCTTCCGCCTAAACAGAAATCCAATCTTACAACTGGCCGGCGAATCGTTTGCCTGGTACCCTTGCCCTTTATCTCCGCCCATTCCACGATTGTGCGCTCAATGGACTTTACATTCCCCTCGTCATCCTTAATCTGAAAGATAACTTTCTCTCCCGAGCCACCGGTAGCGGGCTTGATTTCAACGATCCTGGCATCAATCGACGAGACTCCCGCGCCGGTATCTATGCGCGCCTTGAGTTTCATTCTCACATCCTCCATAACCACATACTCTACCCGCCCAATGATGGTCTCGGATCTTTCACACGGGCATTGTTCTTCAGGGCTGGCTCTGCCCACGAAAACCAGATTCGAAATAACCACCCACAGAACCGCATGAATTGAGATTTTCATAAAGACTGTCCCCTGACGCTAAACAAGTATCATCACCATGACCATGACCGCCCGTCAGTCTTCCATACTCTGCTCATGGAGACAACCAGTAGTTCATCTGAGAATTGACAGGAGATGTAACCCAATCATTCCTGCATGTTACCCACCAACGGCGTCATGGATTGACCTGATGCATTAATCAATCCGTACATCACCTTGTGCCCGCCACGGCGGGCTGACGATAGCGATAAAGCGCAGTTCACTGCCGCCGGTATTTTCTAGCCACTGGCTGTCCCGTGGTGGTATCAGAATGACGTCGCCTGCACCAACCGGCCGTGATTCATCGTTGATACACATACAACCCTGCCCGGTGAGGATGTAATACACCTCCGCCTGCGCCAGTTTGTGTTTGTCAGTCTGTTTTCCTGGTTCAACCCTGGCGATGGCAATGGAATAAGGCAGGGCCACCGGATCATTCTTTGGATGTAGCAGTTCCCGTAACCGGCAACCATCATTGGCGGTAAATTCTTCGCAGTCGTTTATGTTTTTTATAAACACAAGATACCCTCATTCGAGTTTTGGCCATCATGCCGATGAAATCCGGCATTCAGTGTATAATTTCTTTACTGGATTCCGGGTTCCGCTTACGCGGCCCCGGAATGACGGATAAGAACGCTAAATCTATAATCAGTCATGACAAAGTATATCGGACATTCTGATTTCAAACATGACAGCAAACCCTGTCTCGGGGTGCTGCTGACCAATCTCGGCACGCCGGATGCGCCAACGACTCCCGCAGTCCGGCGTTATCTTGCAGAGTTTCTCTCTGATCCGCGTGTAATCGAAGTCCCCAGACCGATCTGGTGGTTGATGCTGCATGGCTATATCTTGCGTACCCGTCCGCGGTATTCAGCAAAAATTTATAAAAGCATCTGGACCAACGAAGGTTCGCCGCTGTTGTTTTTCTCCAGCAAACTGGCGCTTGCTGTTCAAAAAGAACTCAGCCAGCGTTTACCCGGACCGGTACAGGTTGAACTGGCCATGCGTTACGGAAATCCATCAATCAGGGCGGGGCTGGAGAAACTGCGTCAGGCCAATGCTCAACGCCTGCTGATCCTGCCGCTCTATCCGCAATACTCGGCAACTACGACTGCATCTACGTTTGATGCGGTTGCTGATGTTCTGAAAACCTGGCGCTGGCTGCCGGAGCTGCGCATGATCAACCATTATCATGATGATCAAAATTACATCCATGCGCTGGCGGACAGCATCAAAACACACTGGCAACAGCGCAACCGTAGTGAAAAATTATTGTTTTCCTTTCACGGCATACCGAAACATTATTTTACGGCGGGCGATCCCTACCATTGTGAATGCCATAAAACCGCACGTCTGGTTGCTGAAGTCCTCGGGCTGGAAGAAAGTGAATGGCTGGTGACATTCCAGTCCCGGTTTGGACCACGTGAATGGCTGCAACCTTATACCGGTGTAACCCTGAAAGAGCTGGCCGGGAAAGGCGTCAAAAGCGTCAGTGTGATCTGTCCCGGTTTTCCCGCGGATTGTCTGGAAACTCTAGAAGAGATCAATATGCAGTATCGTGCCCTGTTTATGACTTGTGGTGGTGAAGAATTCAGTTATATCCCTGCGCTGAATGACCGCGCCCCGCATGTCGACGTACTTTCAAACCTGATTATCCAACACTGCCAAGGTTGGCCTGAAGTTTCCGCGGACTGGAGCAATGACAGGATAAATAATGAAATAAAACTCAGGGAGCAGCGAATGCAAAAATTACGTGATAAAGAAAAACATTAGGGAAACTCTGAATAAGTTGTTATTGTCATTTCGACCGTAGGGACGCCTGCATGGATGCAGGCGGTACGAGTACAAGGAAGTAATCGGTAGAGTCGAGCCGGGAGCGGAGACCGAGAACCACGCCGGGAACAGTGGTCGAGAAATCTCGCAGTTATTTGTTTTTGTTTGACATTTTTAACTACGGATTTCTCGCTTTGCTCGAAATGACACCTTAATCAGAGGTTCCTTAGGTGATTGTAAAAGATTTGGCGCCGGAATTACTCCGGCTGGTTTCTATTGTTTCAGATGGCTTGAACCACATTATTCCCCGTATATCGTGATCAAGATCCGCCGGTTGAAACCTGAGTGCCGGTGTTCGTAGAGATAGATACCCTGCCAGGTACCGAGCATAAAACGGCCGTGGCTTACCGGTACCGTCAGACTGCTTTCCGTCAAAATGCTACGTATGTGGGCAGGCATATCATCGGCACCCTCGGTGTCATGCTGGAATGCAGGATCACCATCTTTTACGAGGCGGCTCATGAACGTTTCCAGATCCACACGGACCGCGGGGTCCGCATTTTCACACAGGATCAGAGAGGCGCTGGTATGCTGGATAAAAATATTGCAAATGCCGGTAGCGATGCCTGACTGTTTGAGTTGCCGTTCAAGCAGCGGGGTGATGTCCGTTGTTCCCCTGCCCGGAGTGATGATGGTCACTGTCTCCTGGTAAATCATGACATGCTTATTTTTAATAGTGGATCAATCGAGTTTTAACTTGCCGGTAATCAAGGCAAAAAATTCATCCTGATTGCGGAACAGCCAGCCAAGATGCTCCCCACAAGCTGCGCAAACAGCAACTTGCCAGCGATACCCCGCAAACCAGGTGTGTTCAAGTGAGGCTGGCCCTGCTGCAAGACAACCCGGCGCATTCCGGAAACAGCCAAAAGTGAAAACATAACCGGAAGGATTTTTACAGGTATGCTGGTGGAGTTGATTGACAGCAATCCGTTCGTTCTCTGATGTTATGACATGACCACACGCCTTGCAGCGCAACGTCCTCGCCGTTTCAGTTTTTTTCTCCTTTTTAGCGTCCCTGACAATATGTTCATCTGGACTGTTGGTGACATCAAAAAACTGCAGAGTGAGTGTAAACATAAACTTTAGATTTACTTATATCAAAAAAGCATCCTGATACCGATAGCCGCCAGCACAATGGCAAATACACGTTTCAGGATATCAACCGGTAACGTATGCGTGAGTCTTGCGCCAATTGGCGCGGCACACACACTGGCGATACCAATCATCACTGCCGCTGGCCAGTAGACATATCCGGTAGTGCCATCCGGCAAACGGGGATAATCCCACCCGGTGATGATCATTGTGGCTGAGCCTGCTAATGCAATTGGCAAGCCGCAGGCGGAGGAAGTTGCCACAGCCTTGCGTATATTGACATTGCACCATAACAAAAATGGGACCGTCAGTGTGCCGCCGCCAATGCCGAGCAGGCTTGAAATTGTGCCGATTACACTACCACTGGCAACCATCCCGGCAGTGCCCGGCAGAGATCGTTGTGCAGATGGTTTAATGCCAAAACCGATCTGCATTGCTACCAGTATTTCAAATATGCCAAAAACTGTGCGCAAGCTGTCACTGCGCAGTTGATCCACAATAAGGGCGCCGGCTATGGCGCCGATTATAATGCCGGGTCCTAACAAACGGACCACATGCCATGACACTGCCCCGTGCCGGTGATGGGCCCAGGTAGCTGAAATGGAGGTAAACACGATAGTGGCCAATGAAGTGGCAACCGCCATGTGCATCAGAATATCCCCCTGCAACCCCTGATAGATAAACAGGAATAACAGGGCGGGCACAATCACAATACCGCCACCCAGCCCCAGCAGGCCACCTGTAATACCGGCAACCACACCCAGTAGCAGGTAAGAAAAGAGTGTAGCCAGGGTAAGACTTATCATGGGTAAGACAGTCTGTTAAATGTGAATCGTTTGAGTATAGACACTATATTACACAGATAGATTAAATTGGTTGCGTATCAGTATATAAAACAGGACAATTTCAGGAACAGGCAGGAATTATAGTAATCCTGTACTGGAATATTAATATTATTTTTACAGGGGTTTCCGCTGGAATGTTACGACGTCTTCCATCTGTTGCACTGATTGGCTTTTTCATCCTGATCCTGCCCGCCATGGCTTCCGCTGTGTCGGTAGAAATACAACGCAAACAATATCAGGACGCAAAAAAGGCCCTGCAAAAAGGTGACCTTGCCACCTTTGACAAAATAAGTGATACGCTCAAGGATTATCCCTTATATCCCTATTTGCGCTATAACTACCTGCAACCCAGACTATCCAGGGCAAACCACAGCGAAGTCAGTGAATTCCTGACACAGTACAGTGATTTTCCGCTGGCAAACTCACTGCGCACACAATGGCTGAAACAACTTGCCAGAACAGCACAATGGCAATCCTATTATGAGAATTACACGGCGCAGAGTGAGCCGGTACTGCGGTGTAATCACCTCGTTTCGCGCATGAAGACAAATAACCATACACTGCTGCTGGAAGATATCCGCACTGTGTGGTTATCCGGATCATCCCTGCCGCCAGATTGTGATCCGGTTTTCAAGCTGCTGCATCAAAGTGAACTGTTTACAAATGATCTCGTCTGGCAACGCATACAGCTAGCCATGCAAAATAACAATACCGGGCTGGCCACTTACCTGAGCAAATATCTGAACAGTGACTATAAACCATGGGCAAGCAACTGGATCGCCGTGCATAACAATCCAGATAAATTTACCAATAATCCGGAATTCGAGGATACGGCCATTGCCCGGGAGATATTAATCCATGGTATTTACCGGCTGGCCGGACAGAATATCAACAAGGCGATCGAGCGCTGGCACAATTTACAAACACAATATGATTTCATACCGGGTGAACGGGTAGATATTGACCGCGTCATCGCCGTGCGGGCAGCCAGGGCCAAACATCCTCGCACAGAAGAATTACTCGACAGGGTAGATACATTTAATGTCAATGATGATGTGTTTCATTGGCGGTTGATTACTGCGCTGGAAAATCATGATTGGGAAAAACTGCGTAAATGGACAGATGGCGTGCCATCTCACGAAGACCTCAAGTTACGCTGGTTTTACTGGCACGCACGCGCACTTGAACAGACCGGCGAAAATGAAAAGGCAAAACGGATCTATGCCTCTATCGCCAACAAACGTGATTATTACGGGTTCCTCGCTTCTGATCGCCTGGGCATAGACTACAGTATGGAACATAAACCACTGCCCGATGTTCCTGAAGAAAAGGAAAAAATTAAAAATCTTCCGGGCATACAACGTGCTGATGAACTACGCACGACAGGAGAAAGACAGCAGGCACGGCGCGAATGGAACCATGCATTGCAACTGATGACCAGTTACCAAAAAGAAGTTGCCGCCAGACTGGCTGCTGACTGGGGCTGGCATGATGTGGCGATAGTCAGTCTGGGATCTGCACATTCCTACGATGATCTGGAAGTACGTTTCCCCATTCCTTATCAATCCCTAATTGATGAGAACGCCAATAAACGCCAGCTTGATCGCGGCTGGGTATATGCATTGGTCAGGGCAGAAAGTGCTTTCATGGAAGATATCAAATCTCCGGCCGGGGCCCTGGGTCTGATGCAGGTCATGCCTGCAACCGGCAGGGAAACCGCCAAACGCATGGGCCTGAAAAATTTCCAGGTATCACAGCTACTTGAAGCGGGTAAAAATGTACCCATCGGCAGTACTTACCTGAGACAGATGCTGGACAGGTTCAATGGCAGTATGATTCTGGCGACTGCCGCCTACAATGCAGGGCCGCAACGGGTGAATGCGTGGTTACCAAAAAGCGGTTGCCTGGATCCGGATGTGTGGGTTGAGAGAATACCTTTCGACGAAACACGTACCTATGTAAGACGGATAATGTTTTTCGCCAGCATTTATGACTGGCGTCTGCGCAATGAAGTTATGCCATTGCATCAGCGTATGGCGACCGTTACTCCATCATCTGCCACACTGGTTGCCAACTTGAGTTGCGAGGGCCCGGCAGTCTCACAGAATTAATGCCATGCTGATTAATAAAATAGGTATTGTTGGGGGCACTGGCTTTGTAGGCAGAACACTTGCCAATCGCCTGACCCAGGAAGGTATAGAACTGCGCATTCTTACGCGTAACCGTGAACGCCATAAAGATAATTTGATCCTGCTGCCCACAGTCGAACTCATTCAGGCTGATGTCCATGCTGTTGGCCAATTGAAAAAGTATTTTTCCGGTTGTGATGCCGTCATTAATCTGGTTGGCATACTGAATGAACGCGGACGCGATGGCCGTGGCTTTCGCCATGCCCATGTGGAATTGACCCGGAAAATCATCGAGG
Source organism: Gammaproteobacteria bacterium (assembly GCA_038922795.1). Lineage (GTDB taxonomy): Bacteria > Pseudomonadota > Gammaproteobacteria > Eutrophobiales > Eutrophobiaceae > 2-02-FULL-47-50. Next base: position 22,717 of record JBCKWI010000021.1, read on the forward strand.
CATGCCAGCACACCCATATCAAACGCCTCCTGCACATGAGTGCCTTGAATGCAGACGCGAAACTGGGGACCAGCCATTACCTTAAAACCAAAGGCGAGGCCGAAGACCTGGCACATCAGGCGGGCGCGCAGGGCATCAAGGTAACGAGTTTCAGACCATCAGTGATCTTTGGCCGTGAAGACAGTTTTTTTAATCGCTTTGCGATACTATTAAAACTCACACCACTGTTTTTCCCCCTGGCCTGTGCACGCACACGTTTTGCACCGGTCTTCGTTGGCGATGTGGCCGGGGCCTTTGTGCAGACGCTGAGGGATCCGGAAAGTTATGGTCATCGTTATGATCTGTGTGGTCCCAAAATCTATACACTGGAGGAGTTGGTCAGATATACCGCTGAATGTATCGGTATCAAACGCCGGATTATTCCACTGAATGATATACTTTCACGGATTCAGGCAGCGGTGTTTGATTTTGTGCCCGGCAAGCCTTTCTCGACTGATAATTTCCTCTCGGCCAGGGTCGATAGTGTTTGTAAGCACAATGGCCTGCATGACCTCGGCATTACCCCGGCTGCGGTTGAAACCATGGTACCCCAATACCTGGCCAACCGGTCGCAACGTGCACGCTATAACCAGTTCCGCAGTCATATCCATCGCAACCATACTGCCTGACCGTATACGCAACCCGGGCCGAATCCCTTGTGCAAGCACCTGAACACAGGCAAGCTTGAAGAATGTTAAAACAAAAATTTTCCTTATGAAGATTTATCAGGTAGGCGGTGCTGTCCGCGATAAATTACTCCAACGTCCCGTCAAGGATCGGGACTGGGTTGTGGTTGGCAGTACTCCGGAAGAGATGACCGCACTGGGTTACAAGCCGGTGGGCAAGGATTTTCCTGTATTTCTGCATCCGGAGACGCATGAGGAATACGCACTGGCCCGCAGTGAACGTAAATCCGGCAAGGGTCACAAGGGATTTGTATTTCATACCTCGCCGGATATCACTCTGGAAGATGATCTGGCCCGCCGTGATCTTACTATCAATGCAATAGCGGAAGATGAAAACGGGAACCTGATCGATCCATTTGGTGGTACAAAGGATCTGGAGCAAAGTTTGTTGCGGCACGTTTCGCCTGCATTTGTGGAAGACCCCTTGCGGGTTTTAAGGGTTGCCCGGTTTGCTGCCCGTTTTGGCTTCAAGATCGCCGATGAAACCATGCAACTCATGCAACAGATCAGTGCCTCCGGCGAACTGGATGCCCTGGTGCCTGAGCGGGTATGGACTGAAACAGAACATGCTCTCTCGGAAAAATACCCGGCGCGTTATATCCTGGTATTGCGCGCCTGTCACGCACTTAAAATTCTGTTCCCGGAGATCAATCGCTTGTTCGGTGTACCGCAACCGCAAAAACATCATCCGGAGATCGACACCGGCCTGCATACCATCATGGTTTTAAACCAGGCGGCGCGGCTTACTAGTGATCCACAAATACGCTTTGCAGCATTGATGCATGATCTGGGCAAAGGCACAACCCCTGAACGGGACTGGCCGAAACATCACGGACATGAGGCGCGTGGCGCAAAACTGATTGAAAAACTTTGCACGCGTTACAAAATACCAAATGCGTTTCGTGAACTGGCGGTAATAGTTGCGCATTATCACCTCGATTGTCACCGCATTATAGAAATGAAAGAGGAAACAATATTAAAAAAACTGGAAGCATTGGATGCCTTCCGGAGGCCGGAACGTTTTGAAAAATTTCTTATGGCCTGTGAAGCAGATGCAAGGGGCCGTGCCGGGTTTGAAAATAGTGATTATCCCCAGACGGCTTATTTCCGTCAGGCACTGAAACTCGCGAATGATATTAACACTTCAATATTAGTAGAACAGGGTTTGACTGGTGAGAAGATGGGGCGCGCAATTAAACTGCAGCGCCTGTCAGCACTTGAAGGGTTGCGGGACAATTCAAAATAATATGAATTGCATTATTAATTAACATTGGTTGCTACCAAGAGGCATTATGGATCTGAAAATATTTATTACGGTTTTCATCACTATTTTTATCGCGGAGATTGGTGACAAAACGCAACTTGCCACATTGCTTTTTGCAGCAGACAAACAAGTCAGCAAACTCACGGTATTTGCCGGTGCGTCACTCGCACTCATAGTTGCGGCCGGTATCGGTGTGCTTGCCGGCGGACTCATCTCAAACTACGTCAGTGAAAAATTCCTGAATTACCTTGCTGGCACCGGTTTTATTGCCATCGGTATATGGACAATAATCAGAGCTTAGTAGATGTCATGATAGGCCAGGGAAAATTGTGAATAATACCTTTAAAAGAACAAGGTTTAAGGGCTTGAGATTAAAAAAATATGGCGTCTAATTATTCGGATATCAGATATCATAGACCCGTAATGACCAATTTGTTTATCCTGATTGCTATCATCTGAATGATCAAAACCAGACAATACTTGTTCCTGCTGATTTTCTGTTGCCTCGTTTCAGGTTGTGCAACACAAACAGATGTGACTGGTGAAAGCATTGATATTGGCACTGCATACATCACTGAATCAGACAAGCCGCAATACTGGTGGTATGCCCGATTCAGATTGATATGGCCATCTGATACAGAACCAGACTTTTCTGCTGATCTCCTGATTGCTGATGCAGTTATTAAACCTCTGCTGCACGTATACAGGAAAAATATCGAATACTGGCGTTTTCACCGGCGCGCAGTTCTAGATAGTGCAGGACATCAATTCAGTTTCATATTTTATACGGACAAAGATACAGCGGGAAATATCTATAGGTCAATCATGAACGGCCAGATTGCAACGCAACTGAAACAGAAGAAAATCGTTCAGGACATTATTCTGGATGATCTGAATAATAATCTGCTTACAGATATCAAGGACACCAGCGACAAAAACTGGTCTTTGGAAATACAGACGGCCTGGCCCGCCTATATCATGGGTGTCAGCGACATGTGGTTGCAACTTATAGAACAGGAGATTGGTGTCCATAACCAAACTGCAGATATGGATGCACTGCTGGAAAAATACAGGATGGCTAACCAGAAGATCACCAACCTCTGGCAAACTGAGGGCCAGCATGCATTTTTACATCATCTGAATGCCATCTTCGGTTATGAGCCAGTCATTATAAAAAAGGCCATACAGTTTTAATCATAAAAAAACACCATCAGAAATATCCCGAGCAGGACACGATAAACTACATAAGGCAACATGCCAGTGCGTTCGATGAGAGTGATAAAAAACTTGATTGCAAGCCATGCACTGACACCTGAAGTAACCACAATCATCAGAAAAGCTACCGGATCAGTATGCGTCACATCTTCGAAATAACCATAGATCTCGTAGCAACCGGCAAGCAGGATAATGGGAATAGCAAGATAAAATGAGAATCTTGCAGAAGTGTAACGATCAAAACCCAGCATGAGTCCTGCTGTCTGGTAATACCGGAGCGGGAAACGCCCGGCACCAGGGCCAGTACCTGTGTAGCGCCGATTATTATCGCGTCCTTCAGTTGCAGACCATGTTCAGTACGCACAGACCTGCTCTTAACATCCGCCCACCATAGCAGCAAACCAAAGATGATCGAGGCTGATGCAATTATTAATGGATTACGAAAAGTAGTCGCTACTATGTCATAAAAAAGCACACTCGCGACAGAGATTGTTGGACTATTTCCTAGTTTACACATTAAATCAGATACAAATATTACTTAATTGTCCCATTAATGGCGTTTGATGAGATTTATAAGTCATTGAAAAACTTA
>JBCKWI010000022.1:0-24969 GCA_038922795.1 Gammaproteobacteria bacterium
TTGGTAAATCGTTTCGTGGCACAGGCGGATGGGCTCGTTCATGCGCCCCAGTGTACCGGCAACCTGTTCAGGCGATAAGCCTTGTTGCAGGCCATCGCTGACTTTGTTCCACGGCGAATGGCCGAACACGAGCTTGCGCTGGATACGAGGCATGACAGATAGATTTCGCGCACGCCGGTGGGCTCGACTGGAAGAATAGCCACCGGCAATGGCTAGACGCCCAACTGAGCGTGTGGCGGAAGCTGCCTTCCAGCCATTGCGGGCCAGTTCGCGTGAGATACAAGAACGAGGTCGATCCAAACCTGCTGCAATTGCAGCAGGTTTGGATCCTTGCTGGAGTTGAGTTTGAATCAACGTACGGTCATCTAATGTGAGGTGTTTGTATTTTTTTGGCATGCAACATTCTTTCATGAAAGAATGTTGCACTTAGATTTCGAGCGCGCCGTCCTTTTGGTGTTATGAGATTTTTTATATCAATTTTCACGTGGTTTTGACCATTCCAGTGCCGCGTAATCGACAATTTTTCTTAATTGGTTGTTCAAGTCATGCATCAGTTCATTTAATCTGCTATCAGTGTTTTGTTCAGGCCATTGTGGGGCTGAAATAATATATGAGTTTGCCTTGCCTCTTACAGTAACCCGGCCCGGGCAGGTGTTGATCAGTTCCGGAGCCAGTTCAAGCATTTTCTGGGCAAATGTCAGGTTGCAATACAATATTACCTCGTAATCAGGAAAATCTTCATTTCCGCGCAATTGGATCGCTTGCCCGATATGCAGGCGATCCACAATTCGCAGATTATGTTCTGTCATCGCAAATTCTATGTCTTCAAGGATGTCCTGCAGTGATTTATCAGAGGATATTTCATAGGGCTGATTTTGACCGCTTGCATGAGCATGCGTTTGAAATGAAAGAAACAGGCTGAGAAAAATTATTACAAATATATGGGGATATTGATACATTAATCAGACATATTGTTCTGGTAAAAACAGGGTCATTCTCTAATGATCACTTTTGTCCCGATGGCCACATACTGTTTTAATTCCATAATCTGTTCATTGGTGAGCGCGATACAACCATTGGTCCAGTTAAAGCCATTATGAATCTGTAGTTGTTGGTCATCTTGCTGGCCGATGCCATGTATACCGATATAGCCTCCGAGCTTTGTGTCCTGCGGAGGTTTTTGCCTGGTCTTGTAGGCAACGGCAATTTTTTTAAATTCATCGGCGGAAATAATATTATTTTTATAGCCATACCAGGCATCCAGTAAATTGGGATAGTCAATTTGTATGAAGTAGTAAAATTGGCTGTTATCCTTGAAGTCTATAATCTTGTATATACCGACGGGTGTTTTTTTGTCGCCCTGTTCCCGCTTGCTACCGTTTCCGCCTTTGCCAGTCGCAATACGGAACTGTTTGACAATCTGGTCTCCTTTTATAACAGCAAGTTCCTGTTTTGATTTGGTAATGACGATGTCATAGTCATTGCTCATGGCATAAGCCATATTGCATAGCAACATCAAGCATAGTGTATTCAGTATTTTTCTAAGTATTGGCATTGAACTGAATATTCCCATTTCGTTTTAGATTATTCAATGTGAATAGTAACCTCTTTTATTCTATAGAGAAATCTTCCTGGTAGAAACTCGCTATTACGCTATTCCATGCTTTTATTTATAGAGCTATTTTTTCACGATAACCAAGGTTCAAGTCTGAACTTTAACAGGCTGAAATAGGGATCAATATTTGGTACTTGGATTCAACAATCTAATGCAACGGATAATATATCCGTCTGCATACCACAACCTGTCAACGACTTACCCATGAAGACCGTGAAGAAATCAGCCGCGGCCTGGCCAGCTACGAAACGCTGACGGATATTGCCAAACACCTGGGCCGGCCAACGCGTACCCTTTCCCGTGAAGTAGCACGCAACAGCGGGAAGAGTGGGGACCGCGCCACCTCGGCGGGCAGGCGCGCTCAAGGGCGTGCGCTGTCCCGGCGGTACGGTAAACGAACACTCACCCGCGAAGAAGCTACGCGTCTAGGTCCTGGGGAAGCTGCCACTACGCTGGTCTCCTGGCGCATCGTAGCGCGTCTGGCGGCAGAGTGTCCTGCCGATACGGCTATGCGTATCTCCCCCGAAGCCATCTACCAATATAGCTACGTGCTCCCGAGAGGGTCGTTGAAGGCAGGGCCCATCAAAGCGCTCCGGCAAGAACGAAAGTATCGCCGAAGGCAAGGCAGGAGCAAGGCCAATCCTGAGGAAACGCGAGGGAAAATCGCCGCTATGCCCTCAATTGAAGGGCGCCCCGCAGCGATGGCCGATCGGACAGTGCCGGGACACGGGGAGGCTGATCTCATTCTGGGCAAGTACCAACGAACAGCCCCCGGCACACGGGTTGAGCGGACTCCCCGGACCACACTCTGAGTGCCGCTCCAATCCAGAGACGCCGTATCGGTGCGGAAGGCCTACGTCAAAACGCTGCGCTCATGGCCGGCAGAACTGACAAAAACACTGACCTGCGACCAGGGAAAAGGGATGGGCGGGCACAAACAATTCACCATCGATACCCACATTACGGTCTGCTTTGCGCATCCCGGCCATGCGCGCGACCGCGGGACGAACGAAAATACCCATGGGCTGATTCGGCAAGACTTTCCCAAAGGTACCGGTTTCTCGAAAATATCCGTTGCTGCGATTAAGCGGGTACAACCAGAACCCAATGACCGCCCGCGGAAAGTGCTAAACTGGAAAAAACCTCAGGAGGTCTTTAATAAGCTCGTTGCGTTAGAAGATTGAGACCAAGTATGAATTAATGCAAGGGCGGTGGAAGCCAAAGCTGGAGACGCTGACGCTGGTTGTTGGTCATTGGTGGGAGGGAAAATAAGGATACAATATAAATAAGGGGCCTTGCGGCCCCTTAACGCTAGCTTTTAAAGCTTCAGTACATTACTTGTTATTGATGTACATGGTCACTTCGAAGCCAAAACGAATGTCGCTATATTCTGGTGTAGTCCACTTCATGGTAATCTCCTCGTTTTGATTGAGATAAAAAATTTTGTAGTCTGGGTTACCTGTTAACAGGATCCATGAACAACATATTGGTTACTGCAGTATCTGTGCCAGCTTATTAACCAACCCACCATGAATAATAATAATATTTAATAATCAATTAGTTATATATATTTATGCGATGCACTAAACCATTTTGAACAGATAGTTCTGGATATACAGTTGGTTAATGCTACTCATGGGTCTGGTCTATATGAACCAACTACCGCATCGGTTATACTCCCCAATCTATGTGGATCAGGCGCCCGAAATCTCTCAGAAATCTGTTAGTTATCCATGAGATTGCCTTTGTCCTGCTGGTGGCCGTGACCGGATCACTGGGGGGGCTCTCTGCCTATTTCTGGCATCAATACTCGGCGGAATCCGTACGAATCAATAACCTCAAATTCAGTCTGGAGCAGATTCGTGGAGGCCTATTCCGGCAGATCCAGGAGGCAATCAGGGCCAGATTACTGGAGGAGGCCGGGGCCCTGGAACTCTATGGTGAATACTCGCGCAATATTGATCAACAATTCAATCACCTGAGACAGAATTCAATCTCCTCTGATGAGGATATGGCAATCCAGAACCTCCAGGCTTCATACCGTGAAATACAAAAGGACATGAACCAGATATTCACTGACCCTTATATGGTCAGCCGCAGTGCGCGTATGAAGATACTTGATCCCCGCTTTGCCCAGAGCATGGTGGGAAAATTTGAAGGGAAATATCTGGCGATGAAAGCCCTGTTAAATGAGGAACATGAAAAACTGGATCTGATGCTTCAACGCTGGACCAGTTATGCGCCTGTCATTATTCCTATTCCGTTGTTTCTGGCGATAATACTGGTCTTGTATGCGCGATACATTCTGAACCGGGAATTTATCCAGCCGATGTCGAATGTCATGACCGGCGCACGTATCATCAGCCGTGGCAATCTGGTAAACAAAATTCCTGCCGACGGTGTGGAAGAAGTTTCACAACTGGCACAGACCATAAACACCATGGCCAGTGATCTTGAGGCAAGCCGTTCGGCCCTGGTAGAAAGTGAGAAACAGGCCGCGCTGGGTGCCCTGATTCCCGTCGTTGCACATAATATACGTAATCCGCTCGCCAGCATCAGGGCGACAGCGCAAGTCCTGGATGATGTGGTGGACAAGGAAGAACTACAGGAAAGCAAACAGGCCATACTGGAAACTATCGACAGATTGGGGCGGTGGGTTAGTTCACTGGTGTCTTACCTGCACCCGTTGAAACCTAATTATAGACTGGTCTACGCCAGCAAAATGATTGATGCCGCATTATCACTACTCAAAACCAAACTTGATGAAAAGGAAGTGACGATTGAAAAAACCGGTTGGGAAAATGATCTGCGCCTGAACGCGGATCCCGATCTGATGGAACAGGCACTTTATGCCTTGCTGGCAAATGCAGTGGATGCCTCCCCACAACAATCTGTAATAACGATCAAACTGAAGAACAGGGATAATTGTCTGGAAATACACATTCAGGACGTAGGGGCGGGTTTACCATTTGATCCAATACCGAATAATCTTGCACCCGGCCCAACGACAAAACGTTTCGGCACAGGACTGGGTATTCCAATCGCCTTTAAAATATGTCAAAAACACGGCTGGAAGCTTGTATTTGATATACATAAAGGAGAAGGCACAACTGCAATCATTACGGCGCCTATCAGGGTGATTGAGGAGATAAACGAATGAAACAGGACATAAACACACAACTGACATCCATGACAGTCCCGGTGCTGGAAAAGCAAATTTTGATTGTGGAAGATGAAACTGTTTTTGCACGGGCGGTGGAAAAAAGATTGTCACGTGCAGGCTATAAATGCCAGATTGCTGGTGATCTGAAAACCGCGGTTGAAAAACTCGACACATTCTCTCCTGATTTGATCCTGCTGGATATGCGCTTGCCGGATGGTTCAGGTCTTGATTTTCTGACCGGACTCAGGGCAAAACAAATCACCAGTATTGCAGTTATAGTCATGTCAGCCTACGGCGAACTTGAAGATGCCGTTTCTGCCATGAAACTCGGCGCTTCGGATTATCTGAAAAAACCGGTGGATCTGGATGAGCTATTACTTAATGTAGAAAAGGTGCTGGACAAGAGTGAACTGACCAGAAAACTGACTTATTCAACCAAACGTGAACAACATGCTGTTGAAGGCGTGGAGTTTCTGGGGGAATGTCATGCCATAGTGGAAATACGAAAACAGGTGGAACAGATCAGCCGGTTGACGCGCACTACGGATGCCATTCCACCTACCGTCATGATTCTCGGTGAAACAGGTACCGGTAAAGACGTTGTCGCACGGTTATTGCATGCCAAAAGCAGCCGTAACGATAAACCATTTGTACATGTTGATTGTGCCTCTTTGCCAAAGGATTTGATTGAAGCGGAATTGTTTGGTCATGAGAAAGGGGCATTTACCAATGCCCATGTAGCAAGGACCGGCTTGATAGAGGCCGCGGAGGATGGCACCTTGTTTCTGGATGAGATTGGCGAACTGCCTCTCGGTCTGCAATCAAAACTACTGGCAGTGCTGGAACGCAGGACCTTGCGCAGGGTGGGAACTACTCAGGAAAAGCCGGTTGCAGCCTGGTTCATTGCGGCAACTAACCGCAATATAGATGAATTGACTCAAACAGGTGAATTTCGGTCCGATCTTTATTACCGCTTGAATGTATTGAATATAACCATGCCGCACTTATGCGAACGTGGCCAAGATATCATGATCCTTGCCGGTCATTTTGCAAAACAGACAGCCAGACGCTACGGGTTGAAAACACCTGCTTTTACCAAGGACGCAGAACCAGCACTCATGAATTATTCATGGCCCGGCAATGTCCGCGAGATGAGACATTTGCTTGAACGTGTGGTGTTGCTTAGCGGAGGCGGTGAACTGAACAGTGAGATGCTGGCACTTGCACCAAGATCCCGCAGGACAAAATCAGATGATGCCGCAGATTTGGGAAATTTGACACTTGATTCAGCCGAACTGTTGTTGATAAAACAGGCCCTGGAACGTACCAATGGAAATGTATCCAGGGCCGCACGCGAACTGGGGACTACGCGGATGGCGTTAAGGTATCGTATGAAGAAGTATAATTTATCACTGCTGTCCCGTTAACTTTCATATCAATGCCAACTGATTATTGGAGGACCGCTTATCGCAGAGAGGATCAGCCCGCAGCAAGGCCATCAGGTCTCGTTTCTCAAATAGATTGAGTTGCAACAGGCGCAGGATTTGCTGCATGCTTTTCTTCATCTTCGACTGAAACCTGATAACTGCCAGGAGCAGGTAAACGCACCGTGCAATTCAGATCTGCGTCATGACTGCATGCCTGCCTGTGCCGATGAATGACCTGATTTTCAGGTCCTGTTTTACCCATTTGAAGGACCGTTCCACTGGCCACCGGGCCTGGCCGATACCGGCACTGGTCCTGGCGGCCAGTTTGAAATGGCTGGTCAGGAAAACGGAGTGCCTGCCGGTCTTTGGATCCCGATAACCGGTACGACGTCGTGGGAGGGGACATTGCCTGGCGGTCTGGCTACCGGTGGACCCGACGGTTTGATCACAGGTCAGCCCTTGGTCTCTCGAGACCGGACGGCGACACACCACCCGGGATTTTGCATGGGACCTGAGACGGGTAACGAAGACTATTCCTTTCTCTGTCAGTGGGTCATACCAGGCGACGTCGTGGTGACCCCGGTCGATGACCACCCTGCTGCCTTGGGGGGGAATGCCAGGGTACGGCCAGTCCCGGCGGCACTGGTCTTGCCTGCCGTGCTATTGGCGAATCCTGGAAGGTGGCCCTCATGATTCAAACCGGTATGGCGTTTGATAGCGCCCCTGGTGGAACGGAAATCGGCCCATGGAAAGGCAGACAGGCAGAGGTCAATCGTCGAGGCAGCCAACGAATAAAGTGGTCCCTTGCAGCGAAAATCATGGCCTGGCGTCAGCCTCTGACAGCGGCCCAGTCGGTTTCCAGACAGGGCCCCGTACCAGGCATAGGGTTTTGTCTTCGTTGATGCGAGACAGGTCAGGGCGGGAGAGTTTTGCACTGCCCAGAGGATAGGGACGATGGGCCTGCGCAGAGAGTTTTTCGACACTATCGCGCCGGCTGTTTCGACCGGCCAATCGGGCCATGGCCATGGTCACGAACGGCGACCAGCGTGAGGCCGTGCGGAAAGAACGACCGGAATGGTGCCGGTTTGCCAAGGTCCCGAATTCATGTCCCGGTACCAGTTTTAGTCTTTGTGAAAAGATCGTATTACATCGTATTACAATGAGCCATGGCCTGATTCTCCTTTTTGGTCCAACAAGTTATCGACAAACTCATGGTACCAAATCATGGGTGAATCAGGCCTCTTTACTTATCTGTTAACGGGACAGCAGTGATATTTTGTAATTATTTCAAAATTGCTGCGCTCGCTAATTTTGAGATAGGTTTGATGTTCGTGAACTAGTGCAGTTTCATCCTGGGTTTGGCTTTACGCGTGAGCAGATCAGCAATTGTAGATAATGTGACCCGGAATAAACCGTGCAGTGCAAGCTGATGCATTTTATATAATGATAAATACACCATGCGCGCGATGATGCCCTCAATAAATACATTCCCTGAAATCTTGCTTGCCAGGTTCCCCATGAGGCTGCCAACAGTAGAGTAACGGCTTAAGCTAACCAGCGAACCATAATCAACATATCTGTATTCAGGCAGTGGCTGATTATCCAGTCTGGCCTTCATGGATTTCACCAAAAGAGAGGCCTGTTGATGGGATGCCTGTGCCCTGGGTGGAACGAATTCATTCGTACCCGGCATAGGACAGGCGGCACAATCGCCAAAGGCAAAAATATTATCATCACGTGTCGTCTGCAAGTTTGTTCTGACTACCAGTTGGTTAATGCGGTTTGTTTCAAGTCCATCAATATCTTTCAGGATTGGGGGCGCCATTATACCGGCGGCCCAGACTTTTATTTCCGCAGGGATGCATTTACCGCTCTCAGTGTGAAATCCATCGGGTGTGGCTTTTACGATACGCTGGCCTGAGAGAATATCTATATTCAGTTTGCGCAGCAACCGTTCAGTACATCTGGACAAGCGCTCTGGTAAAGCGGGAAGTATCCTGTCCGCGGCATCAATGATAGTGATCTTTACATCCTTCTCCGGGGAGATCCGATCCAGTCCAAACTCAACAAGCTGGTGTGTGGCTGCATGTAACTCAGCGGATAGTTCCACCCCGGTGGCGCCACCACCGGCAATGGCAATATGCAATTGACCTTCTCTCAAGGGCCCCTTCTGGGTATGGGCAGCCGCATATTTGCGCAACAATAATTGATGAAATCGATCAGCTTCCTGCCGTGTATCGAGAAACTGACAATATTCCTTGACCCCGGGTATATCAAAATCGTTACTGACACTGCCTGCGGCAATAATCAGTGTGTCATAACGGTATGACCGTCTGGGGATATACTCCTCATTATGCTCGTCCACTGATGGCGCCAGATTGATCTCCTGCTTCCTGCGATCCAGGCCATCCATATAACCGAGCCGGAAACTGAAATGATGCCAATGGGCCTGGGCCATATAGCCAACTTCATCATCATTAGAATTCAAAGAGCCGGCCGCGACTTCATGTAGCAGGGGTTTCCAGAGATGTGTGCGCGAACCGTCCACCAGCATAATGTCTGCTTTTTTCTTTTTGCCCAGCTTGTGTCCCAGTCTGGTCGCCAGTTCAAGCCCTCCGGCGCCGCCGCCGACAACAATAATTTTATGCAAATCAGATGTTGTGTTCATTCAACACTGTCCGTAATCCATATTATTATTTGATAGATGATATAATACCTTTTTCAAGGTAACGATTGATAATATTAATTTCAGATTTTAGCGAGGCAGGCAAAGTGGATGAAAAAACACGCATTGAACTGGAGGCAGCGGCATTTCGTGCCCTGGTTAATCATTTGAGGGAGCATAAGGAAGTACAGAATATTGATTTGATGAATCTTGCCGGTTTCTGCCGGAATTGCCTTTCCAAATGGTATCTTGCCGCAGCAAATGAGCGAGGTATTGACATGGATTATGAACAATCCAGGGAGATCATTTATGGTATGCCATATTCTGAATGGAAAGCCAGATATCAACAAGGCGGCAAGCAGGACATCCCCAAATAATCTGTTTGTGATTTGACCAGTCCATTCACGCATGCTATAAATCCAGCGAGTTTTCTGCTTTTCAATACCGCTAGCTATTATTGCTTGAACCAACCTGTTCCAGCCATGTCAGACATGGTTTAATCTGGTTTATCGTTCCGTACTTGTATTATTTATTACATGCCATATCTGGAACGTTTTTGTATGGTTTGTGTATAAAATAATTCCCGGACAGCAAAGACAGAGCAAACAAAGACTATGAAAAAGATACAAGGTTATACAAACTCCATCGTGATGCTGCACTGGTTGATCGTTATTGCAGTGTTTATTCTGATGGGTACAGGCTGGTATATGGTAAATCTCGAAAAAGGAATTCCAGCCGTCGCGCAGTATTATAATCTGCACAAATCCATTGGTCTGATTGCGTTTGCCCTGGTTGCTTTGTTAATCAATTTCCGTTTACGCAACCAACCGCCCGGTTTACCGGACAGCCTGCCAGCATGGGAAATCAAGGCGGCAAAAACCGGTCATTACATTATTTATATTTTCCTGATTGTGGTTCCGTTGAGTGGTTATATAGAATCCAATTTCGCCAAATGGGGCATTCATTTTTTCGGATATCACCTGCCATCATGGGGCCCGGAAAATAAAACTTTATATACAATCTTTAATTGGATACATGTTTACAGTTCCAATATTTTTGCCGGACTAATCGCATTGCATTTTCTGGCCGCACTCAAGCACATGATCAAACGCAATAAAGTTATATATCGCATATTGCCATCTTCGACCAGGCCGGAAGACAAGTAAAAATACAGCAGAATACAGGAATGAGAAATCTGTTTCCGGCACAGAGGTTTCCATTTAATAAACCTTATTGATTTTGTAGCCTTTATTTTCCAGAAGTTTCAGCAAGCCTTTTTCATCTGGCAGGTGTGATGCGCCGACGGCTATAAAGGCACCGCCGTGTTGCAGATAAGATTCAATCCTTTCCAGCAAGCGCTGATTCCGGTCATAGAGCATACGCTGCATAAACCTGTCAAAAATGGCTTCATCATAATGCGGCTGTTCGTTGAAGATGACTATGCCAGCAAGGTCGCGGGCCAGATACATATCCACCAGATCGCGTGTCTTTCTGATTATTTCGGTATGATTGCAGACAGTGTCATTGAGGATGACGATCTGATCATCCATTGGAATCCCGTCAAGTATACCGGTCAGCTCATCCATGGTTTCCAGTCCGTTGACAGCTTTATTCGAGGTCAGGGCCAATTGCATTAACACCTGTTCCTGGGTAGTTGCATTGACCGGGCGTGGCCTTCCTATCAGGGTAAAGACAGCCCAGGGTTTGAGGCGCCAGACCTTCTCTTCAGTAATACCGTAAGCGGCTATCTTCACTACCAGTTCGTTATAGATTTCCTTATCCAGCATGGTTTCCAGATTGCTATCATCTGTAAAGTAGATCGATTCAATAAATTGTTGTTGTGCCTGCTGGTCCGGGACAACCTCCATCACCAGTACACGGCTCTGCAGTAATGCCAGCCTCACCGGCGGGGGAATGGAAGTGACCTTTCCGTCCTGAGAATGCATGGCGCCAAACAGGAAGGAAACTCCTTCCTGCGGATTCCGGATTTCCCATAACAAACCGTCACCATAAGGTATACTCTCACGCGCTTTTGTATTCAGGCCAGATTGGTTATGATCTTGCCGATAGGTCCCGCATAATTCGGGTGGAGATTCCCCGGCAGCGGCACCGGCTGGAAGAACACCAACAACCAATAACAATAACAATAACAAGAATAAATTCAGCATAGATTCAGCAATTCAAACACATACTGGCTTGATAATAATGCCGTTATTAACTGCATAAATTGATAATGAATGTCCGGTTCCCGATAGTTTTATTCCGGTCAAAACCAGCTCTGGTCTTGCAGTGCATGCTGGTGATTGCCCTCGGTGGATGCACAGCTTATCAGTATGAAGCAAAACCATTGCAGACAAAACAACTGGCGGCTGAATTCATGTCAAGGAACCTGGATGATATCCGCTTAAACAATCATTTGCTTGGTTACGGTTACCCGGTCAAACAATGGCCATTGCCTGAATGGGACCTGGATGCATTAACATTGGCGGCATATTATTTTCATCCTGAATTACAAGTTGCCATTGCAGAATTTCGCAAGGCCATGATTCATGCAGAGATGGTAACGCGGAGGATTAACCCCGGTGTAGAAATACCTCTTGAATATCACAGCGACACCAGAGGCGGCAAATCACCCTGGACGATTGGTCTGTTGTTTGATTTCATTCTGGAACGCCCCGCCAAACGGCAGGCACGCTATGAACAGGCAGATGCTGAGGTGAATGTTACCCGAATAAATATCAATACAGTGGCCTGGAATATCTATAGTGGTTTACGGCGGCAATATTTCAACTATCAGTCTGTGCTGAAGACCCAGGAACAATTACAAGCACAGGAAAAAATCACGGAAGAGGTTTTGAAACTTCTGGCGAGACGTCTGGAGCTTGGACAGGCCAGTGAATTCGAGATGAGTTCCATGCAGCTTGATATGCAACGTGCGCGTCTGGCGCTGACAAATCATAAAGTCGCGGTCGTTGATGCCAAACATGCATTGGCCGGTAGCCTGGGTTTGCCGGTGGCTGCGCTGGAAGACATGAACTTTTTATTTACTGATCCTGACAGGCCCGCTGCTATTAGCGGACTTGGCCGAGATGAGCTGCAGTCTGTCGCCTTGACACAGCGGCTGGATATACAACAGGCATTGGCCCAATACAGTGTCCATGAAGCTGCATTACGGCTGGAAATAGAAAAGCAGTATCCGGACCTTAATTTATCTCCAGGTTTTATTTTTGACCAGACTGACAAGATATGGGCATTGGGGACCGCATGGCTTTTGCCCTTGTTTTATCCGCGGAATGAAGGTCCGATAAAGGAAGCGTTGGCAGTGCGTGAAAGCAAACAGGCTGAATTCCTGGCCTTGCAGGCGCGCGTGATTAATGAGGTAGCCATGGCTGAAGGCCGTCTGCAAGCGCAAAAATCAGCGCTGCATGAAGCTGAACAATTATTGGAAGAAACACGTGAGCGTTATCGGCAGATGCAGAGGCAATATGATCTGGGTTATGCCGACCATCTGCAATTAAACAGAAGCCTGCTTGAAGTTGCCGCGGTTGAACAGGCTGTTTCCGAACTGTGGTTTTCAGTAATCAAATCTGCCGGCCAGCTCGAAGATGCCATACAATATCCGTTGTTTATAAAACAGACATACCAGTATCTGTTTGATACCGCAGGTCCGGATGAATAACCGGATATATTGACAATAAAATCATGAACCCAATTTATAAATTAATCGGCCTGGTCATCCTGCTTGTTTCAGTCCTGCTGGTATTCAATTTTGTTGCAGACAAGGGCGTTTTGCCGTTGGCAAAATTTACGTCAGAACATGACGACAATGATGATGATGTAACGGCTGTACGATCAGCAGTAGAAATCATTGAAGGGCAGGTTGCCGTACATATAGACAAGCATATACAGGAACAGGCAAACATTCAGACTGTCCGCCTGGAATCCGTTGAACATCGGAGTGAAATTCATGCCTATGCCCGGGTCCTGGATATCCAGTCACTGCTTGACTGGTGGTCACGCCATCGGGCTATACAGACAGAAAGAAAGATTGCCGAGGGTGCTGTCCAGGTTTCAAGACAGGAATTTGAAAGATTACAACTGTTACGCAGCGAGGCCTCAAATATATCCGAGCGGCAACTGCAACAAGCCAGGCTGCTATGGATGAATGATCAGTCAAAACTTGATGCGACACAGGACAAACTGAAAGATATCCGTATCCAATTGATCCAGGGATGGGGCAGCAGGCTTGCTGAAAAACTGATGAATGAGGAGGAATTCTCCAGACAATTACTTGAACGAAAATCGGTACTGCTGCAGGTGACACTGGAAGGTAATGTGGAATTACCTGATAACACGGAGACAATATTTATCAATGAACAGGGCAAGAGCAGAAAACTGGCACAGGCAGCCTATTACATTTCACCCGCATTATTCCCGGACAATCAGATCTACGGACAGACCTATTTTTTCCATACTCCTGCCGCATCATTGCGTAGCGGGGTCTATCTTGATGCGTGGATTCCGGAAGATAGCGAAACCATCGTGGGTATCTATATCCCCCCGGAAGCGGTGATCTGGTATGCCGATAAACCCTGGGTATATGTCAAAGCAGGCGAAGAGGCTTTTTTGCGCCGGGATTTGGATGACTATACCGTCACGAGGGAAGGGTGGTTTATAAAGCAGGGATTCCGGGCTGGCGAACAGATTGTCCTGCATGGGGCACAAATGTTGTTATCGGAAGAGTTCAGGTGGTCGATACCGGATGAGGATGATGATCCATAGATCAGTGATTGGTGATTAGCGACTGGTAATTAGTGCGTCATTATCGGGAGCTTCACCTGTTATAAAATCTGATGGTTAATTACCAATTACCAATTACCAATTACCAATTACTAATCACTAATGTTAGCTGCCATCGTCAGATTTTCAATCCGATTTCATGGTGTCATCATTACGCTGGCATTCCTGTTGATCGCTTATGGTATTTATGAAATACCCCGTGCCGGTCTTGATATTTTTCCGGAATTCTCACCCAAGCTGGTAATTATCCAGACGGAATCACCCGGGTTGTCCACGGAGCAGGTTGAAATTCTGGTTACACAACAAATTGAAAATGCCATAGGCGGATTGATAAACCTTGATCATATACGTTCGGAGTCAATACAAGGGCTTTCAATTGTTAATGTGGTCTTTGATGAAAAAAGCGATGTTTACCGTAACCGGCAACTGGTTTCAGAGCGGCTGGCCGGAATTAACAACAGGTTGCCCGAAGGGGTGCACCAGCCGGTGATAGTGCCACTGGCGTCTTCGTCCGCTACCGTACTGACTATCGGAATAACCAGTGACAGCCATAGCCTGATGGAATTGCGGGAGATTGCTGACTGGACCATCGTCCCGCGTCTTCTCAGTGTCCCGGGTATAGCCGATGTGAATGTTTTCGGGGGCGATATCCGTCAACTGCAGATACAGGCGGATCCTGAAAAACTGAAAGTTTATGGTGTCAGTATTCATGATGTTGTTGCTGCCGCTGAACAAGCCACCGCCATCAAGGGGTCCGGATTTATTGAAAACCGGAACCAGCGCATAACTTTAACCACTGCCGGCCAGCCTTCTGATGAAGAATCCATTGGCAATGTCATCCTGAAACGGCATCAAGGCAGCAATGTTTATCTGAGGGATGTTGCTGAAATAAAAATGGGCGCCGAGCCGCCGTTCAGTGCCGCGGCCATTATGGGCAAGCCGGGAATCGTCATGATGGTGATTGGTCAATACGGGGCAAATACCCTGACGGTTTCACGGGCGGCTGAAAATGCCCTGAATGAATTCAAGGTATTATTTGAAAAACAGGACATCAGCCTTTATCCGGATTTATTCCGTCCTGCAAATTACATTGAGGTTTCACTCAAGAACATCTCGGGACATTTGCTGGTAGGCGGATTATTTGTTGTGATCATCCTGGTCCTTTTCTTGTTTAATCTCAAGACGGCCTTTATTTCCGCTCTCGCCATCCCCTTGTCCCTGATCAGTGCAACGCTGGTTTTGTTGAATATGGGTATTAATCTCAATGTCATGGTGCTGGGTGGCCTGGCGATTGTCCTGGGTGAGGTTGTGGATGATGCGATTATTGACACCGAGAATATTTTCAGGCGCCTCAGACAAAACCGTCTGCTGGCACAACCACGGCCTGTTTCCGAAGTAGTCTTCGATGCCTCAATGGAAGTCAGGAGCTCAGTGGTCTATGCAACCTTTATAGTGGCCATCGTATTCATCCCCTTGCTTACACTCAGTGGTCTTGCCGGCCGTTTGTTCTCACCACTCGGATTTTCCTATATTCTCGCTATCCTGATGTCGCTGGTCGTCGCACTGACCGTAACGCCGGCCTTGTGTTACTTCCTGCTGGAGCGTGGCAAATTATCCAGTGCTGATCCACCGCTCATTCGTTTGATAAAACCTGTCTATAGCTGGTTACTGCATCTTATTGGCCGTTTCCCCATGTTGACCATTTCTGTCAGCATCATTGTCTGTTTCCTGAGTTTCGGGATAGTCCCCAGGCTGGGCGGTGAGTTTCTGCCTGACCTGCGCGAAGGACACTATATTGCACATACTTCGAGTTTGCCCGGCACATCCTTGCAGGAATCGATACGTATGGGCAATGAATTGACCAAAGAATTTCTTAAAATAACCGGTGTACATTCCGTTTCACAGTGGGCAGGCAGGGCGGAGCGTGGTGCGGATACTTTCGGCAGTCACTACAGTGAATTTGAAGTTGATCTTGTCCCCATGTCCGGTAGTGAGCAACAGCGGGTGCTCGATCAATTGCGTGGAGTGATGCGGTCCATGCCGGGCATCCTGTTTGAGGTGCACAATTTTCTGTCTGAACGCATAGATGAAACTATCTCGGGTTATCAGGCCCCGGTCGTTATCAATATTTATGGCGAGGATCTGGAGGTGCTGGACCGGCTGGTGCAGGCTGTTGCAGAGGTCACACGTTCCGTATCTGGTGCAACAGACATCCAGTTACGATCTCCGCCGGGCACACCGCTGCTGCAAATAAGATTAAATCCTGAACAACTGGCAAGTCTGGGATTACACCCGGTTGAAGTCATGGATGCTATCCGGGTTGCCTACGAAGGTCATAGGGCCGGCAGGATTAATAAGGGCAACCGTATATATGATGTCACTGTATTTCTTAAGGAAGAACACCGGCAGCAGCCACATGATGTCAGCAAGCTGCCAATACGTACCATGGATGGTGTCTTTGTGACACTGGATCAGGTAGCGGATATTGCCCAGACCGGTGGCCGTTATAATATCCTGCATCGGGGCGCCCAGCGGGTCCAGACGGTAACAACGCATGTTGAAAATCGTGATCTTGAGTCTTTCATGGATGAACTGAAAGAACGTGTGCTGGAAGAAATCAGATTCCCGGCCGGGACCTACCCGGAATTTACCGGCGCATCCATGGAACGCGCCAAAGCCAGGGAAGAATTGATCCTGCATTCAATACTGGCTGGCATCGGTGTACTGATACTGATCTTTATCGCTATCGGCAATTCCAGAAATGTCCTGCTCATGTTGCTTAATCTGCCATTCTCTCTGGTAGGCGGCATACTCGCGGTATTGTTTACCGGGAATACGATCTCGGTAGGCTCCATGGTCGGATTTGTCACACTGTTTGGCATTACCGTGCGCAATTCCATCATGCTGGTTTCACATTATAAATACCTGATTGATGTTGAAGGGCTGGACTGGAACATGGAAACTGCCATACAGGGCGCCCAGGAGCGATTGCCTTCCATACTGATGACAGCTCTGGTCACTGCGCTGGCCATGCTGCCCATCGCCTTTGACAGTGATAATCCGGGGCGCGAGATCATGGGACCCATGGCCAGTATCATTATCGGTGGCCTGGCCTCATCAACGTTGATGAATTTATTGATCATGCCCACTATCATGCTGAATTTCGGGAAATTTGATAAGCAACCCGTGAAGGTTTAAAAAATTCCGGAAATTCTGATTGATTCAGGATTTCTGAATATCTCCTCTAATTCCCAATCTGTATGCCATCTGTAACTGGTCCGGCCGTATCTTTATTCTGTATCCGTCATGAAGAAAATGCATTTGGATTAATTATTTATCAAAAGAGAATACTCATAATCTAACATGGCCATTAATGTGAAGAAGGCTTGCGGTATTTTTATATACTTGGTTTTTTCAGCTGGATGTGATTCCAGTGATGGTATTCCGAACCTGGGTGGTGTTTATACGGATTTGGCGAGGGAAGAAGATCCTGACCGGAATCCGGTCATTGTCATACCCGGTGTTCTGGGCTCGACACTGGTGGATGCGAAATCCGGCAACATCGCCTGGGGTGAAATTGGCCACGGACTGGAGAACCCGAAAAAAGACAAGGAAATACGGCGCATCGCCTTATCCATGGAAGCAGGGAAGCGTTTTGAGAACTTGCGTGATGACGTGGTGGCGGAGCAGGCATTAGAAAAAATAGTTATAACAATGTACGGCGTCACAGTTGAGGTAAACACCTGCGCCGATATACTTGCTACCCCCGGAGCGGGTGGTTTCCGGAGTGAAATCAAAAGCAGGATAAAGCCGGTAGATATCAATTATGCCGTCCATTTACCTGTCATTGACATCCTGTTTGGTACGTTTTTCCTGCCCAGACATAAATGGCCTGAATCCTATGGAATCCGGAATGAAACCGTGCCCCGGGGCATCTTGAAACAACAGCTGTATCCATTTGCGACATGAACGCTCAAACGTATTTTCGAATCTGCCTGTTTGTACCACTCATGGTGCCACTGCCTTTTTTACTCCTGAAAGGGGACGGCGGTCTATCGATACTTGTTATCGGTTCGCTAGTCTTCGGTATGCCGCCCTATATTCTTTTCTTTGTCCTGCCGCTGGTTTTCCTGTTTGGCAGGATGTCGGAAAGACAGATTGTCGCCGGCACCATATTTTTCCCCATCCTCTATCCGCTTGTTTTTGGCCCGTTCTGGTATGTCGCTTCATATTTTATCAGGAATGTTTCGATATCACTTTCAGATACCTCCGAATGGGTTTTCATCGCTGTAGTCATACCCGCCTTTTACGCGATGATTTTTCTGTCAGGCAACATCATACGCAAACTGGTGTTGGGGGAAATGGGCCTGCTCGAACGCCGGCTGGCGGCGGTTTTATGCGCGGATGCCGGGGATTGCCGGGAGCACATGGAGCGGGATGAACCGGAAACCCTCAACCGTCTCAATAGATACCGTGAGGTTTTTAACGAAACCATTCCGGAACATAGAGGACGGATCACGAATATCGCCGAAGACGGTATTGTTGCCGAATTCACGAGTGTGATCAATGCGGTCAAATGCGGTCTTGATGTGCTGCAAAGATTGAAGGCAGTGAATGCCAATCCGCCACAGGAAAATGCGTTGCATTATAGCATAGGCATTGGCCTCGGGGATGTCGTGAGCAAGGGAAATGACATCAGGGGTGAAGGAGTGGATATTGCCGCCAGCCTGGAGAAACTGGCGGATGCGCGCGGACTTTGTATATCGGGCCCGGTCTATGACCGTATCAGGAACAAACTGATTTTCAGCTATGAATACCTGGGTGAAAAATCCTTCAAGGGCATTGATGAATCCGTGCGCGTCTATCTGTTGTTAATTGATACGGGCAAGAACGCGGTAACGGCGCCGGAGGTCAAATCAATGATACCGGATAAACCCTCCATTGCGGTATTGCCGTTTGACAATCTGAGTTCGGATCCGGAACAGGAGTATTTCAGTGACGGGATTACCGAAGATATTATCACGGACTTGTCGAAACTGTCCGGTCTTGTTGTCATCTCCCGCCATTCGACTTTCGTCTATAAAGGGAAATCCATCGGCGCAAGGCAGGTAAGTCAGGAACTCGGTGTGCGTTATGTCCTGGAGGGAAGTGTACGCAAGGCGGACAATCGCATTCGCATTACGGCCAAGTTGATTGATGCACTTGTGGATGATCACATATGGGCGAGCAAGTTTGACCGGGAACTGGATGATATATTTTCTGTTCAGGATGAAGTCGTAAAGCAAATTGTCAATGAATTAAAAATCAATATCGGCACTGAAGAAAAACAGAAACTGCAAAACAAGGGAACTGAAAATATTGAAGCGCATGACAGTTTCCTGAGAGCACAGGAAAATTATTTTAAATTCAGCAAGGAAGGGGTCACCCGGGCCAGGGCCTGGCTGTCCCACGCCATTGAACTCGATCCGGGTTATGCCAGCGCCTATGCCCTGAAAGGGCGGGTACTGGTCTATGAATGGCTGACGGGGATGGACAATTCGCCGGAACGGACATTACAGCAGGCCATACAGCTTGCGGAACGGGCAATTGAAATCAATCCCGGTTTTTCTTCGGGTCACCTGTGTCTGGGATGGGCCAGATATTGGGCAGGCGAGCGGGAGGACGGTATCAGGGCGGGCAAACGCGCCCTGGAGCTGGATGCCAATGATGCGGATACAAGATTATTCGTGAGTTTGATGTTGTCGAACTCCCGGCATAATGAAGAGGCATTAACGCTGGTGCAGGAAATGAAGAAACTGAATCCTCTGTACCAGAAAAACCTGCTGTATTTAACCTCACTGGGAATAATTTTTTATGATCTTGGGAGATATGATGATTCCCTGGAGATGTTAGACAAGGCCTATGCGATTAATCCCAATTTTATTCCGAGACATATTTTTTACGTGGCAACAAATCTCAGGATGGGCCGGAATGAAGAAGCAAGACGCGGTACACAGGAAATCCTGCGGATCTCACCGGATTTCAATTTAAACGGGTTCAGGAAATTTTTGCCCCCAGAACATTATGATGACTTATCCCCGAAAATAAAGGAATTGGGTATACCCGGGGAAACCCAGTGCGAATCAATGAAATAGATTATATATCCGCTATCGGTAACCGTAATCATGAATCTGTATGCAATCTGTAAATACGCCTTTGATAATCTTGCAAGCATCATAACTCATGACACTGGCGGGAAGGGATGTTTGCTGGCTTCTGGCAGGAGGAAAATATATGGATAGTTACATCGTTAGAATCTACCGTCGAGATGAACGCGGGACATCCCCCGTACGTGGTGTAGTAGAAAAGGTGGGCGGCGCGGAGCAGGTGTCCTTTGGCACGAAGGAGGAACTCTGGCAGCTCCTCTCGTGCATAAAACAACGCAGACTTGCACCGGCTAAAAAGAAACGGGAGCGTCATGATGAATATAACCGGGACGGATAACAAGGGTAACGGTGATGAATCCAGCCGGCATAAACATGATCATGCTGACAAGCATTGTTATTTTATTTTTGCTGATATTTCCAGATCTAACAAGATGAGGTGATTCATATGAACGCTCAGGCAGCAGCCATAAATCAGGTTAAGGAATTTTCACAATACGAATTCAGGCCGTTGGCAGAGACACCAGCAAATACGCAACACGTAGAACTGGATAGAAAACTCTCCCGCTTGCATGAAGCGGCAAATTCATTTGCGGTGCTTTCGATTGATGCCCGGATAAAACTTGCCCGTTCCATGCAGGAGGGTTATATCAATGTTGCCGGGAGATTGGTAAAGATCTCGTGCAAGGCAAAGGGGATAAAACCAGGTGTGTCCTTTGAAACCGAAGAATGGGCAATGGTGCACTCGGTCGTGAGGCAATTACGGTTAATCCAGGAATCACTCAAGTCAATAAAGGACAGTGGAAATACACTTGTTGGTAAAGTAGGACGTACGGTGGATCAACGCCTTGCTGTGCGTGCTTTTCCGATGAGTACCATAGACGGAATATTGTTCAAGGACGTGACGGCTGATGTGCACATGCTGGCCGGTGTTACGGAAGACAAGCTCGAATCTGATCGTGCCCCTTTCTATAAACAGCCGGATCATAATGGGCGCCTAGTGGTAGTGCTGGGAGCCGGAAACATCAGCGCCATTCCACCTATGGATGTCATCACCAAGATGTTCAATGAAGGCAAGGTCTGTATTCTGAAAATGAATCCGGTCAATGCCTATGTAGGACCCTTTATCGAGGAGGCGTTTGCCGAAGCTGTGAATAAAGGCTTTCTTGCCGTCGTTTATGGTGGCGTGGAAGAAAGCCAATATCTGGTAAATCATGATCTAGTGGACGAGGTTCATATTACCGGCTCGAATAAAACCCACGATGCCATCGTGTGGGGGCCGCCGGGACCGGAGCGTGCGGAACGTATGGTAAAAAATAATCCGGCGATCAAAAAACCGATCACTTCCGAACTGGGCAATGTGACACCTGTGATCGTGGTGCCCGGACCCTACAAGGACAAGGAACTGGCTTTTCAAGCCGAGGATGTTGCCGGTGCATTTACCTTCAATGCCTCGTTCCTTTGTTGTGTACCCGTGGCATTGGTAACAGCCAGGGGATGGAAACAGCGGGATGCCTTTCTTGGTCATATGGAGAATGCATTGTCAAAAGTACCTCCGCGCAAGGCCTACTATCCGGGCGCCGGAGATCGTTGGCAGTCCTTTACCAAAGGCCGGACCAATATGACAAGCATTGGTCAACCGGAAAGGGACAAGACCCCCTGGGCTTTCATCAAGGGACTCAGCCCGGAGTCGGATGAAATTCTGTATCAGAGTGAACCATTTAGTTCCATCCTGACGGAAACAACCATCAATACCACGGATACTATCGAGTTCCTGGAGCGGGCGGTAGAATTTGTCAACAAAAAACTCTGGGGTACCCTGACGGTGAACATGATTGTCCATCCGGAAACCATGAGGGATCCAGAGATTGCCGAGGCTGTGGAACGCGCCATCACACGCCTGAATTACGGCACCGTAACTATCAATGGCTTTAACGGTATGTCATTTTCATTCGGGACACCACCATGGGGCGGTCATCCCGGGTCAACATTAACCGACATTCAAAGCGGCCGTGGTTGGGTGCACAATACCTCCATGCTTGAAGGTATTGAAAAAGTGGTTTTGCGTTTTCCGCTAACTTCCTTTCCAAAACCGGTCTGGCATCCAAGCCACAAAACCGGAATTAAATTAATGCGCAAACTCATTGAACTTGAACGGGATGGCAGCTGGAGCAAGGTGCCCGGGGTGATATTTACCGCCATGCGTGGGTGATTGGTGGTAAGGACTGGGTGCTGAGGACTGATAATGCCATATAAAGGCCGGACAGGTATGGATGGTGATTAAATAATGCAAAGATCATTTCTGTGGCAATTATATATAACCGGCCATACCATGTTATTCGGCATCCCGTTCCTGGTTTTCCCGAATCAGATTTTACCCTGGCTGGGGTTCAGGGCTACGGAAGAACCCTGGATAAGGTTAGCGGGTATTTTGTTCATTGTGATTGGATTAACGGCATTTACAGTTTACCGTAAGCGGATAAAGGAAATGTTACTGCCCAGCATTGGTGTGCGTGTACTGGTGGTACTGATACTCATAATATTGGATTTGATTTCCAATTCAATTTTTTTATATGTCCTTGCAGGGATTATTCTTATTGGTGTTGTTGGCTCAACAATCTCCTTCTATACTGAATTCAGGCGTGATAATTATACGTAATTAAATTCAGGATCAGGGGTAATCCCTATGCAAGCTGCGATAAGTTTTGCAAAGATATCCCGGCCCAGGTTATCAGGGGCCTATCCCCGCGTGCGTTTGTTCAATGAATTTGATGACCGGCGAAAAGCCCCGATTATCTGGATCACCAGTCCTCCAGGCGCCGGCAAGACGACCCTGATCAGCACTTATCTTGAGGCACGTAATTGCACAACCCTCTGGTATCAGATCGATGAAAGTGATACGGATCTTCCCACATTTTTCTACTATCTTGGCCTCGCGGCCAGAAAGGCCAACCCGCGTAAACGCAAAACACTTCCGTTATTAACACCGGAATACAATTTTGGTATTCCAGTTTTCGCACGAAATTTCTTCCGGGAACTCTATGCCCGCTTTGATGGAGAATTCGTGCTGGTTTTCGATAACTTTCAGGAAGCCGGGACTGATTGCGAATTACATGCTGCCATTGTAACCGGAATGGAAGAATTGCCCGATCGAGGCAGGATATTTTTCATCAGCCGTGCTGAACCACCGCCAAAATTTGCCAGGTTGCGCGCCAATAACCGGATAAACCATGTGCAATGGGATGATATGAAATTAACGGAAGATGAACTGAAAAATATTCTTATCCTCAAGGGTAGATCAAGCCTGCTTGCCGATAAGTTGTATACCAAAACCCGCGGCTGGCTGGCTGGATTGACCTTGCTGCTCGAACAAACGGATATTGCCGAACATACAACAGACGATGAAGACCAGTTTAACCCGAAGACCCTGTTTGATTATTTCGCCGGCGAGGTGCTGGAACATACCGGCATGCTCACCAGGAAATTTCTGATCAAGACATCATTTATGCCGAAATTCAGTTCAGGCATGGCTACGCAACTCACGGGGATCAGCGACACTTCAAAAATATTAAATAATCTTCTGGTTAAAAATTATTTCACTTATAAACATGAAGGCCGCAATGCAACCTATGAATATCATCCCCTGTTTCGTGATTTTTTGCAGGCACAGGCAGGAGAAAAACTGAGTGAAGTTGAATTGAAAGTTGCAAAATGGACTGCTGCTGAGATATTGCAACAGGACAATCAGGTCGAGGCTGCCGTACAACTGCTGATGGAGGTGGCTGACTGGGAAAAACTGGGGAAGCTGATAGAAGAGTCGGCCGTGGATTTGTTAAAACAGGGCAGGCATAAAACATTGATGGACTGGATAAGCAGGATACCTGATACATATATAAAGTCTGATCCGTGGTTACTCTACTGGTATGGTATGGCCATCTATCCATTTAATCCGGATGACAGCCTGCTGCATCTGCAGCAGGCCTTTGAGTTATTCAGGAATAATCAGGATACGAGAGGCACCTATCTGACCTGGGCAGCCGCCGTCGAAGCTACTCGTACCGGTAGTCAGGCGGATGTCAAAAGGCTGGACTACTGGATCAGTGTTCTGGATGAACTGATGGAACAGTATCCTGATTTTCCCGATACCGATATTGAGGCGCGTGTAGCATTGGGGATGCATTCGGCCATAGTCTGGAGGATGCCAGCCCATCCGAAACGGGAGGAATGGCGGGAGAGACTGATCAAAATATGGAAGAGTATTGCTGATCCATCACTGTTTTCGGAAATCGGTGTTTATACCGCAGCGCATGACATGATCGTTGGCAATAACGCTGACGCTATACAGGTTTTTGAAACACTGAAACGGAGCATACTTGAAGACGACATGTCACCCGTTGCCAGAATCGTCATGTATCTGACCGACTCCTTCATCAGTTGGAGGACCGGCAATTCCTCAAGGTCTGTGGAATCTGCTTATAAGGGGATAGATCTGGCCATGAAAACCGGGGTACATCTCTGGGATGAGATTATTATTTCCCAAGGCATGTCCGGGGCGTTGATCGGTGGCGACTTGTTAACCGCACGTGATTTACATGACAGACTGCAACGCAGCCCGATGGGTTTTCGCTCCGCCCATTATTATTACGTCGAAAGCTGGTACCACGTGGCCAACCATGACTTTGTCGCGGCCAGGCAATCCGCCGGCCTGGCACTGAAAAGCGCCAGGGAATCTGGGACTCCCTATTTTGAGGCCCTGGCATATATCGCCGTGGCATCTGCATTAATCAGGAACGGTCAAGTGAATGAGGGAAAGGAAGGACTTGATGCCGCACTGCATATCGGCCGTACCTGCCGGTTACCTTCCATTATATTCCGGTGTTTACTGGATCTGGCCAGGCTGGCCTTCAGGGAACATGACCGGCAAACCGGGATCGCCTGTTTGAGTGAATGCCTGGCGCTTGGGCGTGAAAAGAGTTATATCACCTTTGCCTTCTGGTTGCCCGAGATGATATCTGAAATATGTATGAGGGCCCTGGAAGAGAATATAGAAACTGATTATGTCCGGTATATAATCGGGAAATTAAATATTCTTCCCGCAGAACCACCCTATCACCTGGATAAATGGCCGTGGCAGGTCAGGATCAGATGCCTGGGGC
>JBCKWI010000023.1:0-24063 GCA_038922795.1 Gammaproteobacteria bacterium
CTGTTTTTCTTCCGCGGAGAGATCAACATCTGCATTCTGCCCGGCGGTGTGACTTGGGCCGTAAGGTGTGCCGCCGGATGCCGTCGTGAGTAATTCAGGAACACTGTAAGGCACACCGACGATAATCATACCGTGATGTAACAGCGGCAGCATCATGGAGAGTAATGTAGTTTCCTGGCCGCCATGCAGGCTGGCGGTTGAGGTAAACACTGCCGCGGGTTTGCCGATCAGCTTGCCCGAGAACCAGATATCACCGGTGCCATCAAGAAAATATTTTAGCGGTGCTGCCATGTTACCGAACCGGGTAGGGCTGCCCAATGCAAGCCCGGCACATTCTTCCAGATCCTGATAGGTCGCATACGGCGGGCCGGATTCCGGAATACTGTCAGCAGTGCTTTCACATACCGTGGAGACCGGTGGCACTGTCCGGATACGCGCCGTGCAACCGGTAGTGGACTCAATACCATGGCTGATCTGTTGTGCCATTTTTGCCACGTTACCGTAGCGGCTGTAGTAAAGAACAAGTATTTCGGTCATATTATTTTCCCTCACCCCGGCCCTCTCGACTCTGGTTCCGAACTTCGTTCTACCTCCTCCATCCCTGGAGTCGTCCCGGAGGGAGAGGGAGTATGGGTTTCAATGAGATAGCTGCAACAGTTTAGTTATCGTCATACTGGCGAATGCGACCTACAGGACGCAGGAAATGTCGCGAAAGGACAGGGCCGCTCATTCACATCCTTGTGATCGCGGCATTAGCACATCCATGTGCGTCAGTCCGTAGCGTCCAGTATCCAGTCAATAAAATATTTCATTACAGTATCTCCAGCACTTTTTCCGGTGGCCTGCCGATAGCGGCCTTGCCATTGGCAACCACGATCGGACGTTCAATCAATATGGGATGTTTCACCATGGCCTCAATCAGATCATCCTTGCTGAGTTTCGGGTTATCCAGTTTCGCTTTTTTGTACTCATCTTCATTCTTGCGCATCAGATCCCTCGGCTCAAGTCCCAGCATTTTCAGGATTTCCTTTAATTTGTTCTTGCCGGGTGGGGTTTTCAGGTATTCGATGATTTCCGGTTCAATTCCCCGGGATTGCAACAGTTCCAGGGTCTGTCTGGATTTTGTACAGCGCGGATTGTGGTATATCGTGACCTTCATGCTATCTCCTCTGTTAAGGGTAAACACAAAACTTAATATATGCCAGAGATTGAATTAAGGGACCTCTGATTAAGTCTCTTCACCGTCATGCTGGTGAAAACGACCTACAGGACGCCTACAAGGAGGTAGGCGGTACGATTACAGGATGTAATCGGTACGACCCCATGGACGGGGGAGGTAGAACCGCGTCGGGACGCCTACAGGGAATGTAGGCGGTAGAAAACGTCAGGAACAGGTTTTCGAACAGCGGTCGAGAGTCGAGTCTGGAACAGAGACCGAGAGCGACGACGCACGACTCCAGGGATGTAGGCGGTAGAGCGACGCAGGAAGCCCAAGCCGAGGTTGGGATGGGGGTAAATGCTAATTCATATATAAATTAATCATCCCACCCCCACCCATACCCTCACCCTCAATGGGGAGGTATACGCATTACTGCAGCTTCAAATTAAACTGCTCAAAGCAGGTGGTGGATTCGATGATATTCCCAACCTGCCCTTTGAAGATTTTGTCATTGATATTGATCTCGAGCACCCGATCCTGCAAGTGCAGACCCTTGCTGGTGAAGACAGTAATATCTTTCTGTTTAAGCGGATTACCGGTCAGGATGGCGCGCCGGTATTCACGTTCAGTCTGGTTGCCATGACTGGCACGTACATCCGCCGGCAGGACCGGCTGGTTAAAGATCTGTATCCCGGCCTTGTAGATCTTGCCCTGGCGCACCAGCATCCAGCGTAATATTCCGGCCCGGAAGAATTCCGGACCGCTATTTTTTTCATCCAGGTCCAGGCCCACAATATCGCCTACCCTTACGCCGCTTTTCGGTTTGTCATCACGGGTCACGGCGATGCCGCCGCTGCTGGTATCCACCAGGTTCCAGAGTTCCTTTTTGTATTGGCTGGTATTTCCGCCCGTCACGGTAAATGCCCCTACGGCATATTCATCCCGCTGTTCATCTTTCTGTATTTTAAACTCCCGTTCGCCATTCAAAAAATAATACATGGTGTTCAGGCCATGCATCAGATGCAACTGCCCGGTCCTGGGTTTGCGCGGGGAATGACGCTTGGGCGGCATACCCCAGGCCTTGTCTATAATCCGCAGCAGGAAATCCGCGTAATAGGGTGAGAACATCAGCCCTTCCTGTTTTGTGCCGGGTTTAAGGTTCTGAATATGTTTGCGGATAACGGCCAGCAGTTTGTTCGTATCCAGAAGAC
Source organism: Gammaproteobacteria bacterium (assembly GCA_038922795.1). Lineage (GTDB taxonomy): Bacteria > Pseudomonadota > Gammaproteobacteria > Eutrophobiales > Eutrophobiaceae > 2-02-FULL-47-50. Next base: position 2,371 of record JBCKWI010000023.1, read on the forward strand.
GATAATTATCACCGCTATTTGCTGTATTGAATTTCACATAAGGCAGTGGACTGGCATCAGAGGCGAGATTAATAACAAAATATCCCTCATGGGTTTTAACCTCCTGAAGGGGTTTCAGTTCCGCGAGACTGGTCCATTCCTGGAGTTGCTCGTTAATCTCCCAGATGGCACCAAACGGCAGGTGATAGGGATCAGCCAGAGCGATCAGGGCAATGCGTTTGTAGCGTTTCTCGATACTAGTGACATCTTTTTTCGAGGTCGCAACCAGCTTTACCGGAGTGCAATGCTGGTTGATGTTCTCGGCAAACTGGTAAAGAAAATTGAGTTCATGCCACACCTTCTGTGGCGAGGGAGCATATTCAAGGAAGCTGTAGATGAGCGCATGGGAAAGATAAGTCATGGTCATCAGGATTTCCTGCAACGGATACTTGTTCTGCCCCCACAGGCTCTTGTGGCCCAATGCCTCATCCATGGCCAGCCGGCTCGCACGCCCAAGCTGCACCGCAACTGACTTCAGTCCGGACAACTGGTTTTGCATCGCCTCCATGGTTTGCAGGGTGTGTTGTGCGCCGGCGCGGATCTGCGTGTCCAGGTAATATTTATACGGGCGATGAAAGAGAGTGACCAGTTCCATGCGCTGGGATGATTTCATGGGCACGGCATTCATCGCCTGCAATGCCTGTTGCAGCAGTTTTATCGTGTTCTGGAAGTCGATATAAGGCAGTGAGTCCAGCCATTCCTCTACATAAATGGGCCGGGTCTCAACTTCCTTGCCGCGCATTGGTAATGGGTGTTGTGTAGACATGGTGCTGTTCCGGGAACCCCCTTCCCAAAAAACGGCGAGTTATCATTATTATGTTCTGGAGAAAAGTATAATTGACAGTAAAACGTATTAACAGGCAATAATGACGTACATGAGCGGCGCAAAGACCGTCATTCCCGCCGAAGCGGGAATCCAGTAAATTAAGCTGTCATTCCGAGAAGCGGTAGCGACGAGGAATCTCATGCTGTTATATCATAACCATCATTAACTGATTGATAGGCGGCAACCCATTGTGTGAGAAATCAGTAATGAAAAAAACCATGCACTGTTTCATATCAGGCCGGGTCCAAGGCGTCTGCTTCCGCATGGAAACCCGCGAACAGGCGCAATTATTCGGCATCACCGGCTGGGTCCGCAACCTGCCCGACGGCCGGGTTGAAGTCATGGCCAGTGGTGATGATGGACAAATAAAACAATTACAGGGATGGCTGAAGCAGGGGCCTGAAATGGCGCGGGTTATGAAGCTTGAAGTCGAAGAACTCGAACACAAAGACTTTGATGGTTTTACAATACGGTGATCGTATAAATTTCCGGGGAATCCTTTAAACATTGACAGTATGTCAAACTTGACATACTCTGTTCAAGTATGGACACAAATGCCAGGGACAAGCCAATAGTGTGGTTGTACGGTGAAATAAAAACACCGCCATTTTCATCTGCAGCAAAATTGGAAGCCGGGTACCTGTTACGGCGCCTGCAACGGGGCGAAAAGCCTGGTATGCCACATTCGCGCCCCATGCCTTCAATTGGGTGCCCGTTGCCACGAACTGCGAATCACGGACAGAAATATCACGTGGCGCATAGTCTACAGGACAGATCCGGATGCTATTGTGATCGTTGCGGTTTTAGAGAAGAAGACCAACCAGACGCCTAAACATATTATTAATATTTGCAAAGAACGATTGAGAGGCTATGACAATGCAACAAGCTAAGCGGAAAAAACTGGAATCCAAAGGCTGGAAAACCAGTACCGTTAAAGAATTCCTGAATCTGACACCAGAGGAAGCGACTTATATTGAACTCAAGCTTTCACTGAGCGAAAGCCTCAAGCAGCAACGCCAGCATAAACGGTTGAGTCAGGTAGAGGTAGCAAAACGTTTGAAATCAAGCCAGTCCCGGATTGCAAAAATGGAAGCCAATGATCCATCAGTTTCACTCGACCTGCTGGTCAAATCATTACTTGCCTTAGGCGTAACACGAAAGGATTTGGCAAAAGCCATTTATGAAAAAGTATAAACGTAATCTGGCGGATGAGTTGGCAAAAGGGATTAAGGGGATGCGTAGACATGATGCCGGAAAACTGACCCTGCGCACGCACAAGGTTGAAAACAAACTATTGTTTGAAAAACAAATTCCTGGAACCTGTTCCAAAATTAGGGCACCTCTGATTTATTAGTAGCAGCGTCATTTCGAGCGTAGCGAGAAATCTCGCCTTGCCTGAATTAACACCGGCTTACTTAACCAAAACCTGTCTCAGAATTGAGCGCAGCGGTCCTAAAGCCTTCCCGCATTGAAATCTACTATCGCCTGTTTAATCTCTTCCTGCGTATTCATCACAAACGGCCCGTGACCCGCGATCGGCTCATCAATGGGTTCGCCATTCATCAATAGCAGTGTGGCGTCTTCTGTTGCCTCGAATGAAATTTCCTTGCCATCGCGCTCGAATAAAACCAGTTCGGTGGCGCTGACGGTTTCCTTGCCGTTTACCAGAACTTTTCCTTTCAGCACCAGCACGGCAGTGGTGGAACCCTCTTCCAGCTCCAGGGTTAACGTTTTCGATTTATTCAAACGGATGTCCCACAGATTAATCGGCGTGAAAGTTCTCGCCGGGCCCACCACACCATTAAAGTTGCCGGAGATGATCCTGATCTTGCCCGCGTTATCATCCAGTGCCACCGCCGGGATCATCTGGTTCAGAATTCCCTGATAACCCGGAGCAGACATCTTGTCTTTTGCAGGCAGGTTCACCCACAACTGCACCATCTCCAGTTTACCGCCGCGTTTTGTAAATTCACGGCCATGCATTTCTTCATGCAGAATACCGCGTGCCGCGGTCATCCATTGCACATCACCGGGCCCGATCTTTCCTGAATTACCGGCGTTGTCACGATGCTCCACTTCACCCGCATAAACGATAGTCACTGTCTCAAAGCCGCGATGCGGATGTTGTCCCACACCACGCGGTTTATCCGAAGGAGCAAAGTCTGTCGGCCCAGCATAATCCAGTAACAGGAAGGGACTGATCTCCGATCCCTGCGAGTGCCAGGAAAACAAACTGCGCACCGGGAAGCCATCACCCACCCAGTGACCATCAACATCCCGAATTACCTTTGCAATACTTTTCATGTTATCCACCTGTTCAATGTATTCCTTCCCCCTTGTAGGGGGAAGGTAGGGATGGGGGTAGAAAATATCAAACCCAAGAAACGTTCAACCCCCGCCTTGGTCCTCCCCCTTGACGGGGCGGAAAAACATATTCCTTCCCCCTTGCAGGGGGAGGGCGAGGGTGTGGGTAGAAATATCAAACCCAAGAAACGTTCAACCCCCGCCTTGGTCCTCCCCCTTGACGGGGCGGAAAAACATATTCCTTCCCCCTTGCAGGGGGAGGGCGAGGGTGGGGGTAGAATGTCAAACAGAGGAAACATTACAACTTCCGCCTTGATCCATCCCTTGGTGCAAAACCCCATATTAGTGCCGTACCTCGCAATTACAAGTCCACTCAGCGGCGTTGATGATTCTACAATTCGGTAAATTCACCCGTAGTGGGTAGTCAACCGAGCCTTTAGGGTCTATATTTAAAAATCTGTAAAAGGGGGAGTAGTCATGGAAGTTAAAGGATTATTTCATTTCAGAAATATGTATATTACTTCCTCTAAAAAGGAATCGAGACTACCTCACTGATTTATTTTATTTGAACACCTATTTAAATATGTCTCTTCACAATCTTATAAATGATCCTGAATGGGATTGTCCCATATATAAGAAACTTGCTCACAATGATACTGGTCGAGCGTCAGGTCATCAGGGTGGTATGGTTATTCCCAAGGATCTACGAAAGTTCTTTCCGGGATTGCCACAACAGGCGAGTCCTCAAAATCCTACAGTAGATCATCGAATCATTGCCGATTTATATATTGGCGATGAGTTTATTACGCAAGTAAATACCCGTTATCAATATCAAACATGGGGAGGTACAAGATCACCTGAGTCCCGATTAACAGAATCATTGGGACCAATAAGAAATACTGCAAGAGGCAATGACTATATTCTCATTCAAAGAAACCTTGCTGATCTGGAATACTATAGATTAATTCTAATTAGACGGAATTCACTCTATTATCGGGAAGTGGAAAGACTAGCAGATACTAACAGATGGGGTGTTCTTGGAGACGAACAACCGATGTCAGAAACTCAGTATCAACGTGCAGTTGTAGAAGAAATAATTCGTGAACAATCAGATTTCCAATTATTTGATAATGAAGCCCAAACAAATGAAACTAGAAGTATACGTATAGCCCGTTCTGTAGTTTTCAGACAAACAATTAAGCGAATCTATAATGAAAGCTGTTGTATATGCCATACAGGTCTAAAAATACCAAACGGATTCAGTGAGGTGGAAGCAGCCCATATTGTACCAAGAAGAAAAATGGGGTCTGATGATGCAAGAAACGGCATAAGTCTGTGTAGACGGCATCACTGGGCGTTTGATCATGGTTTGTTTGGCATTGGTGATAACAGGGTAATTATTGTCCCAGACACGGTAATTGAGCTACCCGAAAATAGTGAACTCTTGAGGTATAGAGATCAATTAATAACAGAACCGAATAATCGTAACCTCAGACCAGATGAATCAACCTTGAGATGGCACAGAGATAATATATTGATTAATTAACCAATATGATTTTTTGAGTCAGTAAAAATTTTATTAATCAAACATTCATAAACAGCATTTTTCAATTATGTATTGAAAGATAATGAAGTGGGAGCAGGCTTTGAGTCTTGAAACATTAGCAGAGTTTTGATTTGATTATTATATGTTATTTCAAAAATTTAAAAACCAAATGCCTTCCAATGATCAGCTATGCAGAAAAGTGGCTGACAAAGTTCTTGCCAGGGAAAATAAAGATTACATAAAAAGCAATTTTTCAAATATTCTTGATCTTATGCAGGATTCAATTTATGAAGAATATCTGAAAGAACAGCATAATATTGGCCAGGAAATAATTGATGAACAAATAAGTAATAATGGCCGTGTTAAATTCAACGAACTTGATAAATTCTTTCTTTCACTATCTCAATCACGCAAAAGCAGGGCAGGCAGTGCATTTGAGTTTATTATCAGAGAAATGCTTGTCAGGTTGGAATACCCGTTCAGTGAGCAGGTTGTGATAGGGGGAGCAAAGCCTGATTATGTATTACCGTCAGAGCAGTATTTTCTTGAAAGGCCCCTTGATTCCATTTTACTAACAGCTAAACGCACGTTAAGAGAAAGGTGGCGACAGATCGTGACCGAAGCTAACAAGGCGTATGGATATTTTCTGGCTACGATTGATAAAAAGGTGAGTCAGAATCAGATTAAACAAGCTTCAGAACACAAGGTTTATTTAGTTGTTCCCATCTCAATCAAGCTTGAAATCGAGCATTATAACGCTGCTTATAATGTTATAAGTTTTGAAAATTTCTTTGAAAATCACCTAGATCCTGCGATGAAGCGCTGGAACCTGAATACCGGTCATTAATATTATATGGCTTGATTCTGGGGAAAAAGGGGGACATAATGTCCCTAATTATTCCCATTTATAAAACCTTTGAGGGCAAGCCCATGGATCAGCTGGTTTCAAGAAAAGAGTTACTCAACAGGGCGCGAGAACTTTATACCCAGAGAGAGATAGCAAATCGGATGGGTGTTGATATACGCACTATTAAACGCTGGGAAGTCCGTGAAGATGGTCCTCCCAAATATTATCAACCCGTTTTGCAGAATTTATTGTTCAGGGAACAGAATCATACCAGCGCAGATTTTACTTTTATTGATCTGTTTGCCGGGATTGGTGGTATCCGTATGGGTTTTGAAAAACAGAGAGGACAATGTGTATTTACCAGTGAATGGAATAATTACGCAGTAAAAACTTACTGTGAGAATTTTCCGGTTGATCATCTGATTGCTGGCGATATCACAAAGATTTCTGAGAAAGATATTCCTGATCATGATGTCTTGCTCGCAGGGTTTCCATGCCAGCCTTTTTCCATTGCGGGAGTTTCCAAGAAAAATGCACTTGGTAAAAAGCACGGGTTCTTGTGCGAAACTCAAGGCACATTGTTTTTCGATGTTGCACGTATCATCAAAGCCAAACAACCAAAGGCTATCCTGCTCGAGAATGTTAAAAATCTGATGAGCCATGATCAGGGGAGAACATTTGAGGTTATAGAAAATACTCTTGAGCAAGATCTGGGATATAGAATCTTCCCACACGTTATTGATGGCAAAGGTTTTGTTCCACAACACAGGGAGAGAATCTATATTGTTGGGTTCCGTGATGACACGACATTTTCATGGAATGCATTCAACAGAAAAAAATCAGATGAAATGGTCATGGGCAATATCCTGCATCCACAGGATGGAACAGAGAAACCGGAAAAAGACTACACTTACGGTGCAAAAGCCAAAGTCAGTGAAAAATATGTTCTGAGTGACAAGCTCTGGAATTATCTTTACAACTATGCGGCTAAACACAAGGCTAAAGGTAATGGCTTTGGTTATGGCATGGTTACAAAAAACAGCATTGCACGTACATTGTCAGCCAGATATTACAAAGACGGTTCAGAAATTCTTGTTTCCAGGGGCAAAGGGAATCCTCGACGTTTGACTCCAAGAGAGTGCGCAAGACTTATGGGATATCCTGATTCATTTATAATACCGGTCTCTGATACTCAAGCCTACAAACAATTTGGCAATTCAGTAGTTGTTCCTGTTATCAGTGAAATCGCACGAATCTTGAAACCTCATATCATGACACTGATTGAAGAGGATACTGCAAAAGTTCATCAGTATGCACTGGCCGGATAGTGATTGATGTTGTAGACAAGAAAACACGCAGCCGGATGATGTCCGGTATCAAAGGCAAGAATACCCGGCCTGAATTAATAATAAGGAAAGCACTTTTCAAGAAAGGATTCAGATACAAACTACATGATAAAAAACTTCCCGGTAAACCTGATCTGGTTTTTCAAAAATACCATTCTGTAATCTTTATCCATGGCTGCTTCTGGCATGGCCATAATTGTCATCTTTTCAAATGGCCATCGACGCGTCCTAATTTCTGGAGAAAAAAAATATTCCGCAATAAAGAAATCGATAAAAGAAATTGCAAGCAATTGAAAAAAGAGGGCTGGTATATTCTGACTATCTGGGAATGTGCTATCAAAGGGAAAAAGAAAAAACCTCTCAAAAATATTATTGATTCAGTAATCAGATGGATTGAAATCGAAGGGAGAGACAAAATAATTAAAGGGTAATCGATTTATATAACTGCTCCAGCCTGTTTTCTGCGTAATAACATATGTTATAATCTCCGGGGACCCTTGGTTTGTAAGGGTATTCGTCACAACGGAGAACTCTCATGAAGCTCAAGATTACTGCAATTGGTAATTCCGCCGGTGTTATTCTGCCCAAGGAGTTGCTTGCCCGGTTGCGGGTGGACAAGGGCGACGCGCTCTATGCCACCGAAGTTCCGGGCGGGATCAAACTCATGCCGCACGATCCGGAGTTTGAGAAGCAAATGGAAGTTGCGGAAAAGGTGATGCACAAACGCCGTACCCTGCTGCACAAGTTATCTGAAAACTGAGTGGCGTCATGATTGTCTGGATCGAAAAACAACTGGCGCTTGCTATTCATGATCGCCAGCTTGCTGAACATAGCGGCAGTGCCGGTGTACGTGATGAGAATATGCTTGAGTCCGCACTTGCCCGTTCGCAACAACTTTATGCTTATGGTGATCCGCCGCCGGATCTGGCTGATCTGGCGGCGACACTCGCATTTGGTCTTGCACGCAATCATCCTTTTGTGGATGGCAATAAACGTACAGCGGCAGTTACCTGTGAAACATTCATCGAATTGAATGATGGTGTGCTGAACGCAGAGGATGTTGATCTGTTCCCACGGTTTCTTGCCCTTACTGAAGGCAAACTGCCGGTTGAGGAATTTGCACAATGGTTACGCGAACATATCACGACCCGGCACAAGGACAGGGTTATGGAGAAGAAGGGGAGGTATAAAGCCCGTGCGGAGAAGAAGTAGTAGTCCGGGGATGAATAATACCAGGCACATCATCAACAGAAAGAACTACAGGTTTAATTAGTGTGGCAGGTAATCTTCCTAATCTGTCATTCTGGGCTTGGTCCAGAATCCAGTTGAAAAATTAAGTCCTCCTTTCAGTCGGTGTTGTATGACTGGATACTGGTCGCTTCGGACTCCTGTCCTTTCGCGACATTTCCTACGTCCTGTAGGTCGCATGCGCCAGTATGACGGAGCTCTCTTTTCTATTGAGACATTTCCCGTTTCGACAATTTGTTCCAGACATTGGCCGCTTCCGCTATCCATGCTCACGCGGCATTTGTGCTTCCTGCACATCATCTACCACCTACTTCCCTGTAGGCGTCCTGTAGGTCGCATGCGCCAGTATGACGGATAAGGTTTCCGGCATGACGGCGTTAGTTGGTTTTTGCTATATACTGTCCGATACAGACACGAGGTTAAACTAATGGCACTAACACGGGATTTCAAAGAAACAGTTGTAGCACGTATGTAAAAAGATACGCGCTTTCGCCGTGCCTTGCTTGCGGGAGCCGTTGAAACATTACTGGATGGTGATCTCGATACCGGTAAAGCACTGTTACGTGATTACGTTAATGCCACTATTGGATTTGAGACATTGGCGAAGGAAATCGGTAAAGATAGTAAAAGCGTTCATCGCATGCTTGGCTCAAGGGGCAATCCAACGGCTGAAAATATTTTTACCATTGTCAAAATACTGCAGGACGTTACGGAGATATCCTTGCACGTAAAGGCGAACCAGCATAAGGCTGCTTGATACTCTGTGTTCTGACAGTGATGTTGATGGCCAAAAATGTTGCTATACTTTCATTAGTTTGTATTTTGCAGGACGGTAACTGAGGTTTTTATGGAACACAAAGGCATTATCATCGAAGTTGCAAACACCGGTCTTGGCATCCTGGAAGATCAGGAGACCCATCAAAAGTTCTCGTTTACCTTTGACAAGATCGAGGGTTATAAGGGAGAAAAGGCTGGAGAGTTCGGCTTAAGAAAAAACACCCCTGTTATTTTTGAGACCGATAAACAATCAGGCCAGATCATAGAGTCTCTGAAATTGGCAAGTCCGGAAGCCACTTTATAATCAGCATTTAAATCACGGAAGAAGTCATGACGCAAAAGGTATTGGATCCTCAACAATTGGAAACTAGCGGGGTCTGGAAAGCCACCAGACCACTTCCTCATAAAGTCAGAGAATTCGGCAAGTACCCGAACATTGATAACTGGAAGCCCGGTGATTTGATCCTGTTGGAGGCGCTTGAGCTGCCTTTAATATCCAGGGCTATACAGCGCACCCAGAACAAAGGCGGATATTCTCTGGAACACGCCCGCTGGCATCATGCCGCTATTTACATGGGCAATGAATATATCTGTGAAGCTACTTTCTTCGGGGTTAAATACCGGACGCTGGACCATTATATTTCCTCTCACCGTATGCTGGTGAGGCGGAATAACAGACTATCGGATAAGGAATGTTGGTTGATCGCGATTAATGCCCTTTCAAAACTGAAATCCGTTTATAGTTTTAGAGCTATCGTAGGTATTTACCTGAAGTCAATTTGGGGGTTCTGGAGAGAAGGCAACAGCCTGAGCAAACCCGGTGCTGTTATTTGTTCCGAACTCTATGCAAAGTCTTACAGCATGGCTACAAACCGCATAGTTACCAACGCAATTCCAGCGATACCCGCCGATTTGAGCTGTACCAATCAACTCGGAGATGTTGATGTCTGTTGGAGAGCAATTAGATAGTTAATCTTAATATTTTTATAGAGAAACGTTAATATCCGGGCAGTATGATGTAGCTATCATTTCACTTACCTTGCATTCTTTTACTATATACTGTCTATAGTAAAAGAATTCTAGAACACTGACTTTACTATACTTATGTTGAACGATCCTGATGCAATAGAAGGAAGTAGATCACCACTAATCCGGGTGTTGCTTATCGCGCTGGGTGTGTATGCGCTGATCATTATCGTATTGATGCTGTACTGGAGCCGGGAGCTGGATTTGTTCGATGTGAACGCGGAAGCCCGGATGATGCATGGACAGGCCGGTGACCCGGTGAAGGGTTATGTGACGACTGCTACTCTTATCCGCGTCACGGAAACGTTACTGGATAAGCCGGGTGGTTATCTCAGCAATGATATTATGCCGCCGGGTTTATTTCTCGATAACGTGCCGAACTGGGAATTCGGGGTGGTGACCCAGGTCCGTGATCTGGCGCGTGCGCTGCGTAATGATTTCAGCCGTTCGCAGACACAATCCACCGAAGATCCTGATCTTTCCGTTGCCGATCCGCATTTCCATTACGATACGGAATCCTGGATTCTGCCTTCCACCGAGAGTGAATACCGCAAGGGCATTGCGGCCCTGAAAAGCTACCTTGGTCGACTGTCCAATGTGCGTGAACCGGATGCACAGTTTTATGCCCGTGCCGATAATCTGCGTGACTGGTTATCTATCGTCGAAAAGCGGCTTGGCAGTTTGTCGCAACGGCTTTCAGCCAGTGTCGGGCAGACCCGGATCAATACTGATCTGAAAGGTGATCCGGCAGCGGATCAGTCCACCACAAAGCCGGATGTGATCGTGGTCAAAACGCCCTGGCTGGAACTGGATGATGTATTCTATGAAGCACGCGGTGCAACCTGGGCCTTGATCCATTTCCTGCGTGCAATCGAGATTGATTTAAAGGACGTGCTTGAAGACAAGAATGCACTGGTGAGCCTGCGCCAGATCATCCGTGAACTGGAAGGGACACAGGAACCGATGTGGAGTCCGATAATACTGAATGGCACCGGTTTTGGATTTATTGCCAATCACTCACTGGTGATGGCGTCCTACATCTCCCGCGCCAACGCCGCAATCATCGATCTGCGCAGCTTGCTGTCACAAGGCTGAGATTCTCAAACGTCACTTCCGTCATACCTGCGGAAGTGGGTAACCAGTGCGACATATTCACGTAGCGAACATGAACTTGAACCCTCTCACTCCGGGAGAGGGCACGATTACAGGATGTAATCGGTAGAGTCGAGCCGGGAGCGGAGACCGAGGGTGAGGGAAAAGAGAACAGGATAATTTTAATGATACCGTTTCCCTCATCCCCGACCCTTCTCCCAGAGGGAGAAGGGAGAGATAGATTATGGCTATGCGGCGTATGGGTGAATCCGTTTTTCTACTTCTGCCCCGATAGTTTTTCTTGCTATACGAAGATCATATTCGGCCTGGAGTCCAAGCCAGGTTTCGGGAGAGACGGAGAAGTATTTTCCCAGTCTTAATGCTGTATCTGCAGTAATACTGCGTTTTCCGTTTACAATTTCACTGATCCGTCCGGGCGGAACGGCGATATCGCGTGCTAACCGGTTGATGCTGATTTCTGCGGGCTTCATGAATTCTTCTAAAAGAATTTCACCGGGATGTATTGGGTCAAGACGTTTTTTCATAAATACACCAGCTAATGGTAGTCAATAATTTCCACATCAAATGCATCATCATTAATCCAGCGGAAACAAAGCCGCCATTGATCGTTAATTCTGATGCTGTATTGGCCCTTTCCGGTCACCTTTCAATGCTTCAAGCCGGTTTCCGGGAGGAGAGCGCAGATCATTGAGATGTATTGCCTGATGGAGATACATCAATTTGCGCCGGGCGACGCGCTCAATACTCCGGAAACGAAGAACATCGATGTCCTCAAAAAGAGCTTCCGTGTCTTTACAACGAAATGTCCTTATCATTCGGCAAATGTATTACGTGTAGCGTAATATGTCAAGCATAATGGGATATGGGTAGTGGCTCAGTTTGTCATCCCGAGCGCATGCGAGGGATCTTTGGTTTCTTATGAACAAGATTTCTCAGTCACTACATTCCTTCGAAATGACACCATCTGAATAAGGATTTTAAACTGGGCCACTACTGGAATCGGGATTTATTTCATTAAACGGGAATGGATGAAGCCAACTACATCACTTAATTTTATATCTTGACTATCTTTATCCGTTCGTGATTTGTATTCAATTGTTTCCGCATCGAGTCCACTTTCACTGAATGTTAAACGATGCGGGATGCCGATTAATTCCATATCGGCAAACATCACCCCCGGTCTCTCCTTGCGATCATCAAGGACCACTTCGATCCCGGCATCTGATAATTCCTGATATAATTTCATGACGGCGGTACGCAACCGTTCCGATTTATGCATGTTGATAGGAACTAATGCAATTTCAAATGGCGCAATCGCGACCGGCCAGATGATGCCCTTGTCATCGTTGTTTTGTTCTATGGCGGCGGCGACGATGCGTGAGACACCGATGCCATAACAACCCATGGTTAATGTTTTTGATACGCCTTTTTCATCCAGACAGACGGCCTTCATGGCACTGCTGTATTTGGTGCCGAGCTGGAAGATGTGACCGACTTCGATACCGCGTGCAATGCGTAACTCTCCGGCACCATCCGGTGCTGCTTCACCGGCAACGACATTACGGATATCTGCTGCCTGCGGTTCCGGCAGGTCCTGGCCCCAGTTGACACCGGTCAGGTGTTTGCCATTTTCATTTGCACCACAGACAAAATCACCAACGGCCAGTGCGCTGTGATCGGCAATGACTGTTATGTTCAGATTGACCGGCCCGATGGAACCGGCATTACATTTCAGTGTTTTTTGAATTGTCTCGGCACTGGCAAAAGATAAGGGTTTGGCGACCGCACCCAGTTTTTCCGCCTTGACCCTGTTGAGTTCATGATCGCCACGCAGCACCAGTGCCACCAGATCATCATGGCTGCCATTAACAATGAGTGTTTTGAGGCAGCGTTCGGCAGGGACTTTAAGAAACTGGCTGACTTCTTCGATGGTGTGTTGTGCGGGGGTATCAACAGTCTGCATTGTTTGTTGTGATGCTAACCGCGTCAGGTCTTCATCGGGTGCTGGCGTCATTTCGATATTCGCCGCATATTTGCCATTTTCGGTATAAACGATCGTGTCTTCACCGGAATCAGCCAGCACATGGAATTCGTGCGATGTACTGCCGCCGATGTTGCCGGTGTCAGCCAGCACGGCGCGGTATTTCAAACCCAACCGGTCAAAGATGCGGGAATAGGTGGCATACATCTGGTCATAGGTTTTTTGCAGGCATGCCTCTGTCAGGTGAAAGGAATAGGCGTCTTTCATCAGGAATTCGCGGGCGCGCATGATGCCGAAGCGGGGGCGGATTTCATCGCGAAATTTGGTCTGGATCTGGTAGAAATTGGCAGGCAGTTGTTTATAGCTGCGGATCTCGCGGCGGACCAGATCGGTAATGATCTCTTCATGGGTCGGACCGAGGCAGAAATCCCGGTCATGCCGGTCCTTGAGCCGTAATAACTCCGGTCCGTATTTGTCCCAGCGGCCGGATTCCTGCCAGAGTTCGGCCGGTTGAACCCCGGACATCAATACTTCCTGTGCCCCGGAACGGTCCATTTCTTCCCGGACAATGGCTTCCACCTTGCGTAATACCCGCAATCCCAAAGGCAGCCAGGTATAGATACCGGCGGCCAATTGCCGGATCATGCCAGAACGGAGCATCAAGCGGTGGGAAATGACCTCGGCATCGGCCGGGGCTTCGCGCAGGGTGGCAAGCAGGTATTGGGATAATCTCATTTATTAATTATCTGGTTATATTAAAGGCAGGTATGTTAACGCAATTCCCGGCAGATGCAGAATGTCAGAAATACCCGGGTAGTGGCCTAGTTTGTCATCCCGAACGAATGTGAGGGATCTATGATATTTATGTAAAATCAGGATTTCTCAGTCGCTGCGCTGCTTCGAAATGACAGCAATTCTGTTGTATTTTCAAATTGAGCCACTACCAAAACCCGGCTATTTCCCGTTAAATTATGGATCTGGACAACACCCGGCTTGACCTGTAAAGCGATTGCCAGTAATTTCTATCGGTTTACATCCAGCTTCGATCAACATTATTAAAACATACGGGTCACACTGTGGGTAAATCCAAGGAAATCCTGCGCGGCGCAGAAATATTCATCCGCTCCCTGAAAGACGAGGGGGTCAAGCACCTGTTCGGCTATCCGGGCGGGGCGGTGTTGCATATTTACGACGAATTATACAAACAGACGGATGTTGAGCATATCCTGGTCCGGCATGAACAGGGTGCTGCCCATGCCGCGGACGGCTATGCGCGTGCTACCGGCAAACCCGGTGTGGTGCTGGTGACCTCCGGCCCGGGGGTGACCAATACGGTTACCGGTATCGCAACCGCCTATATGGATTCCATTCCACTGGTGGTTTTCAGCGGTCAGGTTCCAACCAAACTGATTGGCAACGATGCCTTCCAGGAAGTGGATGCGGTGGGTATTACCCGGCCATGCGTCAAACATAATTTCCTGGTCAAGGATGTGAAAGAACTCGCTTCGACTATCAAGAAGGCCTTTTATATCGCCACGAGCGGGCGGCCGGGGCCGGTGTTGGTCGATATTCCCAAAGACATCACGGCGGACAGTTGTGAATATGAATATCCGGAAACTGTCGACATGCGTTCCTACAAACCGGTGGTCAAGGGCCATCCGGGCCAGATCAAACGCGCAGCAGAACTGATCCTGTCGGCAAAGAAACCGATGATCTACAGCGGTGGCGGCGTTATCTCGTCCGAGGGTAGTGAAGAATTGATCGAATTTACCCGTTATCTGGGTTATCCGATTACGAATACTCTTATGGGTCTGGGTGCCTATCCGGCAACGGACAACCAATTTATCGGCATGCTGGGCATGCATGGCACCTATGAGGCCAATATGGCCATGCATCATTGTGATGTGCTGATTGCCATCGGCGCGCGGTTTGATGATCGCGTGACCGGCGACCTGGAGAAATTCTGCCCGTACGCCAAGATCATTCATATTGATGTTGATCCTTCTTCCATCTCCAAGAACGTGCCGGTGGATATCCCTATCGTTGGTGACGTGAAGCACGTGTTGAAAGATCTCAACACCGTTCTCAAGGACCACAAAACCAGGCCGGATGCCGGGGCAATTAAACCCTGGTGGGACCAGATCAAGGAATGGCAGGGGATCGATTGCCTGAAATTTGATCGCAAGAGCAAGATCATCAAGCCACAGTATGTGGTCGAGAAGCTGTATGAACTGACCAAAGGTGATGCTTATGTGACATCAGATGTCGGGCAGCACCAGATGTGGGCCGCGCAGTTTTATAAATTTGATAAACCCCGGCGCTGGATCAATTCCGGCGGCCTGGGCACGATGGGTTTTGGTCTGCCTGCCGCGATGGGTGTGAAAAAGGCGTTCCCGGATTCGATTGTGGCCTGTATTACCGGTGAGGCGAGCCTGGTCATGTGCATACAGGAACTGTCCACCTGTCTGCAATATAATTTGCCGGTCAAGATCATTAATCTGAATAACCGTTACATGGGTATGGTGCGCCAATGGCAGGAATTCTTTTATGCCGGCCGTTACTCACATTCCTATATGGATGCGCTGCCGGATTTCGTGAAACTTGCAGAGAGTTTCGGCCATGTTGGCATGCTTGTTGAAAAAACCAGTGATGTCGAAGGCGCACTGAAAGAGGCCCTGGACATGAAAGACAAGCTGGTACTGATGGATTTTATTACTGATCAAACCGAGAACGTGTATCCAATGATTGCCTCAGGCAAAGGACAGCATGAGATGCATCTCTCTCCGGAGAGAGAGCTAGCCTGACCCATGCGCCATATATTATCTTTGCTTCTGGAAAATGAAGCCGGGGCCTTATCGCGGGTCTCCGGCCTGTTCTCTGCGCGTGGTTTCAATATTGAATCACTGACCGTCGCACCAACTGAAGACCCGACTATCTCGCGTATGACACTGGTGACTTCAGGTTCGGATGAGATCATCGAACAGATCACCAAACACCTGAACAAGCTGGTGGATGTGATCAAGGTGATAGACCTGAGCGAGAGTGAACATATCGAAAGGGAACTGATGTTGATCAAGTTGCAGGCAAAAGGCGCGACCCGGGAAGAAATCAAACGTCTTACTGATATTTTCCGTGGCAGAATTATTGATGTGACAGACAGTACCTATACGGTTGAGATGACTGGTCCCGGAGAAAAACTGGGTGCGTTTATCGGGGCACTGGATGAAAAGGCGATTCTGGAAGTCGTCCGTTCCGGCGTGTCAGGCATTTCAAGAGGTGAGAAGGCAATTTGATGAAGTAATTCAAATTCTGAACCAGATAATCATTTCCCTCACCCGCTTACGCCGCCCTCTCCCGGAGGGAGAGGGCTCAATCTTACTCCCTCTCACTCCGGGAGAGGGCTCAATCTTACTCCCTCTCACTCCGGGAGAGGGTTGGGGTGAGGGAGAAAGTTAAATTATAAATAGTTAAATTTTCAGAGAGCAAAACAAATGAATATTTATTACGACAAAGACGCAGACTTGTCCCTGATTCAAGCCATGAAAGTGGCCATTATCGGCTATGGTTCACAGGGCCATGCCCATGCCAATAATCTTAAAGACTCAGGGGTGGATGTCTGTGTCGGGTTGCGTGAAGGTTCATCTTCTGCAGTCAAGGCCAAAAATGCCGGCATTGCTGTGAAATCCATCAAAGCGGCTGTCGCATGGGCAGATGTTGTCATGATACTCGCGCCGGATGAACACCAGGCTGCACTTTACCGGGACGAGGTTGAACCCAATATCAAGAATGGTGCAGCAATGGCCTTTGCTCACGGTTTCAATATTCATTTTCAGCAGATCATTCCGCGCAAGGATCTGGATGTGATTATGATCGCGCCGAAAGGCCCGGGGCATCTGGTACGCTCTACCTATAAACAAGGTGGTGGAGTGCCATCGTTGATCGCGATATTCCAGGATGTTTCAGGTACGGCAAAAGAACTGGCGCTGTCTTATGCTTCCGCCAATGGCGGCGGCCGTGCCGGTGTGATCGAAACCACTTTCAAGGAAGAAACCGAAACAGATCTTTTCGGTGAACAGACCGTGTTGTGTGGTGGCATCACGGCATTGATACAGGCCGGATTCGAAACTCTGGTTGAAGCAGGATATGCACCGGAAATGGCGTACTTTGAATGTCTGCATGAGACCAAGCTGATTGTGGATCTGATCTACGAAGGTGGTATCGCCAATATGCGCTATTCAATTTCCAATACCGCGGAGTATGGTGATTTCACCCGCGGCCCGCGTATCGTGACGGAAGAATCCAGACAGGCCATGAAGGAAATCCTGAGGGAGATTCAGACAGGCCAGTTTGCCAAAGAGTTTATTCTGGAAAACCAGAGTGGCGCGGCATCATTGAAAGCCATGCGCCGGATCAGCCGTGAGCATCCGATCGAGATCGTCGGCGAGAAACTGCGATCCATGATGCCGTGGATTAAGGCGAACAAGCTGGTTGATCAAGACAAAAACTAGAATTTTCTCAGAAACGCCTGCGCTTGTTATATCTTAATTGTTTTCAGTCGTTACAGATAATTTTCCATGCCCAGTAATCGCTATCCCATAATTGCCAGAGAAGGTTGGCCAGCGCTTGGCGTGCTGCTCGTTATTTTATGTATTGCCTATTATTACCACGGCAATATCGTCACAGTGGCAGCTGCGGCGGCCCTTTTTATGTCCCTCTTCATGTTGCGTGATCCGGCACAGGATATTACGTCTTCACCACTTGCAATTGTCAGCCCGGTTTTTGGCAAGGTGCTTGCAGTGGAAGAAGTCAACGATCCATGGGTAGAACGACAGGCCATGCAGATACGGATCAAGATGTCTCTGCTGGATATCTATTCGCTGAGAAGTCCGATGGAAGGCAAGATAGTGAATCAGTGGACCAGACGGCCGGATAGTAAAACCAGTAAACGAAAATTCGCCTTCCACATCAGGAGTGATGAATATGATGAAATAGTTGTAGTCATCTATTTAAATCTGTTCGGTCCATTCAGTTTTCGTTTTTATGTGCACTCCGGCGAGCGTCTCGGACATGGCCAGCGCTGTGGCTATCTGTATTTAGGAGGTGTGGTAGATGTACTGGTTCCGAAAAATTCAAAGATAAACGTCAAACCTGGAGACAATATCAGTTCCGGTTCCGGCATAATCGCGCAGCTGGTCCATAACAACGGGACTGCAAGTGTAATTCATGATGATCATGCCCCCGCTGTAAGGCAAAACTGAGTCCCCGATCCTCAAAACCAGTCTCCACAGTCTCACTATAATTTCTCTACATCTGTTATAGTTGTTCTTATAAAGTCAGATACGTAGTCTCTATTGAGGGATTATTAAATGCTGCATCGGCGCCGTGGTATCTATATTTTACCTAACCTGTTCACTACAGGGGCATTGTTTGCCGGATTCTATTCGATAGTTGCCGCGATGAATGCCCAGTTTGAATCGGCGGCGATCGCAATATTTGTCGCCATGATTCTGGACGGGATGGATGGGCGTATTGCCAGGTTGACCAATACCCAGAGTGATTTTGGCGTGCAATATGACAGTCTCTCGGACATGGTTTCCTTTGGTCTCGCTCCCGCACTGGTGATCTATCAATGGTCACTTGCAAGTCTCGGCAAGTTGGGTTGGTTGGCGGCATTTATTTATGCTGCAGCGACAGCCCTGCGTCTGGCCCGGTTCAATACCCAGGCGGCCAGTGCAGGTAAACAGTATTTCCAGGGTCTGCCCAGCCCGGCGGCGGCGGCATTGATTGCAGGCCTGATCTGGTTTGCTGAAACACTGGACATTGAAGATGGCGGCTCGATCCTGTTTATAACCTTTCCGGTAACTGTGATTGCCGGCATTCTGATGGTCAGTAATATCCGTTACCACAGTTTCAAACAGTTTGATCTCAAGGGCCGGGTGCCCTTCATTGCCGGGCTTATCGTGGTGCTGGTGTTCGTACTTATTGCCAGTGAACCGCCTTTGGTGTTATTTCTGATTTCACTGTTTTACGCAACTTCCGGCCCGGTATACACGCTGATCGAGGTACGCAAGCACAGGGCCAACCGCAAATCACAGGAAACCAATAAGGAATAGTGCGATCTAAAGACTTGCAAATATCAGTAATGGCGCTATATTTCTACCCATGATTCATCACCACAGACAATTCAGCCTCCCCTTGTCCCATCAGGTAACCCTGCCTGGCGCCCTGTTCCTGCTGCCCTGACCGGGCAAAATTACCGTATTTACATTATTCATTTCAAATCGTCCGCATAGCGGATTTAATACATATTGTCTCGCCTGTACTGCCAACGTTAGTATGGGCACAAGTGACGGAGCAGGAACATGAAAGATAAATTAATTATTTTTGATACGACCCTCCGGGATGGTGAACAAAGTCCCGGTGCATCCATGACCAAGGATGAGAAATTACGCATCGCCAAGGCGTTGGAGAAGATGCGGGTGGATGTGATTGAAGCGGGCTTTCCGATAGCCAGTCCGGATGATTTTGAAGCGGTCAAACTGGTCGCTAAACTGGTCAGGGACAGCACAATCTGCGCGTTGGCGCGCGCGCTTGACAAGGACATTGATGCCGCTGCCGAAGCATTGAAACCGGCGGCATCGGCACGGATCCATACCTTCATTGCCACCTCGCCTATTCATATGCGGGAGAAATTGCATATGCAGCCGGATCAGGTGCTGGAGCAGGCCATCCATGCCGTGAAGCGTGCGCGCAAATATACCGATAATGTGGAATTCTCACCGGAAGATGCCGGACGTTCAGAATTCGATTTTCTCTGTCGCGTATTGGAGGCAGTCATCGATGCTGGTGCCAGGACGGTCAATATCCCCGATACAGTGGGTTATAACCTGCCGCATCAGTTTGGTGATTTGATCCGGCAATTGATCGAGCGCGTACCGAATTCGGACAAGGCGGTGTTCTCGGTGCATTGTCATAACGACTTAGGTCTTGCGGTAGGCAATTCGTTATCCGCCGTGCTCAATGGCGCGCGCCAGGTGGAATGTACGATTAATGGACTCGGTGAGCGTGCCGGTAACGCGGCACTCGAAGAAATTGTAATGTCCGTGCGTACACGGCAGGACGTGTTCCCCTGTGATACGACATTGGATACCACACAGATCGTGAATTGTTCAAAGCTGGTTTCGAGTATTACCGGATTTCCGGTACAACCGAACAAGGCCATCGTTGGCGCCAACGCCTTTGCACATGAATCCGGCATACATCAGGATGGTGTGTTGAAGAGCCGTGAGACTTACGAAATCATGCGCGCCCAGGATGTGGGCTGGCATGCCAACCGCATGGTCCTTGGCAAACACTCAGGCCGCAATGCTTTCCGTGCCCGCTTGATTGAACTGGGTGTGGTGTTTGATCGCGAAGAGGATTTGAACGCTGTTTTCAACCGGTTCAAGGAACTCGCCGACAAGAAGCATGAGATCTTTGACGAAGACTTGCAGGCGCTGGTATCTGATACGATCCATGAGACAGCACAGGATCGGATTAAACTGGTTTCCATGAAGGTCTGCTGTGAAACCGGTGAGATACCGAATGCCATGGTGACATTATCTGTTGATGGTGAAGAGCGGCAGAGTAACAGTCCCGGCGGTGGTCCTGTGGATGCAACCTTCAAGGCAATCGAATCCATCGTGCACAGCGGTTCTGATCTGCAGTTGTATTCGGTAAACAATATTACGACCGGGACAGACTCGCAGGGCGAAGTCACGGTACGTATCGACAAGGGCGGCCGGATTGTGAACGGCCAGGGGGCGGATACTGATATTGTGATCGCTTCCGCCAAGGCCTATATTAATGCGTTGAACAAGATTCTGGAACCTGAAGTAAAAGCACATCCGCAGCAGATATGAGCCTGAGTACAACACAACAGTATTGCCTGCAAAAAATGGGAATAGATGTTTATGTTTCCAGACAGGGCAATGTTGATAGTGCTGTACTGCCGGTTGTTCAGGTATATACGCCAGTGGTTGATACAGGCGTTGACCTGCCCGAGTGGGAGTCACTGCGCAGCCAGGTGGCTGCCTGTACCCAATGTGAATTGCATAAGGGTCGTACCCAGACGGTGTTCGGAGTGGGTAATGTCAATGCAGACTGGATGATCCTTGGCGAAGCTCCAGGCAGAGACGAAGATCTGCAAGGCGAACCTTTTGTTGGCCGTGCCGGCAAGTTATTGAATGCCATGTTGCATGCAATAGGTTTGCAACGTGAACAGGTGTTTATTGCAAATATCCTGAAGTGCCGTCCGCCTGATAACCGCGACCCGAGGCCGGAAGAAGTGGTGTGTTGTGAAGGTTATCTAAAACAGCAGATTGCCATGATCAAACCGAGGATCATCCTGGCTGTGGGCAGGATCGCGGCACAGAACCTCCTGAAGGTTGACACCCCGATCGGCCAGATGCGCGGCAACCGGTATGAATATCCGGAAGGCAATATCCCGGTGGTGGTAACCTATCACCCGGCCTATCTGTTACGATCACCCAGAGAGAAACGCAAATCCTGGCAGGACCTGCAAATGGCCATGAAGATATTTAATTCGTTAAGTAACCGCTGATTAATTTGTCATTTCGAGCGAAGCGAGAAATCTATCAG
>JBCKWI010000024.1:0-22471 GCA_038922795.1 Gammaproteobacteria bacterium
TGGCTGCCCAAAAATCGGCGGCCAATACAGCAATGACCGGAAAGACAAAGGTCATTATCATTAACAAGGCACACAAGACAAGCAATGACCAGGAATAACGTAACTGGGTGAATGCACAGCGTGCCACCATATCCCAGATCACACCAAGATTGTTATAAGGCCGCAGGCTGACAGCTGAATGTGTCAGACCAATCCATATCTTGCCACCGGAATCCTTGACCTTCCGCGCCAGAGCGCAGTCATCGATCAGTTTGTTGCAAAGACTTGAGAATGCCCGGCCTTGTTGAGTGCGGAAGTTTTCACCAGGATACAACCACCAGCAGCAGCAGCGACGTAAGGTGATACTGAATTCGACAGACGAAAGGGATAAAGCAGTTTAAAAAAGAAGATAAAGGCCGGCATTAATAATTTTTCCAGCGGCTTTCCATTCTCAGACAAGCCATCAGTGACAGCATGTCAAGTTGTTCCAAATCCAGTTTGTTTAGAAGGGTATTTAGAGTGCCGGGCCTGAGTTCTATATCAGCATCCAACAATAATACCAGTTCAGTATTTAACCGTGTGAGGCCCTGTTCCAGGGCCCATAATTTTCCACTTCGGCCCTCCGGCAGGGGTTTTCCGCTGATAATTTCCAGACCGGGAAGATTTTTCTGAAGTGCAAGGTAGGCAGTCTGATCATCGGATTGATCGTCGATCAGGATGATACTGATATTCCTGTCTTGGGCAGCAAGGCCGTCCAGTGTTCGGGAAATTACATCCTGTTCATTACGTGCCGGAATTAAAACAGTGATCCCTGAAAGATCAGCGGGTGTGCCTGGAATGTCAGCGTCCAGTGATTCGTGTGTACTCCATGGCCGCCAGGGTAGCAGTAATATGATGATCCAGATAAGAAGTCCCGGCAGGGCCAACAGGCTCCCTACCACAAGACCAGATCCCATCAGGCGACTTGTTTTTTACCGCCGCAGGAAATTGCCCGTTTGTGCTGTTCAGAGACCAGTACAGGTTTTGGCAGCGGGCCATCAACATAGAGGATAGGTAATTCTGGTGCCATGGGGCCCGTGGTGCGGGGGCCTTTAAGAAATACCTTCAATGCCTCCCATGGACGCATGAAGCTGTCATTCACAGCCGTTGCCTCGTAACCACAATGCACCATACAGTTGGCACACTTCGGATTGCGGCCGCTACCGTATTTTTCCCATTCCGTGTCTTTAATCAGGCCCTCAAAGGTTGGCGCATAACCTTCCCCAACCAGCAGATAACAGGGTTTCTGCCAGCCAAACACATTGCGAGTCGGATTGCCCCAGGCGGTGCATTGATAGGTCTGGTTACCGGCGAGGAAATCCAGATACAGTGATGACTGGTTGAATTTCCAGTTCTTGCCCTTACCGAGCTTGAAGATATCGCGGAACAGTTGTTTGCTTTCCTTTTTCTTCAGGAATACATCCTGGCGCGGAGCTCTCTCATAGCTGTAGCCAGGTGAGATGGTGACACCCTCAACACCAAGCGCGGTAGCCATATCCATGAATTCAGCGGTTTCTTCAGCGGTTTCACCCTGGAACAGGGTACAGTTAATGGTGACACGGAAACCTCTGGCACGAGCTTCCTTGATCACTTCCACACATGTATTGAACACGCCCTCCCGGCAGACGGAAGCATCATGACGATCACGATTGCCATCCAGATGTATGGAAAAAGTCAGATAGGGTGATGGTGTATAATCATCCATGCGCCGTTCAAGCAGTAGCGCATTGGTACAGAGATAGACGAATTTTTTCTTCATGATATAACCGGCAACAATCTCCGGCATCTCTTTGTGGATCAGTGGCTCGCCACCGGCGATGGAGACTATGGGTGCGCCACATTCATCAATCGCCTGCATGCATTCATCATAACTGAGGCGCTTGTTCAGTATTTCATCAGGATAATCGATCTTGCCACAACCGGCGCAGGCCAGGTTGCAACGGAACAGGGGTTCCAGCATGAGTACGAGTGCATATTTTTTTTGATGCCGGATCTTCTTGCCAATTATATACTTGGCGACCTGGTATTGCTGAATCAGTGGAATACTCATTAAAATTATCCGGTTATCGATTTATCCCGGCCCGGATATGCCAGGCACCTGAATTTCCCCATTAATAATGAGTAAGATAAAGTATGCTGCCACAAATGTACAGCAAGCATTTATGATAGTCTGTTTTTGATATATATAGCGGGCAAGAGTTTCACCCGGTTCAGGCCAAAGTCAATTACAGGATGAAGAATTCCAATATCTCTTATATATTTCGATCAGTCATGAATTATCCGATTAAAACACCGATACTCGACAGCATCAATTCACCAGCGGATTTGCGCAAATTGCCGGAATCCGAGTTGATTCCGCTGGCCAAGGAACTGCGGGAATTCCTGTTGTATTCTGTTGCCAAGAGCGGTGGCCATTTTGCTGCCAGTCTGGGGGCCATGGAACTGACTATTGCCCTGCATTATATTTTCAACACGCCTGATGACCGGCTGGTTTGGGATGTCGGGCACCAGGCCTATGTGCACAAGATATTGACTGGCCGCAAAGACCGTCTGCATACCATACGCCAATGGCAGGGTCTGGCACCTTTCCCGAAACGAGACGAGAGTGAATATGACACCTTCGGTGTCGGGCATTCCAGTACCTCCATCAGTGCTGCTCTGGGTATGGCAATTGCCGCCAGACAAACCGGCAGCAAGCGCAAGGCAGTGGCAATCATTGGTGATGGCGGTCTCACGGCAGGTATGGCCTTCGAGGCGCTGAATCATGCCGGTGATCTGGGTATTAATTTGCTGGTGATCCTGAATGACAACAACATGTCGATATCACCGAACGTCGGGGCGCTCTCCAACCGTTTTGCGCAACTGCTGTCCGGCAAGATTTACACGACAATGAAAGAAGGCAGCAAGAAAGTGCTCTCAAAAATGCCCAATGCCTGGGAACTGGCACGCCGTGCTGAGGAACATGTGAAGGGATTGATCATGCCCGGGACGTTATTTGAGGAATTCGGATTTAATTACATCGGCCCGATCGATGGCCATGACCTGCCAACCCTGCTTGCAACAATCAGAAACATTAATGAACTCGACGGACCGCAATTTCTGCATATCATTACCAGGAAAGGCAAGGGTTATGCGCCTGCCGAGGAAGACCCTGTTAAATATCATGGCGTCACTCCGTTTGATCCGGCCAAGGGTATCGTCTCTTCTGGTAAGGGTGGTACGAAGAAACCGACATTCAGTGATGTGTTTGGTGGATGGGTCTGCGATATGGCAGCGAAGGACAAACGTCTGGTCGCCATCACACCTGCCATGCGCGAAGGTTCAGGCCTGGTGAGATTTGAAAAGGAATACCCGGATCGTTATTTTGATGTGGCTATCGCAGAACAGCACAGCATTGCCGTTGCTGCCGGTATGGCCTGTGATGGATTAAAACCTGTGGTCGCCATTTATTCCACCTTCCTGCAGCGTGGTTATGATCAGCTCGTGCATGATGTTGTCGTTCAGAATTTACCTGTACTGTTCGCCATTGATCGTGCAGGTGTAGTTGGCGCGGACGGCCCCACACACAATGGCAGTTTTGATATCAGTTTCATGCGATGTCTGCCAAACATGGTGATCATGGCCCCTGCGGATGAGAACGAATGCCGGCAGATGCTCTATACCGGTTTTCTGCTTGATCAACCAGCAGCAGTAAGGTATCCGCGCGGCACCGGTATGGGAGTAGAAGTTCAAAAAGAAATGGACGCACTGCCCATAGGCAAGGCGGAGATCCGCAGAGAAGGCAAGGGCATTGCCATACTGTCTTTTGGCGTGATGCTGGAACCTGCGTTACAAGCCGCGGAAGAATTGAATGCCACTGTTGTTAACATGCGCTTTGTCAAACCCATGGATGAAACCATGATCCTTGAAATGGCAGCCACACATGATCTGCTGGTGACAATTGAAGAGAATGTGGTCCAGGGTGGTGCGGGCAGTGCGGTGAACGAAGTACTTGCCGCACATGGCATTACTCATCCTATTATTAATCACGGATTACCTGACCGGCTAATCCATCACGGCACACGTGAAGACATGCTGAAGGATGCCAGACTCGACAAGGAAGGTCTGCTCGAGTTTATCCGGCAATACAACAAAAAAACCGGACTCGATATGAAGATAAAAAGTGCCTGATAATTCTATCTGATAGCTTGTAATCATGTTTTACAAGTCATGCTGTACATAGATTAATTTATCAGTTGAATTTTGCCCCACTGCCTCCGCCACCTACAGGGACAAGCATGGCAACATTGCGGGTGTAGTGGCCATTGATGTCAATTTCCGGGAGTTTCTGGGGGGATTACGGATTCAGGAATTAAATTAGCCCACTAATTCGTCATGCCGGACTTGATCCGGCATCCAGTCAATTAAATATCTACATTGATATTTTTTTACCAACACTTCCGCCTGATGGCGTGTGACTTTCTCTTGTGTGCCCAAGAGAAAGTCACCAAAGAGAAGGGCACCCCCGATGTCATTGCCTTCGGCTTCCCTCGTCAGCGATCTGTTTCTTACGGTCGCTGACATTCGAAATCCTGTCTCAGGTCAGCTCAAATGACCTTCCATGGTCATTTGACCTTGAAACAGCTCGCCTCCTCGGCATGGCAAAGGGGGGAATAAATATACATCGACACTGACACTATTGATTCGATTTTCTTGGTATAAATTGTATTTTTGCACTTAACGATGCGCATAAGGCGCGCGCGTCAGCGCGTCGCTCTTGATGCGATTGTTATGTTTCGTCATAGATTAGTGGAATTTCCTGTACACATTGATGATTTCAAGCCCGGTTTGGATGCGTTCCAAACACCAATCCACGTTTTGCTTCGGCCAGTGCTCTTTTTCCTTCAAGTACTGACCCAAGTGATCCCACGCGATCCGTTTTCGAGAAAATCTCGACACAGCGCATATGAATCTGTCTAAGCGATTGACATCGTTCGGATGGTGGCTGAGCGGGTAATTCCCCAAGAAAATCTTAAATAGCTTAAGAGGGATCGGTGCAGTAATAATGTCTTCTAGTCCCAAATCTGTTTTCGATTTGGTTAGCCGCAGGCCCGATCGGCTTTTGCGATTCCATTCCCTGACGGAATTATAGAACTCGCTGGCAATCTGATTGTACTCGGTAGTTGAAATTGAACTGGTTACAGCTAGGAACGATATTTGCCAGTTTCCAATAACCCGGTTGGAATTCATAGAACGCCAATCCAGGCTTCGACCGGTGTGCTCTATAGACAATTACACACCCAACATCATCAGATAGATTTTCCGAGTATGTCTTTGACCCGGCTTCGTCGAACGTCCAGTCGGCATGGTCGTCGCAGAAATGGCGGACTGCTTTGATTAGGTGTTTACTTCCATTTTTTGAGCGCAGGGCAATTTCGGAAAAAATGTTCACAATGGAAGTCTCTTAGAAATATTACGATTGCCCTGACCAGCACCGCCAGAAAGGGAGCCGCGCTCCGTCCCCGGCTTCTGGTCGAGGGCATGGTTATGTCTCGTCATCGATCGCTAATAACGAGAAGCTCATTCTCTTTATGCAATATCAATAGAGTGCGAACTGGATTCGGGACAGCTTTGCACTTGCCGATAATCTCATCAATTGCAATTGCCCCGCTGGATGCGCCACCGCCGACACATTCCTCATATACTCCTGGCCGGACGAAGCCTCGAAACTCGGTGCCTTCTCGGCTTTTGCAGACAATCGAAGCTTCTTGGTTCTCACACGCTAGCACCAATGAAGACCCTTCGCCGTACTGATGGAGTATTAGCGTCGTGCTATTACCGTGCGTTACGACTTCCGCGTCAAGATACCGCAGGGGGTCTTGCGTCGATGTGAGGTCTATGCCTGTCCAATGCCATGTCTGGTCAGCACCGGCGGCGGTAAATGGAACGAGAAGCGTGAACGCCAATAAGCAGGGCCCTCATGACTTTATTCTCCTTCTAACAGTTGATTATACGAACGTTTCTTACTTTAATGTTATACGGCGTACATTATAGTGTGTTAATTACGGAATTTTTGAAAGTTTTCATATTGCCCCCTGCCTCCTTTCCCCTGCTAGGTTATGAAAAGATTAGCACATGAATATGTTGTCTGCGAGATTAGATGTTTTAAAACCCCATTGAGACTCGCCGAGGAGATAAGTCGTTATGGGGTCATTTTTGCCGGATGCAAAAATGAGCGGACCTGAAGCAGGGATGCTGAATGTCCGCGGCCCGTCATAACGAGTTATTGACGAGGGGAACCGCAGGTCGAGTCGGTCAGGGGTGCCCTTCTCTTTGGTCACTTTTTGATATGCACCATCCCTGGGGCATACCTTTCAGGCCACGCTTCGCGTGGTCACATTTTGTTCCAGACAAAATGGTCTTGGGCATGCAAAGGAAAGTTTTGTACAAGAATGTACTTATACTGCGATCGCATGGATGCGAAGGAGCAGTGAACCCGCCATCAGGCGGAAACTGAATCTGTTGTCAGGTTGATGATCGCTCACGGTTGTGCAGCACTTCTCGAAGAGCGTCGTTAACAGCCTTGGTGTCCGGAAACGCTTTTGTAAGATCAGGGTCGATAACTACAACATTTGTACCTTTCAGGTACTGCTCATAATATTTTCCACGAACCCCTTTACCAAGGGACTTTAAATCATATTCCGGTTTTAACTCATCAGATTTGTTCATAATCTTTTCTCTCTTTTCGGGTCATTTCCCGGGCTGATATTAGTCTAATTTTAGCATCCCTGTCTGTATGCGCTACCACAATCAGACGGCCTCGCGCGGAATGACCAAAAGTCAAAAATCGATATTCTCCAACTGAATGTTCAGGATCAGCGTAAGTGACTGCTAACGTGTCTCCGAATACAGTCGTGGCTTCATCGAACGAAACACCATGCTTTCGTAAATTCTCAGCAGCTTTGTCGGCATCCCATTCGAATTTCAAATCGCTGTTAAAGTTTGTAACACGGTTGAATCAAACTGACTGGATTATTTTTTAACAATCTTTTCCATTGCTTTAACAAAACGCTGCATATCAGCCCTGGTAATCGCCCCCATCGCCGATACCCGGAACATGGTTTCGGCCAGATCACCCTGACCGGCGTAAATCACAAAACCCTGTTTCTTCAGGGCATCATGCAGTTTCGTGTATGAGATTCCTTTGGGCAAGTGATAGGCATGTAAAACGCAAGAACAATCTTTTTCATCAATCAGTGGTTGAATACCAAGTTTGATCAAACCGTCGCGGATGATCTTCATGTGTTCCAGATATTGTTTCTGCCGTTGTTTCCAGCCACCTTTATCTTTGAGTTCTTTCAAAGCTTCATCCAGTGCGTAGAAACATTGCACGGATTGGGTGAAGGGCGTGCCATTGGCGTCCTGTTGCTGGAGATATTTTTTCAAATCAAGATAAAGCGTACGTGGTGTGACGCTGGTTTGTACAATGGCGTCGCGGTTTACGACTACAAAACTGTTACCGGGCACGCCATGCAGGCATTTATTCGCGGTGGCGGCACAGGCGGCGATGTTCCATTCTTTAAATTTGATCAACTCGGCACCGAAACTGCTGACACCATCGACGAGTAGGGGAATATTTTTGCCGGAACAAATCTTCGCAATGGTCTGAAGGTTGTTTAAACGGCCAGTAGTCGTTTCGTGATGAATCACCGCGACATGTGAAAAATTATTCTGATGGATGATCTTTTCCAGTGCCTTGAGATCAATCAGCTCACCCCAGCCATGATGCTGTTTCGTATGTTTGATATGATGGATCTCGGCCATACGGCTCATGCGTTCGCCATACACGCCATTTTCGATGATCAGTACATGACCATTATCCGGCACCATGCTGGTCAGCATGGCCTCCATGGCCAAGGTCCCGGAGCCGGTGAGTAATACAGCAGCCCAGTCTTTTCCGGAAAGGTTATAGGCCTTTAAAAGATTGGCGCGGATTGTATTCTGAAGTTTGATGAATTCCGGTTCGCGATGGCATAGATCAGGACGTAATAACGCCTTGCGTACACGTTGACTCAGATTTACCGGGCCGGGATTGAGCAGAATCTCTTTTTTCATCAGAAGCTACTCCCGATATGTTGCATCAATCGCCGTAGTACATCAGCAGGTGTTATATTGGGACGCGGCAGATTTTCCATGGTGCCGGTTTTGATCTTGAGGTGACCAAAGCGTGGTCCGTTGATTCCCTTCAGGGAGAATAATTCATCCAGCATTAGTATATCGTTACCATCAAAACTTGCTGCATAACCACAGGCCGCGGCAATTTCGGCGAAACGCACATTTCCGGTAACGGTTGCCTGGGCGCCTGTCGAATCATGGGCCTCGTTATCCAGCAAGATATGAGTGAGATTGTTGCCGGCATAACTGCCTATCGTGGCAAAATTGCCCATACGCATGAGTGCCGCGCCATCACCATCAATAATCACAACTTGTAAATCCGGTCTTGCCAGTGCCAGTCCCAGACCCAGCGATGATGCGCAACCCATGGAACCCACCATGTAGAGTTGATTGGACCGATCAGCAATGGCGAATAATTCCCGGCCGGTGTAACCCGTGGTGGCAATGACGACAGTTTCCGCTTCAGGTGTCAGGCTGATAATACGATTAAGCACTTCACTCCTGCCGGGGTTGTCCTTGTTTGTTTCAAAATGTTTGCGTTTTGTTTTCCTGCTGGAAACATCCGCGATGGAATTCTTTTTTAATTTATGGGCATTGACAGTACCTTTCCGCATGATGAATCCATAAGGCCGTTGTTCCTTTTGCATATAGTCAAGGGCACGCTGCAGGGCCGGTTGTATGGCGGCACTTTCATTCGGGAAGGTTTCCCAGGGCACCTGCATGGTATCGAACAATTCGCCGGTGATCTGTCCCATCAATTCATGTTGGGGCCCATCCTTGACACCAGGCGCTCCACGATGTGTGGTAATGATGATCATCGGGATGCGGAATACCCAGGCCAGCGAGGTAATGGGACTTACCGCATTGCCCAGGCCGGAGTTCTGCATCATGACAATGGAACGTTCCCCGCCAATAGCAGCACCAGCCGCCGTCGCCAGCGCATCACCTTCGTTCGCAGATGAAACATACTCCAGCGTATCGTTATTGATTACATAATTAATGAATGGTGTCAGAAATGAACAAGGCACGCCGGTATAGCGTTTGATACCTGATTTGCGCGCAGTCTCAACGAATTCTTCTGCTTCGATCATGACATTTATGGATAGTCTGTTATGAATTGAACATTAAAAAATGTTTATTGAATTTTCCTTTCCCTCACCCCATCCCTCTCCCGGCGGGAGAGGGAGTCTCGTGGTTATTTCAGTTCTTGGTGAAGTCACCGGCGCGATCGATATCTTCAATCGTATTCACATCCAGCCAGTGACCATGAATATAATGCACCTTGACTGGATGGCCGGTCTTGACCAGATAATTCAGCAGATCGGGGATGGTCAGTTTTGAAAAATCATCCTGTTTCTGTAATTCGGTCAGGGCGTTGTTTAACCATTCCAGACCTTTGCCCTGTATGCGTAGCATGCCAATCCAGCGCCCGGCGGGTTTGCCGGCTTCTGCCACCTGACTCCCAGAAATGTGCAGGAGATCAATATCCTGGCTGAACATGCCACGGTCATCCGGTTTTGAGCAATAAACATAATCCGGTGAACCGCTGATATGACTGCTTTCAAGGGTTGAATCAACCACGATGACAATCTCACCGGAGGTGTCCAGCAAGTCAGCCAGGATATATCCCCTGAACAACAGATCGCCATAAATGATAATCATGTTGTCGTGGAAATCTTCTCTGGCGCAGAGCAGTGAGTGCAATTCACCTGTGGAATCATATTCAGTATTAATGCACAGTTTGATGCCACTGGTGTCGATGGTCCCGGACTTGTAACCCGCGACTACAGTAGTGTGGTTGATATTCTGTTTCTTGAATTCATCGACCAGGCGGCGCAACAGGGTCTTGCCACCGATAGTGAGCATGACCTTGGGACGGTCATGCGTTAATTCATAAAGGGCATTGCCGCGGCTGGCGGCAAGCACAATGGCATGTGCTTCGGATTGTCCGGGATGCAGATAACGTTCCTGCGCCTGTGTCAGTTCGTCCGCGCCCTGTAATGCGAAGATCCTTTTCACCGGCGCAATGTTGTCTTCTATGTTGGCGACTGATTCACTCTTGTAAATTTCCTTGCTGGTTCTTTCCATGGCGGCGACTGAGGCGCGGATCATATGGTTGGCCCAGATGACCATACTGATATTTGCATTGCGAAATACTTCCGTGGGTGTGCTGTAGTACGTTGTCGGCACAATAATGATCGGGGAACGGCCAGCCCATTCGCGTGTGAATTCCAGGATTTCTTTCGGTTTGGAAAGTTTGCTATGGATCAGTATCCCGTCCGCGCCCGCTTCGTGATAAGCCTCGGCACGCCGCAATGCCTCACTCATGCCCCAGCCGGCAATCAATGCTTCAACGCGCGCAATAATACAAAAATCAGGATCATCCTGGCTGTCCTTGCCGGCCTTGATCTTGCCACAGAATTCATTCATATCGGCAAGCGGCTGGCGTTCACCATCAATAAAACTGTTGACTTTGGGGAATTGCTTGTCTTCTATGCAGACACCTGCAATCTTGCGTTGTTCCAGTTTCTTCACCAGACGGCGCATGTTATTGAAATTACCATAACCGGTATCGCCATCCAGCAGAATCGGAATACGCGTTGCATCAGACATGAATTCCAGCATATCCACGACCTGGGTCCAGCTTGCCTCATTGCTGTCACGCACACCGTATTGCGCGGAGATTGCAAGGCCGCTGGCCCAAATCCCCTTGAACCCGGCTTCTTCCATCAGGTGCGCCGAGATCCCGTTATGGGCCTCCATGATAAATTCGAGTTTTGGCGATGTCAGCAATTGTCTTAATTGCGTGCATTTGCCAAATGCGTTGATATCTATTGGTAACGTTGCCATATTTATTTCAATTGTAAAATATTCGGAAGAATATTATTTTTTGCCTTGCCCACGTCATCGGGAAAATCAATCTCTATCCAGTTCAAACCGGTAATATCCTCAAATCCGAAACTATCCGGGTTCGAGAGCAATAGATCACGGATACATTCTTCATAAGGCTGTTTATCCTCTCCGCGTTGCAGATACTCATTTGCTATCTGAACAAGCCTGTCTGCGGTGTCTCTTGTAAAACGGAAAAAACCGACGGATTCCCCCTGATAATCAAAGTGTAAATTATCATCGATTTTTTTTCTGAACTCTATGAGTCGCCCATTACGTACGCAGAGCTTGACTGGTTCCTCGCCCGGTTCAAAATCCCTGTCCAGCAGGAAACAGTTTTTATTGCCGGTCCTGATCAAACGTTCAATAATCCGGTGATCATAAAGCACATCAGCATCCATCAGCAGAAAATCATTATCAGCCGCCAATGCCTCCAGCCCGGTCAGCATGCTGATGCTGCTGCCTTTCTCATAAGCCGGGTTGTGTATTATTTGTATGTGATTGGCAGCCTCACTTTTGCCCGCCTCCTGTTCAATCAAATTTGCCTGATAACCCGTGACGATAATAATTCCGGTGATTCCGTAATGGTGCAGAATTATAAGGTGCCGTTGCAACAGGCTGATGCCATCAAACTGGAGCAGGCATTTGGGTTTGTTGCCAGAAATTTTACCGAGACGCTGTCCGATACCGGCGGCAAGTAAAACGGTTTTCATAGGATCAGGATAAATAGAGACGTCCCCGGCGTTTCAGAGTTTATTGTATTGAGTGTAAGCATCGAAAATTCCGGTTACGTCAGTGCTGCTCATTCATAGCCAGAAACCCACTTAACGCTATCCAGCTATATCACTTTACAGTAATATTGTAATATAACTTACTGAAAATACGATTATATAGAATAATTATCAATACCTCATATCCAGCATGTCCAACGTTCCGGAAAAACTCGGCAAGTACGAAATCAAAAAACAGATAGGCCGTGGCAGTATGGGTGTGGTGTATCAGGGCTATGATCCGTTCTCTGATAGCCAGGTCGCAGTCAAGGTGGCACGCAGTGAGGCCCTGAAAAATCCCGAAGCGGGTGCACGTTACCGCAAAATGTTTTTCAATGAGGCCCATACCGCCGGTAAATTAAAACACCCCAATATTATCGAGATCCTCGATGCCGGGGTGGATGGCGAATCCTGTTATATCGTCATGGAACTGGTTGAATCCGGCAAGACACTGAAACAATATTGTGCTTCTGACAACCTGTTGCCCTATGAGCAGGTCGTCCAGATCATCTTTAAATGCGCCAAGGCCCTGGACTACGCACACCGTGAAGGCGTCATTCATCGTGATATCAAGCCCACCAATATTCTTGTAAGCAATGATATGGATGTCAAGATTGGTGATTTCAGTATTGCCCACATAATGACCGCGGATACTGCGGCAACAATGCCTATGGGCTTTGTCGGGTCGCCACGTTATATGTCACCGGAACAGGTGCAGGAAGACACAATCACGCACCAGACCGATCTGTTTTCGCTGGGCATCGTCATGTATGAACTGATTACCGGGAAACATCCATTTATTGCGGATGGCTTTTCCCGGTTGATACATAAGATTATCAACGAGAAACAGCCGCCGTTACGTACCTATCGTTCAGACGTGCCCGAGATACTGGAAAAGATTGTATATCACTGCCTGGAAAAGGACACCGCCAGGCGTTACAAGATGGGCCTGAATCTGGCAGGCGATTTGAGCCTTGCGTTTGATTATCTTGAACAACCACAGGAAGACCTGGCCGAGAAGGAGAAATTTCTGTTGGTCAAGCAACTGGAATTCTTCCAGGATTTTTCAGAAGCGGAAATATGGGAGATCACACGTGCCTGTAACTGGCAGGAATATGAAACCGGATGTGAGATTATCGTAGAAGGTGATATTGATGATGCCTTTTTTGTGATCACCTCGGGTGCTGTAGAAGTTGTGCGGGATAACAAGGTGGTTGGCGGCCTGCAACAAGGTGATTGTTTCGGCGAAATGGGTTATCTCGCGAACATGCAAAGGACCGCAACTATACGTGCCAAGGATTATGTGAGATTAATGAAGATCAATGGAACATTGATAGATCAATTATCAGTGGGATGCCAGTTACATTTTAACAAGGTGTTTTTGCGCACCCTGGTGAAACGCCTGTCATTGACCACGCACAAAGTTATTACTCAGGATGGGTAAAACCACGAACGTTAGTCTTGAAACTTCGCCTTTCTTTTCTCTGTGTGCTCCGTAATCTCCATAGTTAAATATTTTATCTGATTATTTATAATTCAAATAGCGCTTAATCAGATTAACAGTAGACGAGTCATGAGCAGTGTTCGTGTTCTGTCTGGCCAGTTCTTCTTTGATTGAAGCTGAAATCTTCTTGCCCAGTTCAACGCCCCATTGGTCAAACGGATTTATATTCCAAATTGAGGCCTGTACAAATGTCCGGTGTTCATACATCGCCAGCAACATGCCTAATGTATATGGCGTTAATTGACCATACATGATGGTGGTACTGGGGTTGTTGCCCGGTATATTTTTATAATCCGGTTTGTTTTCGCTATGTATATGACTGTTGCCTGCCATCAAGGCTTCTCCCTGGGCAATGCAGTTGGCAACTAATATATTCTGATGTTCTTTCTGGTCCTCACTGTGATTCATGCCCAACAGAAAATCCACAGGTGTGAGATGCGTGCCCTGATGCAATAATTGCATATATGCATGTTGCGCATTGGTGCCCACGTTCCCCCAGATGACAGCTGAAGTATTGTAGTCAACAGGCTGGTTATCCTGGTCAATATTTTTGCCGTTACTTTCCATAATCAATTGCGAGAGATAACCCGGTAAATAGTGTAATGACTGATCATAGGGAATAATGGCCAGAGTTCGGGCATTGAAAAAATCGATATACCAGATATCCAGCAGAC
Organism: Gammaproteobacteria bacterium; assembly: GCA_038922795.1. Lineage (GTDB taxonomy): Bacteria > Pseudomonadota > Gammaproteobacteria > Eutrophobiales > Eutrophobiaceae > 2-02-FULL-47-50. The sequence continues at coordinate 14,010 of JBCKWI010000024.1, forward strand.
CGAGTATTGCCGGGATATTCTGCTCCAGTGGCCGGGTATGAAAATGTTCATCCATACAATGCGCACCGGCCAGAAACTCGCAAAAATTATCCATGCCTGTAGAGGCCGCTACTGGCAGGCCAATAGCAGACCAGACGGAATATCGTCCACCTATCCAGTCCCATATTTTAAAAATATTTTCTGAAGGTATGCCGGAATTTTCAGCGGCTGTAATATTTGCGGTAACGGCAATAAAGTGCTTTGCGGGTTCATTACAACCCTGCTCAATCAACCATTGTCTTGCGGTTTTCGCATTGGTTAATGTTTCTTCTGTGTTGAAAGACTTCGAAGACACTATGAACACTGTCGTTTCAGGATCAGAACCGGATAGGGCAGCATTGATTTCGCGTGCATCAATATTGGCCACAAAATGAACAGATAATGTTGATGTTTTGAAATCTTTCAATGCATCACATGCCAGCCGTGGCCCTAGATCGGAGCCACCAATACCAATATTAATCAATGTGTTTATTGATTTACCGCTATATCCTTTTATTTCCCCTGCACGAAGCCTGTTTACAAATTGCTCCATACGCGAGAGTTCATCATGTATGAGTCTGCTGATATCTGTATTACCGGCCTTAATGGAACTTCCTGCCGGAGACCTTAAAGCTGTATGCAAGGCGGGTCGTTGTTCGGAGAGATTCAATAGGGAGCCATTAAACAATTCATCAATACGGTTTTTTAAATCCGATTGACCGGCCAGAGAAAATAATAAATCCAGAGTTTCAGAAGTGATGCGATGTTTGGAATAATCGATGTAGATGCCATCCAGTTCGATTGAAAAGCGGTTGGCCCTGTCCGGATCGGCAGCAAACATATCACGCATATGAATGCCGGAAATGTTCTGCTGATGTTGCTGGAGTTTATGCCAGGCAGGCGTATCCGTAAGGCGCATAGAAGTATTTAACAGACCCCGGCATCGCGGGAGTTCATAGATAAATAATCAGACAATCAGCAGTCAGGCAGTGATGAAGATAAATATTGCAAGATTCTGTATTATCCTGTGCCACTGATGTAGTTTTCCAGTTGGGAGATGATGAATTCCTTCTCTATGAGGACATTCCTCATGACGTCCATCACGGACAACATACCGATAGGTTTGTCATTTTCTACAACAGGCAGATGACGGATATGGTGTTTTGACATCACTGCCATGCAGTCATCCGTAGTCTGGTCTGCAGTCATGTACAGGACCTTAGCTGTCATGATTTCGCTGACTTTGGTATCTTTGGACGAGCGGTTCATCAGCACTATCTTGCGCGTATAATCACGTTCGGAGAAGATGCCAGCCAGTTTGCCATCCGCCATGACCAGCAATGCACCGATCCCGGCTTCACCCATGTGTTTAATTGCATCATATACTATTGTGTCCGGTGCAACGGAATGTATGTGATAACCCTTTTCATCCAGAATTTGACGGATAGTGGTAGTCACGGCTGGCCTCCTCTGAATATCGTTATTGTTCTGTCCGGGACGTATTTACGTTTCTGCTTCCTGGCAGTAAGTTTGGCACTAGTTTTTTTCGATGACAACCCAAATACTCAACAAATAGTGTAACAAGGGGTATCCGGGACCGTTACCGTTTAAATTGTTAATACCATACTAATTGACGCAACATCTTATATGATATTTGAATAATCCCGGCTAAAATGCTTAAACTAAAAGGAAATATCTTTTCAATTACAAGGTACCATAGGAAGATAATCCGATAGGTTCTTAAGCAAATATGGACAAAATCCCCAAACGGCTGGGCAAGTATGAGGTTGCGGAAGAGATTGACCGTGGCAGCATGGGTATTGTCTATCTGGGCTATGACCCGTATGTCGATCGCCAGGTGGCCATCAAGGTTGCGCTGGCTGAATCACTTAACGATCCCGAATCCGGACAACGCTACCGGAAGATGTTCTTTAATGAGGCCAGTACCGCAGGCAGTCTGACCCATCCGAATATCATCAGTATCTTTGATGCCGGCGTAGATCAGGAGATCTGTTACATCATCATGGAATATATCAAGGGCGGCGAAACATTAAAGAAATATTGTACCCCGGAAAATTCCCTGCCAATTGAAAAGGTGGTCGAAGTCATATTTAAATGTGCCAAGGCCCTGGACTATGCTCATCGCCAGGGCGTTGTGCACCGTGATATCAAACCCTCCAATATCCTGGTTACCGAAGATGTGGATATCAAGATTGGTGATTTCAGTATTGCCCATATCAACAAGCCGGATTCCACTGAAACCCAACCGGTGGGCATGATGGGTTCCCCGCGCTACATGTCTCCTGAGCAACTCAAGGAAGATTTCATTACCGGGCAGTCGGACCTCTTCTCCCTCGGGATCGTGATGTATGAATTGCTGACCGGCAAGCATCCCTTTGTTGCAGATAATTTTTCCCGGCTGGTCAACCGGATATTGAATGAAGAGCCCATGCCGTTGCGTGATGTCCGGCAGGATATTCCGGAATCGCTCCAGGCGATAGTCAACCGGGCCTTGCAAAAGGATATCAAGAACCGCTATTCCATGGGACTGGATCTGGCAACTGATCTCAGCAAGGCCTTTGATGCCCTGGAAGGGCCACAGGAAGACATTAGCGAACAGGAAAAATTCAACGCCATCAAAAAACTGGAATTCTTCCAGGGTTTCCCCGACGCAGAGTTGTGGGAGATTCTGCGTGCCAGTACCTGGCAGGACTATGATGCTGGTGATGATATTATTGTCGAAGGTGAACTGGATGATTGTTTCTACATCCTGGCCGAAGGCAAGGTAACCGTCAGCAAAAATAACAAACCTATCCGCACCCTGGGGAAAGGCGACTGTTTTGGGGAAATGGGTTATCTGGCCAAGACCAAACGCACGGCCAGCATCAAATCTGAAGGTAAAACAGCTCTACTGAAGATTAATTCCACGGTCATCTCCCAGGTTTCATTGAATTGTCAGGTAAGGTTCCTGAAGGTGTTTTTGCGTACGCTCATACACCGGTTGTCTGTCACGACTGAAAAAGCGACACAAGAGATGTAATGATCAGAATTCCCTGTCTAATAATTCAGGTTGGAATGGATCATGGTTGTGCAATGCACCATTTGTCCTGAATCAGGTATTAACTCCCTGTTTCATTCTGCAGATTTCTGGTGCTTCAACTAAACTTTATAGTATTCAGACACATTCTGATTTTTCTTTGTACAATCAAAAATTGATCTGGGCAGATAACCGGTAGATTCACTGCTGGTTTTTATAAGTCTTAAGGGAACAGGGAACTATGGACACACCCGGCTCAAAAATTGACAGTGCTGATCTGGCCAAGCCTGAAAGTGTGTGGCCTGTTTATGCTTTTCTGGCATTGATCTTTTCCGTATTTATTGTCCTCGCGCTGCAAAGTTACCGGTCCATCGATCAGGAACTGACTGACTCGGCTTTATCCAGAAGACTTTCCATCGCTGAACTCGCCGCGGCGACCCTGACGGAAAAATTCGATCGCATGACAGGGATTGGTATAGCACTGGCGACACGCGTGCAGTTCCGTAAACTTGTCACCGAAGAAAAATGGGTTGAGGCCGCTCAAATCCTGAAGGATGTGCCAAAAGATTTCCCGTTTGTTGAAAGACTTTTTCTCGCAGATATCGATGGAATACTTATGGCAAATATTCCGGAACTGCCGGGTGTTGTGGGAAATGATTTTTCATATCGTGACTGGTATACAGGTGTCAGCCGGAACTGGGAACCTTATATTTCACCGGTCTATAAAAGGGCCGCTGCCCCGCAACGGAATGTGTTTGCTGTCGCCATTCCGATCAAAGACTCTGACGACAATCCCCTCGGAATACTGGTGTTGCATACGGACCTGGAGGCATTTTTTACATGGGTAAAGACGATAGATGTCGGGCCCGGCGGGTTTGTGTATGTCGTTGACAGCAAGGGGCAACTGGCATTTCATCCCAAATATCCCGCTCAGGGTGAGATTATCAGCTTCTCTGAAGTCCCGATTGTGCAGGAAGTATTACAAGGAAAGGCAAACGTTGAAATTTCCTATAATCCCATTGAAAAAGAACAACGCGTTTCCGCCTACATGCCTGTTGAGTATGGTTGGGGTGTGATAGCGCAGCAACCGGTCCGGACCACTTTCGAATTCAAGGATAAACAATTGAACAGGATTATGACCGGATATGTCTTGATCCTGTCGTTCTGCATTCTTGTTATATGGCTCGCAATCCGCATACTCCGCCAGCGCCAGCAGGCCGAAGAGGACCGCCGGGTCATGTCGGAACTGGAACGCCGGGTCGCTGAACGCACACAACAACTGGAAGCTACCAATAAAGAACTGGAAAGCTTCAGTTATTCCGTCTCACATGATCTGCGCTCACCCTTGCGGGCCATTGAGGGTTTTTCCCAGATACTCGCTGAAGAGCAAGGGGACAAGCTGGATGCAGAAGGTCGACGTTTGCTCGCCGTTGTGAAGGACAATGCCAGAAGGATGAATATGCTGATCGATGATCTCCTGGCTTTATCCCGGCTGGGCCGGCAGGCCATCAAACCCATGCAGATTAATATGAATGACCTGGTCAAAGAGGTTTATGAAGAACTGCAGGACCAATCCGGCACAGCCAAATCAGTGAGGTTCGTTGCCCATCCGTTGCCAGAGGCAAGGGCAGACCGCTCATTAATCCGCCAGGTCTGGATGAATCTCCTGTCCAATGCAGTGAAATACAGCAGCGCATGCGCGGAATCCATTATTGAAGTTGGTGGACATAGCGATGGATCAGAGATTGTTTATTACGTCAGGGACAATGGCGCCGGTTTTGACATGCAGTATTACAACAAACTCTTCTCCGTCTTTCAGCGCTTGCACCGGCTGGAGGATTTTCCGGGTACGGGCATTGGCTTGGCGATCATAAAACGTGTCATTACCCGTCATGGCGGGCGTGTCTGGGCAGAAGGCAAGATTAACGAAGGTGCAACATTCTATTTCTCGTTACCCAGGGGGAAATAAATGACTGACGATATCGAACAGGTGGAAATACTGATAGTGGAAGATAATCCCAACGATTATGAATTGACGGCACGCGCCCTGAAAACGTTTAACCTGGTGAATAAAGTATATTGGGTAAAGGATGGCGCCGAAGCGCTGGAGTTCATTTTCTGTACCGGGAAATACGTGAAGCGTTCGCTGATAAATGGTCCCAGGCTCATTCTTCTGGATTTGAAGCTGCCCAAGGTGGACGGCATACAAGTGCTTGGAAAGATAAAATCAGACCCCGTTACCAGAAATATCCCGGTAGTCATGCTAACTTCGTCACAAGAAGAGAATGATATCGTGGAAAGTTACAAGCTGGGGACCAATAGTTACATCGTTAAACCGGTGGATTTCAAGAAGTTTATGGAAACGGTGTCGAATGCTGGTTTTTACTGGATGTTGATTAACAAAGCACCCCCGTTATAGTCCAAAACAGGGAGAGGAAGCCCATGAACCGGGAAATCAGAGTTTTAATGGTGGAAGATGTCGCAACGGATGCAGAGCTTGAACTGCGGGAGTTGCGCAAAGCAGGGTTTGTTTGCACTTTCCAGCTGGTGGACAATGAAAAGGACCTGCGCCGGGAATTGGCCGAATTCAGGCCTGATATCATTTTGTCCGATTTTTTTCTTTCTGAAAATTTTGATGGTCAGCATGCCCTGACACTAAGCCAGGAACTTGCCCCCGGCACGCCCTTCATTATCGTTTCGGGAATCATAGGTGAAGAAAATGCCATTGAATCCCTTAAAGGCGGTGCGACTGATTTTGTCTTGAAAACCAACCTTCCGCACCTCGCTGTTGCAGTAGAACGGGCACTGGAAGAGTCGGAACTGCGGCAATTACAGAAAAAGGCAGAGCAGGAAATCGGGGAACAGCGCGCATTTTTCCGCAAAGTGATTGATCTCGACAAGAATACGATTTTTGTAAAAGACAGGGAAGGGCGGTTTATACTGGCCAATAAGGCATTGGCCAGGGTATTCGGAGTGACAGTTGAACATCTCCTGGGTAAAACAAATGCTGATTTCATTCCAAGTTCTAAAATGAATGAACAATATCAGCAGGATGAACTTGAGGTGATGGATACACGCTGCGAGAAGTTCTACCCCGAAGTAAAAATTAAAGACGTAGACGGTAATACCCGCTGGTTGCAGACGGTCATGAGCCCGATTATTTCAGCTGATGGCCGGGCAGACATGGTACTGGCCGTTGGGACCGATATTACCGAGCGCAAACGGATGGAGGATGAACTCAGACTGAATATAGATCGGTTTGAAACCATATCGCGGGCGACCAATGATGCAATATGGGACTGGGATCTGAACACGGACCATCTCTGGTGGAATGATACATTCAAGACCCTGTTCGGATACCAGGATGACGAAATCGAGCTGCATATCAATTTCCGGGTCAACCGTGTGCATCCGGATGATAGGGAAATTGTAAAGAATGGCATCTACCAGGTTATCGAGGGAAATGGCCAGTACTGGAATGATGAATACCGGTTCCAGCGCCGCGACGGATCCTATGCCTATGTCTATGATCGTGGTTTTGTGATGCGTGATGATGCAGGCAAGGGGTTCCGTATGATAGGCGCTATGATGGATATTACCGAGCGTCATGAACAGCAATTGAAAATTGATCGTCTGGATTGGATCCGCAATGTGCTGGTCGGTATTAACCATGCCATTGTGCGGATACATGACAGGGAAGCACTGTGTCATGAAGCCTGCCGGATTGCTGTTGATGATGGTAATTTTGAGTTTGCCTGGATCGGGCTGGCGAATCAGGATACCGGGGAGATAACCCCCATTGCAAAAAGCGGCGCAGATCAGGGGTATCTGGACACTGTCAGTTTTTCCGTCAGGGAAGACAGGGTGGAAGGACAGAATCTGGTCAGCCACGCCCTGCGTGAGAACAAACCGGTCATCAGTGATAACGTGGCTGTTACACCGGGTATCCAATACCGGCGCGAACTGATAGAACGCGGGTTCCAGTCATTTGCAGTGTTGCCACTGTCGGTGGGTGATAAAGCCATCGGGACATTTACCCTCTACAGCTATGAGATTGGCGCTTTTGACGAAGATGAAATGAAGCTGCTGAGGGATATGGCGGCGGATATTTCATTTGCCCTCGAATACATCGATAAAGAGCAGCAACTGAACTATCTGGCCTATTATGATCTGTTGACTGGATTGCCCAATCGCAGCCTGTTCAGCGATCGCCTCATACAGGCACTGCATGCAACTGAAAAAGGTAGCATTGTCAGCATGCTATTGATAGACATAGACAAATTTACATATATCAATGAAGTCTTCGGCAGGCATGCAGGTGATCGGCTGCTGAAGGAGATTGCCGGCAAACTCCGGGAGGTTGTCCCGGAGCCGGATCATGTGGCGCATGTTGATGCAGACAGATTCGCAGTGCTGCTCACCGGTATGGGCAGTACAGCGGAAATAGCCCGTTTTCTGGAGGAAAAACTCGTCCCCGCTCTTCAGGTTCTTCATATTATTGAGAACCAGCAAATCAAGATCTCAATCAAGGTGGGCGTGGTGGTCGCTCCGGCTGATGGTCATGATGCCGAAACACTCATGAAAAATGCAGAGGCTGCATTGAAAAACGCAAAACGTGGAGATAAAAAATACCTTTTTTATGCCCGTGACATGAATGCGTTCATTGCGGAAAAACTCACATTGGAAAACAGATTGAGAGAGGCCCTGGAAAAGGACGAATTTGTGGTTTTTTATCAGCCCAAGATCGATTTGGTAAACAACAGTATCTGCGGACTGGAAGCCCTGATCCGCTGGAACAGTAGTGAAGGAATAGTGCCTCCCTGCAAATTCATTCCTTTACTGGAAGAAACAGGGTTGATTCTTGATGTCGGCTTATGGGTTGTCAACAGGGTAAAGCAGGATTACCATCGCTGGCTTGATAAAGGCCTGCCTGCACCCCCCATCTCGGTCAATGTATCTCCTGTGCAACTGAGGCAAAATGACTTCGTTCCCCAGATCAACGGCGTGCTTAAGCAATATTCCAGCAATGGTAGCAGCCTGGAACTTGAGATCACCGAAACCTTGATTATGGAAAATCTGGAAGAGAGTATCAAAAAGCTCAAGCTGTTCAGGGACGATGGAATAGGCATCAGCATTGATGATTTCGGCACAGGTTACTCATCGTTAAGCTACATCAGCAAGCTCCCGGTCACTGCACTCAAGATCGACCGTGCATTTATCACCAATATGCTCTGCAGTCCTGATGATACCAGTATCGTTTCCGCAATAATTTCGCTGGCCCATTCACTGAATCTACTGGTCATCGCGGAAGGTGTGGAAACGCTGGAACAGGCGAACCTGCTCAAGTTGTTGCGGTGTGATCAGTTTCAGGGATATCTTTTCAGTCCACCGGTACCATTCCTGGATA
>JBCKWI010000025.1:0-21669 GCA_038922795.1 Gammaproteobacteria bacterium
TCCATGTAGGCATCATCGCCCCCTTCTCCCAGAGGGAGAAGGGGGTGTTAGCCAGCTTCAAGCTGGCCAAGTTTGAAGCCACCGGCTTGCAGCCGGTGGTAGTTCACTTGAATTCAAGACCAATATTCTTATATTGTGAATAAATCTATGAAATAAGTTTGTTTACTGACAAGTATAGAAAAAAAACTGAAAGAATTTCAGGAGGCTTTATCCTTGTCTGATTCAACCGGCAAGGTTTCCAGTGGGGGTATGCCTTTCAGTTTACGGCGGAATTCATCGGTGATATCCCTTGCTTCATTTTTATCGCGCACGACACGGGGTGTCAGCAGTACCAGTAATTCCGTCCGGCGCAATTCATTTGTGGTCTGGCCAAATAATTTTCCAATCAGGGGAATCTTGTAAAGTCCCGGGATGCCACTTTCGTTGTTCGTCTTGGAGTCCTGAATCAGGCCACCCAGAACGATGGTTTCCCCGGAATTGATGGCCACCACACTTTCAATTTCACGCTGTTGAATCGTTGGGGCATCCAGGCTGGAGGTCGTTGTTCTCACGGCATTGCTGACTTCCTGTTTGATTTCCATGGTGACCAGGCCGCTGCTATTGACACGCGGTTTAACCGTCAAGGTCACACCCGTCTTGCGGAACTGGATCTCATTCACAGTCGGCGCATTGGGATCGATATTGCTCACTGATTGTCGTGTAGGTACGGGAATTTCATCACCGACATTAATCTTTGCTGTTTGATTGTCCAGCACCATTAATGACGGCGAAGACAATACATTTATTGACGACTCTGCCGCCAATGCATTCAGCGCCAGCCGGACATTATTCGCACTATCGACTATGGTATAGGAGAAGGAAGGGGCCAATGCAGCCAGACCAGCCTCTCCCAGATCAAGAGTGCCACGGCCCCCTTTACTACCAAAGTTATTTTTAAAGAACCACTCCACCCCATAATTCAGATCATCGGACAGCGTGACTTCAATAATACTCGCTTCAATCAAGATCTGAAGCGGCACGATATCCAGTTTTTTGATCGTAGCTTCCACCATTTTGTAATCGGAAGGTGTCGCCATCACCACCAGTGCGTTACGAACGTCATCGGCAATGATCTTAACGGTGCCATTGGAGGGTAGTGTTGCCCCGGTTTCTCTGATCGAAGAGGGAAGCGCCATCGCGGATTCAGTTGATATCTGTTCGTCAGGAATGGCGCCTGAGCTGATCTCTACGGGTGTCGTGCCTGGAGCCAGAGAAGGTGTTGTTTTGTTTGTCACCGATTTGGCTGAACTTCCGCCAAAGATGTGTCCCAATATCTCCGCTATCTCAACGGCCTTGGCATTATCCAGTTTGTAGACATAAAGACGTTGACCCACTTGTTCGCCGGGCCGGTCCAGCCGGTATATCCATAATTCCGTTTCGCGCAGTGCGTTTGCCGTCGAGCTAATCAGCAGAATGGAATTCAGCCGCTCAATGGCCACTGTTCTGACCAGTCCGCCGAGTAATTGCCCACCCTGGTTGCCATCTGTATCGGCCAGGATCGCATCCAGTTCCGATTTCAGGGTTTTAGGATCGACGTGATCGAGCGGATATAAGCCCACCGACATCCCGCGCAGCCAATCCACATCAAAAATATCAACGGTCTCCTGCAGATTATTCAGTTCCTGTGGTGTGCCACTCAGGATAAGCAGGTTGCGTTGTGGATCGATGCGTACACTGCTGCTGTCGGGCAGAAACGGCTCCAGGATTTTCTGCATCTCCTGTGCGGCGATATAGGTCAACGGAATAATACGTACCCCATAGCCACCGGTCGTGGTATCGGATTGATAAGTGGGGGAGAGATTGCCCTTGATGGCGCCGGCCTTGGGCAGCACCCGGTATAAACCATGATCGTTAACAAGAACTGCACCGTTCACGGCGAGGATCCCCTCGATCAAGGGAAGTAATTCCTGGTTGCTGACGGGATTTGTCGTTTCTATGGTGACTGTTCCAGCCACTTTGGGGTCGATCATGTAATTCAGTTGCAGGACATCTCCCAGTATGGCTTTGATAAATTCATGAATGTCCGTGCCCTGGAAATTCAGTGTGATATTGCCCTCGGTGGATTGTGTCATCACCAATAGATCGGGGCCGGAGTGATTTATTTTTAATCAGTTGTTATTTTTTCTTTGTTCTTTAACAATTCGCTAGCATGGCAAGAGGAGCTTTACCGGGCATCTCTATCTCAATGACGTGGGACTCATCGACATGGGTGGGCAAAGCGGAAGAGATAAACATCCAGTGAATGTTTGTCCCGCTGAGCGCCCGTGCAGAGGAAGTACTGGCCGGACAGTGACACCAGTCAGGAAGACTGGAAGTCACGCGGGGTGAACATTCGGGGTCAGGTCTTGCAATAGCACATTAGGGATATTGTCTGGACTGCATTAACGGACAACAATCCGGGATGCCTCAGACCACGTTTTTTAATGATTTATTTTCGAGTAGTTGTTGTTTTAGCTTAATCGAAATCTGAACGATTCAAGCCTGATTGCCGGATGATGGAAAGGAATGTACCTATGGGGATTTCTTTTTTTGGATCAGGAACAATGACCGTTCTGCCTGATGGTGAGCGAAACTTCTTGTGACTGCCTTTTTGCTTTACCAGTTCAAATCCGTTTCGTTTCAGTATAGAAATAATGTGTTGGGAAGAAGGGAGCTTAGGCATTGACTACCGATTCGCCGATCAGGGCGTTGCCGACCTGATGAAATTCCGTTTTACCGAATTCATCATCCAGATATAGTTCTACCGCTTCTTTAAGATTGGATACAGCTTCATCAATAGTAACGCCAAAACTTGAAACATCAACATTGAGACATTGACCCACATAGTGGGTGCCTTCTTGATAAATAACGTATTTAAATTGTTTCTGTTGCATGGTGCATGAAAACCTCTTTATCTGATGTACATATTATATACATGGCAGAATTATAATAATATTGATTTAAAGTCATTTTAAGTGGGATAAAGCCCCGGGAACAATCTTTCCACAACGGGTTGAGGGAAATCCAAAGAAACCGGGCCACGTTCTGATGTAGAGGTTAATAACCCTTTATCCAGAAGCGCCTTGAGTACTGACCTTGCCTGACGTTCTTTGTAACCCGTCAATTCCATTGCCCGGCCTCGTTCGAAATTCCCTGCTAAAAGTGCTTCTCTTAACAAGGCATAAGCACCTTGCGGCAAGCGTTTTGCTTTAACTTCTTCCTGGATATAAATTTCCATACGCCCCAGCATCTCTGATGGCCGTATTAAACTTTCCATGAACTTGACCTGGTCGATACAGGTTCTTAAAAAGAAGAGGCAAAAATCGGTTAATCCTTTCAGACTCAAATTCCCTCTACCGTCCAAATCACCCTGACGAGCTGCATCAGCGGCACTGAGTGTTGCTTTATATTCTTCTACATTTCTGGCGAGCCCGCGTGCGACTGACCATAAACTGCTGCCAAGACCAATCTGTTTGAGATAGGCATGTGACATGAGCCGTGTGATACGGCCATTGCCATCGATGAAGGGATGTATCCACAACAAGCGGTGATGAGAGGCCGCCGTTGCGATTACTCTTTCCATCCGCCCGAGCCGATCGATGCAGTAAGCATCTTCATAGCGCTCAAGAAACCGGTTTATGAATTCAGCTTCAATAGGGACATGGCGGCCAACTACTACGTCACGGCCACGAAACTTGCCGGGAATCACTTTCACTTTTTTGCCAGTATCCGGATTTTCAACCCAAAGCAAATCATCCGGCAGGTGTGCATGAAATTCCTTATGCAGCCACAAGATATATTTTGCTGACACAATATTTTCATCGGTTGTGGAGTTATCAATCAGTTGTTGTAATCGTATATGTGCCTTTGCTTCCAGTTGCAGGTTGCGCTTGCGTGGTTCCGAGGAAAAGTCATCCTTCAAGGCCCGGTCAATATCATGGGGATGTGTATCATGCCCTTCAATGAGATTGCTGTAATAACAATTCATAGAGCGCACCAGATTCCCTATTGCCATGACAATATCCGGATGCAGCATGCCCGCCAGGCGCGCTGCCTGCTCCGTCAATTCCAGCGCCAAATCCTGTAACTCTCCGGTAACAGGGGAGGGCAGCATCGGCTCCATGAATGAAACAGTGGTTTTCGTCATAGTTATTGCCGGTATATATGCCGGTAGTTAATAATTATATATTCATATAATATCAATAAGATACAAATTAATAAAAGGATTTTATGCCGATAATATTGCCGGTATTTTTGCCGGTTGCTGGCATGAAAAACCGGATGCAAATCAAGGTATTAAGTGGATGATGGACTGACTATAGAAAAAGAAAAGACAGCATAAAATTACAATAAATGATTAATTCATGTTCTACATCTTATATATAGTTACTCCCAACTGACAATATCCCGGTTATCACCGTCACCACCAGATGCGTTGTCTGCGCCGTAGCTCATGAGATCATAGGGTCCGTTTTGGCCTGGTGACTGGTAGTGATATTCATTGCCCCAGGGATCCGGCCGGGACTTTGTTCTTTTTGAGGTAAGGGCCGTTCCATTTATCGAGTCCTGCGGGTTTTTGTATCAATGCCTGCAGACCTTCCTGAGTTGCAGGGTAACGATCATTTTCCAGATAAAAAAGGTCCAATGCACCGCCGAGTCCTTCGATCTGGAGTTTTGCTGTATCGGACTTGGCGCCACCCAGATGCTTCATGACACGCGGACCGACCAGACCGAGGATCATGCCGAGGATGGCGAGTACGACGAGTAATTCGACGAGGGTGAAGCCTGATTGTTGTTTTTTATTGTTTGATAAATTCATGGTGTCCTCTGGTAAATGCTCCCTCACCCCAGCCCTCTCGACTCTGGTTCCGAACTTCGTTCTACCTCCTCCATCCCTGGAGTCGTCCCGGAGGGAGAGGGAGTTAAAATGAAATACTCCCGGAGGGAGAGGGTGTGTAAGCTGAGATATTATGAAACATGGTGTAGATTTTTCCTATCAAATCACCAATTCGTTCAGGCTCAAGATTGCCACCAGTATGGATATAATAATGAGTGCAATGAGCGTGCCCAGGCCAATAATGAGGACAGGTTCCAGCAGGGTCAACAGACGTTTTACGGTTGTTCTCGATTCTTCATCATAGATATCGGCGACTTTGATCAACATTTCCTCGAGTTGCCCGGTTGCCTCGCCCACTTGTATAAGCTCTATTGCAAGCTGCGGGAATTGCCCGGATTCCGCCAGCGGCCGGGCCAGGCCCCGCCCTTGTTCCAGGCCGGCGGTTACATTATCCATTACCCTGGAGATTACCTGGTTAGTCAGCACTTCACGCACAATCTTGACGGAGGTCAGTAATGGCACACCGTTTGTTAATAATGTTCCTAATGTTCTTGTAAAACGTGCCACTTCCAGTTTAAGCATCAATTCACCAAATACAGGCAATTTCAGCATGCGGGTGTCCCAACGTAAACGTGTGACCGGATTACGTAATTGTTTGTCGATTATCCATGCCACCAATGCCAACAGACCCAGCAAAAACCACCAGTAATTACGTAATAAGTCGGCTGTGCCGAAGACAATTTCGGTGGGTAATGGTAATGCATGTCCCGCATCCTCGAATAAAGGCACAAACTGCGGCACCACAAAAAATAGCAGTGCAAAAACCGATATTATCGCAAAACAAAATAAAATAACGGGATAGATTAATGCCGACAGGATGGTGGCACTGAGCTCGGCTGAGCGATCCAGGTATTCAGCAAGACGGGCAAAGATTGTGTCCAGTGCGCCGTCAGCTTCGCCAGCTTTGATCATGTTCAAATACAATCGATTGAATACAGTGCCCTGGGCTTCCATTGCATTTGAAAGTGTAGAGCCACCTTGTACTCTTTTATGTATGTCCTGCACCATGGCCTTGACCGGTTTTGACTGACTTAAATTTTCCAGTGTCAACAGTGCATGATCCAATGGCAACCTTGCCTTGAGCAAAGTGGCAAGTTCACTGGTCAGGATGCGGATGTCCCTGGTGCTGATTTTATTTTTTTTGAAGAAATTAAATCTGTTAAGGGTTGGAGCAGCCAGCGTTGAACTGAGTTCTTCGGCGCTGAGAGGAAGATGCCCGGCATTTTGTAAACGTGAAATCACGACGTTTTGCTCCGGGGCTTCCATCTCGCCCTGGACGATCTCGCCGTTACCAGCGACAGCTTTGTACCGGAACTTAGGCATCCTGTGTCACACGGATGACTTCTTCCAGGGTGGTAATTCCCTGCAAAGCCTTTTTTATACCATCATTCTTCATGGTCACCATGCCTTCCTTAATGGCAGTTTGTTGAATCTCTGTACCATCGGCATGGGCCAGGATCAAACGGCGGATGGGTTCCGATAAAATCAATAATTCCTTGATGATTGTGCGTCCGTAATAGCCGGTGTTTGCGCATTGCTTGCAACCGGTGGCTTTGTATAACACCGGATGATTGGAATCTGAAAATTTGTGTAACTGAAGTTCCTCGATTAATTCGGGAGGAGGTGTGTATGCTTCCCGGCAATGCGTGCAGAGCATCCTGACCAGTCGCTGCGCCAGAATTCCGTTCAGGGTGGACGTGAGCAGGTAATCTTCGAAATCCCCATGTCCAGCAGGCGTGTGATCGAACTGCCGGCATCGTTGGTGTGCAGGGTGGAGAGTACCAGATGACCGGTTAACGCAGATTGCACAGCGATTCGTGCCGTCTCCAGATCACGCATCTCCCCGATCATGATCACATCGGGATCCTGGCGCACGATGGAGCGCAGTGCATCGCCAAAATTCAAACCGATTTGGGGTTTTACCTGGATCTGGTTGATGCCTTCCAGTTGGTATTCGACCGGGTCTTCTACAGTCAGGATTTTCTTCTCCGGTGTATTGAGATTTTGCAGGGCGGCATAGAGTGTGGTGGTTTTGCCGCTGCCGGTGGGCCGGTGACGAGGATGATGCCGTGCGGTAGTGCCAGAATATCCAGTAATTGTTTTTTAGCCTTGTCATCAAAACCCAATGCGTTCAGATCCAGATTGACCCGTTGCTTGTCCAGAATACGCAGCACCAGGCTTTCGCCATGCAGGGTGGGTACCGTGGAGACACGTAAATCAATGAGCTTGCCCTGGCTGCGCAAGTTGTATACGGCCATCCTGTGGCAGCCGCCGTTCGGCAATATTCATCTTGGCCATGATCTTGACGCGCGAGATGACAGCGGCTGTTGATCTTGCAGGCGGCGCTTCGGCTTCCTGTAATACACCATCAATGCGGTAGCGGACTTTCAGGCGGTTTTCAAACGGTTCAATGTGGATGTCGGAAGCACGTGATTCAATTGCATGGTTGATAATGAGATTGACGAGGCGGACGATTGGGGCTTCACCTGCGAGGTCCTTGAGTTTTTGGATCGAATCGATTTCGTAACCGGCATCAGTATGTTCGATTTCTTCCACAATACCGGCCAGAGAGGATTGGCCTTCGCCATAGAGCCGGTTAATCGCATTTTCAATCTGGCTGATGGTTGCTATTTTTATTTCCAGGTGTTTATTACAGGCCAGTGCGATGGCCTGAATGCTGAAGGTGTCCGTCGGATCGGCCATGGCGATAACGATGCGGTCATCTTTTTCATCAAGGGGTAATACTGTGGTACTTTTTAAAAACTTGATGGCGAGCTTGTTATTCTCGATGGGGAATTCAGGAAAATCATCTTCACCGAGTAATGGAAGATTGAGCGCCCGGGCTTCTGCATCTGCAAGATCACGCTCGGAGATCAAACCGGAGCGTACCAGAAAAAAAGGCAGTCGTGTTATGTTATTTTCAGCATAAGCGGCCAACGCCTGGTCCAGATCGTATTCACTTAATCTGCCGTCAATGATCAATTGACGAGTGACATCCTCGTACACCGATACGGAAGGGCTGGTCTTAAATTCACCAACAAGCTGAGGATTTGTTGTCATCTTTTTGATATCAGCTATTTCGCCGGATAATTAATGAATACAGGAATAATGTTATTCTGAAGTTTGCACAATTATGGCGCACAGGAATATTTTATGTAAATTATTTTCTATATAAGCCAACTCACTGGATAATCCTCCCATTAATAATGGTGCTCAAAAATAGAAGTTAAGCTGCCTATGGCCAATAATCTTGCCATCAGCTGTAAAGGGCAAGCCAGCGACTCAGAAATGGATAGAATTTTTTGATGTTGGACAGGGTCAATGTAAATATGCCTTAACAACCCCATCTAACCACTGTGATTACATCAAGGCGGGTTTTCTTTTCCTATATATAATGAGTTACCGCCTGATTTTGTTACCTAAACGTTACCTATAATGCTATCAGCGCGGGTTATGCTTAGTGGAGATAGGGCTGAAAGGCTTGATATTATTGGCTCCCCGGGACGGGCTCGAACCGCCGACCTAGTGATTAACAGTCACCCGCTCTACCGACTGAGCTACCGGGGAATAAGTACTTTTGTATCCCTGAATATAATCTAACTACCTCGTCATACCGGCGAATGCCGGTATCCAGTCAGAAATAATCTTCCTTTTTCTTTTACTGGCTTCCCGCTTTCGCGGGAATGACATAAGGTTTTGATTTAACCAAGAGTTCCTTGAATCAAGGCCGGGTATGGTACTGACCCGGCCGGATCCGGTCAACCGCTGTTTCTAGTCCTGATTCAGACAGGCCTTGAGGCGCTGCATGCCTTCTTTCAGGTCATCCATGCTGGTGGCAAAGGAGATGCGGATACAGCCCGGTGCACCAAAGGCGGAACCTGGTACCACTGCAATCCGGGCCTTTTCCAGCAGAAACTCAGTCAATTGCAGATCATCATTAATCCCCTCCAGCCGGTCGATGACCCCTTCCATATTCGGGAAGATATAGAAGGTCCCCTGTGATGCCGGACAACGCACCCCATCGATACTGTTCAGTTCCGCATGCAGATAATCATGCCGCATCTTGAATTCCTTCGTGCTCATGTTGATATAGCTTTGATCCCCTTCCAGAGCCGCGGTGGCCGCCACCTGGGCAATCGAGGTCGGGTTGGATGTGCTCTGGGATTGAATGTTCTTCATGGCATTGACCAGCACCTCGGGACCGGCCAGATAACCAATACGCCAGCCGGTCATGGAATAGGCCTTGGATACGCCGTTACATACAATCGTCCGGTCGTAGAGCTCCGGGCAGACATTGAGGATATTGGTAAATGATTTCTGCCCCCACAGCACATGCTCGTAGATATCATCAGAGGCAATCAGGATTTCAGGATGGTCTTTTAATACCTCGCCGATCTTCTTGATTTCCTCAGGCGTATAGCAGGCGCCGGTCGGATTGGATGGACTGTTCAAGATAAACATTCTGGTCTTGTCTGTGATCGCGCCCAATAACTGGGCCTTGCTGATCTTGAAGTCCTGTTCGATGGTGGTCTTGATGATCACCGGTTCACCACCGGCCAGCCGTACCATGTCCGGATAAGACGTCCAGTACGGGGCCGGGATAATGACCTCATCGTCGTGATTGATTGCAGCCTGAAACAGGTTATACAGACTGTGCTTGCAGCCGCAGGACACCAGGATCTGTGAGGGTTTGTATTCCAGTTTGTTTTCACGTTGGAATTTGTTAATGATGGCCTTTTTAAGTTCAGGGGTACCGGCTACATCCGTATATTTGGTAAAACCCTCATTCAGGGCCTGGATGGCGGCATCCTTGATATGTTCCGGGGTATCAAAATCGGGTTCACCCGCGCTGAAGTTAATAATATCCTGACCTTCGGCGCGCAGCTTGGCGGCCCGTGCAGAGACGGCCAGGGTAGCGGATGGTTTAATGTTGGCAACGCGTTGTGCTACCTTGATGTTCAAAGAAATATCCTCATTATCTGTTGTTGATGTGAAAACGTTACGAGCGCAGGTCAGACCAGAAAAAGCCGGTGTGAAAGCGCAGTTTACAAGAGAGTAAATGAGCATGTCGGGCCGGGCATTGACGCAATATGACCAAGGGCAGTCGTTTTCACTGAGCTCTCAAAAGGCGTGTAATATACCCGAATCATAAGACGCACAAAATACCTGTGGCAAAAGAATTCAGAATAAAGTCGGATTACCAGCCTGCCGGGGATCAACCCCAGGCCATCTGTAATCTTGTCACGGGTTTGCAGGATGGTCTTGCCCATCAGACCCTGTTGGGGGTCACCGGCTCCGGCAAGACTTTTACGATAGCCAATGTCATACAGCAATTGCAGCGCTGTACATTAATTCTGGCACCCAATAAAACTCTTGCGGCCCAGCTTTATGGCGAGATGCGCGAGTTTTTCCCCGACAATGCGGTGGAATATTTCGTGTCGTATTACGATTACTACCAGCCGGAGGCCTATGTTCCTTCCTCGGACACCTATATTGCAAAAGACGCCTCCATTAATGAACATATCGAACAGATGCGTCTTTCTGCCACCAAGGCACTGCTGGAACGGCCGGATTCGATTATCGTTGCTACGGTTTCAGCAATTTACGGTCTGGGTGATCCACAATCTTATCTGCAGATGGTGTTGCATCTGGACCAGGGCGAACCGATCGATCAGCGTAAAATTCTGCGGCGTCTCGCCGAAATGCAATATACCCGTAATGATATAGAACTGCACCGGGCCACTTACCGTGTGCGGGGTGAGGTCATTGATATATTCCCGGCAGAATCGGAACGGGAAGCGGCGCGTATTGAGTTATATGATGACGAGATTGAATCGCTGGCCTGGTTTGATCCACTCACGGGAGAAATCCTGCGAAAAGTACCACGTGTCACCATACATCCCAAGACGCACTATGTGACGCAGCGGCAGACGATACTGGATGCTATCGAAGCGATTAAAGTTGAATTGCAGGAACGTCTGGAGCAGTTATTGGCTGCCAATAAACTTGTTGAGGCACAGCGGCTTGAACAAAGGACAAAATTTGATATCGAGATGATGCAGGAGATTGGTTACTGCTCGGGCATCGAAAATTATTCCAGATATCTCTCCGGCAGAAATGCAGGCGAACCGCCTCCAACACTATTCGATTATTTACCCAATAACGCATTACTGGTAGTGGATGAAAGCCATGTGACTATTCCTCAGTTGGGTGGCATGTCTCGCGGTGACCGGTCCCGCAAGGAAACCCTGGTTGAGTACGGTTTCAGGTTGCCCTCGGCGCTGGATAACCGTCCGTTGCGCTTTGATGAGTTCGAGGAAATGGCGCCGCAGACGATTTGTATCTCAGCCACGCCCGGCCGGTATGAATACGAACACTCCGGCCAGATCGTGGAGCAGGTGGTCAGACCTACGGGTCTGGTTGATCCGGCAGTTGATGTCAGGCCGGTCGCGACACAGGTTGATGATTTGCTGTCCGAGATCAATTTAAGGGTGGCGCAGGATGAACGGGTACTGGTGACTACTTTGACCAAGCGCATGGCGGAGGATCTTACGGAATATCTGGCGGAACATGGTGTCCGTGTACGTTATCTGCATTCGGATATCGAGACCATTGAACGGGTTGAGATCATCCGTGATTTACGCCTGGGTGTATTCGATGTGCTGGTCGGGATTAATTTATTACGGGAAGGACTGGATATGCCGGAGGTGTCACTGGTGGCCATACTCGATGCGGACAAGGAAGGTTTTTTACGCTCTGAAACCAGCCTGATCCAGACCATAGGCCGCGCGGCCAGAAACCTGAACGGCAAGGCGATCCTGTATGCCGGCAGAATGACCGGATCCATGCAACGGGCGATTGCCGAAACAGAGCGGCGCCGGGAGAAACAGAAGCAATATAACCTGCAGCACGGGATCACCCCGGAAGGTGTTAAGAAGCCCGTTACTGATATCATGGAAGGAGCATACAGCGAATCCAGGCAAACAAATAAAAAGTGGCTCAAGGTGGCGGAAATGTCCAGTGAATATACCGGGCAGCCGCCCGAGCTGCTGATGAAGAAGATCAGGCAACTTGAAGATCGCATGTACAAACATGCCCGTGATCTGGAATTTGAAGAAGCGGCAAAATTGCGTGATGAGATTCAGCGTATCCGCTCCTATGGTTTGGGGTTGCCGCAGGAACAGGCTGGGTGAATTAGTAGTTAGTAAAAGCCATTCATCAATGACTTGCGACTGGCTACTCATCACAAATTTGAGTATCCTATGCAACCTTCGATTAGCGGTAACTTAAGATTATGTTGCCGCCAGTTGCGACAGGCGCGTAGCTCAGCTGGGCGAATCGGAATAAGAAATTTGTCCAGTGGACAAAATTCCCGATGAGCGCACGGACAGGGGATGTCCGGGCCGGCACTGACCTACGGCAGAAGTTTTACGGCATGGATGCCTACATTGAATTATATTTAGGCGCGTAGCTCAGCTGGTTAGAGCACCACCTTGACATGGTGGGGGTCGTTGGTTCGAGTCCAATCGCGCCTACCATCTTATTCATTGTTTAATTAAACATGCGGCCCTTTGTAGCGGCCGCCACTGGAGAAGAAATATGCCAACCATCACCCTTCCAGACGGTAACAATAAAACCTACGAAGCACCGGTTACCGGATTCGATATCGCCCTATCCATCAGCAAGAGTCTCGCGAAGAAGGCGGCCGTCGTCAACGTAAACGGTGAGTTGTGGGATTTGACCCGTCCGATTGAATCGGATGCAAATGTTCAGATTATTACCCGTGATCAACCGGAGGCGCTGGAAGTTTATCGTCATGATGCGGCCCATGTACTGGCGCAGGCGGTGCAGGAGTTGTTTCCCGGCACGCAGATCACCTTCGGTCCGGCCACGGACACGGGCTTTTATTACGATTTCGCACGCGAACAACCGTTTACCGAGGGCGATCTGAAGAAGATCGAGCAGCGTATGCGCGAGATTGTCAAACTGGATCTACCCATCAGGCGCGAGATCTGGCCACGTGATGAGGCGATAGAATTTTTTGAAAAAAGTGGTGAAAAATTCAAGGCTGAGTGGATCAGGGAAGGTATCGCCCCGGATGAACAGATCAGCATTTACCGGCAGGGGGATTCCTGGCTGGATATGTGTACCGGCCCACACCTGCCGTCTACCGGTCAATTAGGTACGGCATTCAAGCTCACCAAGGTCTCGGGTGCGTACTGGCGTGGAGATGCCAACAATGCGCAACTCCAGCGCATTTACGGAACCGCCTTTGCCAGTGAACAGGAGCTCAAGGATTATCTACACCGCCTGGAAGAGGCCGAGAAACGTGATCACCGCAAGCTCGGCAAGCGTCTGAACCTGTTTCATTTCCAGGAAGAGGCGGTCGGCAGCGTGTTCTGGCACCCGCATGGCTGGACACTGTATCGCGAGATTGAAAATTACCTGAGGGCCAAGTTGGAAACGGCCGGTTATGTGGAAGTCCGGACGCCGCAATTGGTGGATCGTAGTCTGTGGGAGAAATCCGGGCACTGGGACAAATTCCGGCAGAACATGTTTACCGTCCAGGCCCTGGATGAAGACCTGGCCATCGCGATCAAACCGATGAATTGTCCCGGCCATGTACAGATTTATAACCACGGTCTGCGCAGCTACCGTGAACTGCCGCTGCGGATGGCCGAATTCGGTTCCTGTCATCGTTATGAGCCATCAGGGGCACTGCATGGCCTGATGCGGGTACGGGCCTTTACCCAGGATGACGCCCATATTTTCTGCACTGAGGGCCAGATCACGGCCGAGACCAGGGCTTTTTGTGATTTGCTGTTGTCTGTATACAAGGACTTCGGATTTGAAGACGTCCGGGTCAAATTCTCTGATCGGCCGGCCATCAGGGCCGGTGAAGATAGTGTTTGGGACAAGGCGGAAGAGGCGCTCCGGACAGCGACAGAAGCAACCGAGCTGGAAGTCACCCTGAATCCGGGTGAGGGCGCCTTTTATGGGCCGAAATTGGAGTTCATCCTGCGTGACGCCATTGGCCGGGACTGGCAATGTGGCACCTTGCAGGTGGATTTTGTGCTGCCAGAACGCCTGGATGCTGAGTACGTGGCCGAGGATGGTTCACGCCAGCGGCCGGTCATGCTGCACCGGGCAATCTTTGGGTCCTTTGAGCGATTTATCGGTATATTAATTGAACATTATGCCGGCAGTCTGCCCACCTGGCTGGCTCCGCAACAGGTGGTCGTCATCAGTTTGACGGAAAAGCAGGCTGATTTTGCAAAAAAAGTTGCGGAAAGCCTGAAAATTCAAGGATTCAGGGCCGATGCCGACTTGAGAAATGAAACGATCGGGCTTAAAATCCGCGAGCACACAATGCAGCGCATTCCCTATATGCTCATCATCGGGGCGCGTGAACTGGAAAATAACACTGTGGCCGTGCGTACGCGCAGCGGTGAAGACCTTGGAGGCATGCCGTTGGGCGCCTTTATTGCTCACCTCAAAAATGATATTGCGTACCGCGGCCGTACTATTTTGGAGGATTAACATATCACCACAGATAAGCAGACCCGACTGAATGAAGAGATTAGATCAGCCACTGTCAGGCTGATTGGTGCAGATGGTGAACAGATTGGCATGGTGCCAATTAATGAAGCCCTGAGGATGGCAGAAGAAGCGGAACTCGATCTGGTAGAAATAGTCCCGAATGCTGAACCCCCTGTTTGCCGGGTCATGAATTACGGCAAATATGTTTTTGAGCAAACCAAGAAGAAACAGGCAGCTAAAAAGAAACAGAAACAGATTCAGATCAAGGAAATCAAGTTTCGTCCTGGTACAGAGGCAGGCGATTATCAGGTCAAATTAAGAAATTTGATCCGTTTTTTAAATAACGGGGACAAGGTTAAGGTAACATTACGTTTCCGTGGCCGGGAAATGGTGCATCAGGAACTGGGCACTAAAATGCTGGAAAGGATAGAGGCGGATTTGCTGGAACATGGTGTGGTCGAACAGTTTCCGAAAATGGAAGGCCGGCAAATGGTGATGTTGCTGGCACCGAAAAGGTAACAGTTCCCTTCCCCCTTGATGGGGGAAGGCCAGGATGGGGGTGAAATTTATACCCCCACCCATACCCTCCCCCTTAAAGGGGGAGGGGTTTGGTTTTTATGAGAATTTCGTAATTTTTAAAAATCCGGAGTATCAAGTAATGCCTAAGATGAAGAGTAACCGTGGTGCAGCGAAGCGTTTTACACGCGGCGCATCTGGCAAGTTTAAGCATCGCCAGTCGCATCGCAGTCACATATTGACCAAGAAAAGCACCAAACGTAAACGTCAATTGCGCAGCATTGTCGCGATCCATGATAGTGATCAGAAAGCAATTGCGCGCATGTTGCCTTACAGTTAGCGGCCATAAAGTAAGAGGATTCCGTCATGCCAAGAATTAAACGTGGGGTAACCGCCCATGCAAGACATAAAAAAGTACTCGCGCAGGCCAAGGGGTACCGGGGCCGGCGCAAGAATGTCTATCGTGTGGCCAAGCAGGCCGTCACCAAGGCGGCTCAATATGCCTACCGTGACCGGCGCCAGAAAAAGCGCGTATTTCGTGCGTTATGGATTGCCCGTATCAATGCCGCTGCCCGTGAACATGGGCTGTCATACAGCCGCATGATCAATGGGTTGAATAAATCAACCATCGCAATTGACCGCAAGGTCCTTGCCGAACTGGCGGTTTCAGATAAAAATGCATTTTCACAACTTGCGAATCAGGCGAAATCCTCTCTCGCAAGCTGATAAACTGACGGTGTTATGCTAACAGGGGAAAGAAAACACTTTCCCCTTTTTTATGTACATGGATGTACGGTATGCCGCGGGCGCAGGATGCGCAGGAGCGGCGATGTACAGGGATGTACGGGCAGATATTTGCTCCTGCAATATCTGCACTTCCGCCGTCCATGGCGGTCGTAGCCGCGGGCGCAGGATGCGCAGGAGCGGCGATGTACATGGATGTACTGTACATCGCTCGTGCAGGAGCACACGAGCGATGTATGTACAAGACGTACTGGCAGATATTTGCTCCTGCAATATCTGCACTTCCGCCATCCATGGCGGTCGTAGCTGCGGGCGCAGGACGACATACAGGGATGTATTAGTGTCGCGTGAAGCACGACTCCAGGGATGGAGGAGGTAGAAACCGTGTCGGGACGCCTACAGGGAATGTAGGCGGTACGATTCCATGGAAGGAATCGGTAGAGTCGAGTCTGGAACAGAGACCGAGAAAACGTCAGGAACAGGTTTTCGAACTGCGGTCGAGGAGGCTGACAGCGACTGCATAGGAGCAACGAACTCTCAATATTAATATCCGGGGTACTGTGAACGACATTACTGAATTTCTTGAACAGGCCAAGGCCGCTGTTCTGGCGACAGAGGATCTGATTGCCCTGGATCAGGCGCGTATTGATTACCTCGGCAAAAAAGGCCATCTGACACAACTGCTGAAACAGTTGGGTAAATTACCGGCGAAACAGCGGCCAGCCGCAGGTGAAGCCATCAATAATGCAAAAGATGTATTGCTTGAGACAATAGAACTACAACGCAGATTGCTGGAAAACGCAAAACTTGAATCCAGACTTGCACAGGAAAAGCTGGATATCACCTTGCCGGGACGTGGACAACATTCCGGTGGATTGCATCCGATCACACTGACCCTGCAAAAAATAGAAAATCTTTTTAACCAGATTGGCTTTGAGATTGTGGATGGTCCCGAGATTGAGGATGACTTTCATAATTTTGAGGCACTGAACATCCCCGCCCATCATCCCGCACGGGCAATGCATGATACTTTTTATTTCGATGACAAGACCCTGCTGCGTACGCATACCTCGTCCGTCCAGGTCCGGGTCATGCAGGAGAAAAAACCGCCGTTACGTTTCATCGCACCGGGCCGGGTCTATCGTTGTGATTCCGATATGACGCATACACCCATGTTTCATCAGGTGGAAGGCCTGTTGGTCGACGAACATGTCACCTTCGCACAATTGAAAGGACTGTTGAAAAATTTTCTGGAGCAATTTTTTGAGCGGCCATTGCAGATCCGCTTTCGGCCATCCTATTTCCCGTTTACAGAACCCTCGGCCGAGGTCGATATTATGGGGGAGAAGGGCTGGCTGGAAGTACTGGGTTGTGGAATGGTGCACCCCAAGGTCCTGGAAAACGTTGGAATAGACAGCGCTAAATACACAGGATTGGCCTTTGGCATGGGCGTAGAACGTTTGGCCATGCTGCAATATGGCATCGATGATCTGCGGATATTTTTTGAAAACGATTTGCGTTTCCTGAAGCAGTTTAATGGTAATTAGTGATGAGTACTGAGTGCCGAGTAATCGGCACAAACCACTTAGTACTCAGTACTTGGTCCTCAGCACTATAAAAATAAAATGAAAATTAGCGAGAATTGGTTGAGAGAATGGGTGAATCCCCCTGCTGATATCCGGCAGATTGCGGATCAGTTGACACTCGCCGGTCTGGAAGTTGAAGGTATTGACAGTATCGTTACTGATTTTTCCGGTGTAGTCGTGGCGAAAGTAGAATCAATTGCCAGGCGCCCGGATTCAGACAAGTTACATGTCTGCCAGGTTGATGCAGGTGGTGGTCGTTTACTCAATATCGTCTGTGGTGCGAGTAATGTCAGGAACGGGATGACTGTTGCACTGGCCGGGGTTGGCGCGATATTACCGGGTGGAAAATCCATTATGGCCACAGCGATCAAGGGCATTCCTTCACAAGGAATGTTGTGTTCTGCACAGGAACTGGGACTGGCGGAAGAGGCAGAAGGCATTATGGAATTGCCGGCAGATACAGCATTGGGTACGGATTTAAGCCTGTTAATTTCCAATGACAACATTATTGATATTTCACTCACACCCAACCGGGGCGACTGCCTCAGTGTTGCGGGGATTGCGCGTGAGCTTGCGGTATTGAATCAGTGCTCTGTCAATGTCCCTTCCATCGTCGATATCAAGTCTGATCACGATAAACAACGTCCCGTGAAACTCAACGCCGCGGAGGCCTGTCCGCATTATGTGGGCAGGATCATTGAAAATGTGGATGTCACCTGCCCGGTCCCTCTCTGGATGTCGAGCCGCTTGCAGGCCTGCGGTATACGCAGCATCAACGCCGTTGTTGATGTGACCAATTACGTCATGCTGGAACTCGGGCAACCCCTGCATGCCTTTGATGATGCGAAGTTGCAGGGGGGTATCCAGGTCAGGTATGCAACACCGGGTGAAAAACTGGTGTTACTGGATCATCAGGAATGCGAGTTGACGGAAACGGTACTGGTAATTGCCGATGACCGGCAGGCACTGGCTATGGCTGGTGTCATGGGCGGACTGGACAGTGCTGTCACCACCATGACAAAAACCGTATTTCTGGAAAGCGCATTTTTTAACCCTCTGACGGTCAGTGGCCAGGCCCGGCGTTATGGTTTACATACCGATTCATCACGACGGTTTGAACGGGGAGTGGATTACACCCTGCAAGCAAAAGCTATCGCACGTGCAAGCCAGCTTATCGTGGAAATCTGTGGAGGCACCGCGGGCCCGGTGATTGAAGAGACTGCAGTTGAGTTTCTGCCTCTACGCAGTTTGGTCAGTTTGAGACGTGAAGAAATCAGGCGTGTCCTCGGTATTGATGTTGATTTAGCGGTAGTGACCGGGCTGCTGCAATCACTGGGTATGCGGGTTACCGGCAATAATAATGAACTGAAAGTCACGCCCCCCCCATACCGGTTTGATATCAACATTGAAGTAGACCTGATTGAAGAAATTGCCCGTATCCAGGGCTATGACGCTATCCCGGAGCAGGCGTTACAGGCCTCATCCAGGTTCCATACAGATCAGCCAGAATATACTCAATTACAAAAGATACGCAGACAGTTGGTTCACCGGGGTTACCAGGAGGCTATTACCTACAGTTTTGTGGATAAAAGGTTGCAGCAACTCATCACGCCGGCGATTGATAGTATCGAACTGGCCAATCCGATAGCGGCCGACATGTCCGTTATGCGGACCACGACTTGGCCGGGCCTGATACAGGCTTTACTTTATAACCTAAACCGGCAGCAACCGAGGGTCAGGTTGTTTGAGACCGGTCTGGTTTTTCACAAAACTGGCGGAGAAATCAACCAAATACCAGTAATTGGCGGGATAATACATGGAAATATTTATGATAAACAATGGGATAATAAGGATACTTCATGTGATTATTTTGATATTAAGGGTGATGTTGAAGAAATCCTCAGAATGAGCGGGATTAATCAGGAGGAGGCAGAATTCAGGCCAGTAAACCATCCGGCCCTGCATCCCGGGCAATGCGCTGGGATATTTTTTGAAAATCAATATATTGGCTTGGTCGGGGCCTTGCATCCTGCCCTGCAGCTAAGTCTGGAACTGGTTCAGACAGCTTATGTGTTTGAATTACATATTCAAAGCATTTCGAAGCAAATAACAGCAAAATACCAGAAATTATCGAAATTTCCAGTGGTTAAACGGGACCTGGCGATAGTGGTTGGGGCCGAAATAACGCTGGATCAAGTCATAAAATGCATCAGAAATGCGGCTATAGGTACCCTGATCAACCTAGAGTTGTTTGACGTATATCAGGGCGAAGGTATTGATCTAGGGAAAAAAAGTCTTGCAATGGGCTTGACCTTTCAGGGATCTTCTAGCACTCTTACAGATGAGGAAGTCGAAGCAAGCATGGGGGTAGTCCTGTCCAGACTCAAAAACGAGTTGGGTGGTACATTGAGAGAAAAATAATCATGGCACTGACAAAAGCTGAAATGGCTGAGAAGCTTTATGAGGAATTAGGCCTCAACAAGCGTGAAGCCAAGGAAATTGTGGAGATGTTTTTCGAAGAAATCCGGGCGGCACTCGAATCCGGTAATCAAGTCAAGTTATCCGGGTTTGGAAATTTTGACCTGCGGGATAAAAACCAGCGCCCCGGGCGTAACCCCAAAACGGGTGAGGAAATTCCAATCACAGCCAGACGGGTAGTCACCTTCCGTCCCGGGCAGAAATTAAAGGCACGAGTAGAGGCATATGCTGGAAGCATCGAGTAATATTGAACTGCCGGCAATACCGGGTAAACGCTATTTTACTATCGGAGAGGTCAGTGACCTCTGTGCAGTCAAACCACATGTCCTGCGCTATTGGGAGCAGGAATTTCCCCAACTGAAACCACTGAAGCGCCGGGGCAACCGCCGTTATTATCAGCGTCATGATGTGATATTGATCAGACAAATCCGTAGTTTGCTCTACGAACAGGGATTTACCATTGGTGGCGCCAGACAGCGGTTGTCTGGTGAAGAAGCCAAGGATGATTCCAATCAGAGCCAGCAGATTATCAAGCAACTGCGTACAGAACTGGAAGGTGTACTCGATCTGCTACGCAGGTAGTTGAAAGTAAAAAGTAAAAAGAATAGTTGTTGCTTGCAGTCGCTATCTTTTGCGATGTCCTATAAAATATTCCCGCATTAAAATCAGTTACTTTTCACTTGTCACTGATTTTCCGGGGCGTAGCGCAGCCTGGTAGCGCACCTGCATGGGGTGCAGGTGGTCGGAGGTTCAAATCCTCTCGCCCCGACCAACACCAAAAAAATTAAGGGGTCTCTCACTAATTAAAGAGACCCTTTAATTTTTTTGGAGTGGGGAAGAGGATGGAACCGAATCAAAGGTTCACGAAATCGCCGGGAGCGATTTCGAGCAATGTTGCGCAGCGACATTGACCCGCAGGGCGAAGTACAGGGATGTATGGAGTAAATCCTCTCGCCCCGACCAACTCAGCTAAAAGTGGAAAGTGAAATGAATAAATATTTTCAATTCGCGCTTCAATTCAATCCCATTAATGCGCGTAACAGATAAACAGCAACCCCCGTCACAATCAATCCCGCGCAATAAAGCCCTATAAACCATAAAACCTGGCTTTTTTTTGTTCCTTCTTTTTTAGCAGCAGGCTTAGTGATATCCGGCATGCATATCAACCTTGCCGCGAAATACCCAATAAACGTAAGCAGTATAGGCCAGAATCATCGGCAACAGGATCAAGGTGCCGACCAGTAAAAATGCCTGTGAATTAGGTGCTGCAGCTGCATCATGAATGGTAAGACTGTAGGGGATGATATAGGGATAGAAACTGAAAATCAGGCCGATATATTCCAGCGCAAAGATCAGAATAGAAAAGATAAAGGGTTTGTGATGAGATTTTCTGTCGAATAGTGATTTAGCCAGTAACCAGCAACATACGCCTGTTAATATCGGTATGGGTGCCAGAGGTAATAAACTTGACCAGTCAATATCCGGGTAGTGTATCCCCCAGCGATTGGCAGCCGTCCCATCCATCAAGGGTACGACCAGACTGACGATAACAAGACAAATGATGACGATGAACATGGAAACGACAGCCATCTGCCGCGACCAGTTCAAAAGTTCATTTTCGGTCTTGATAATCAACCAGGTTGATCCCAGCAAGGCATAACCCCAGACCAGGGCACATCCAGTAAAGAAACTGAACGGTGTCAGCCAGTCAAACATATCACCCGCAAATCTTCCGTCTTCCAGAGCAATACCCTGTACCATTGCACCGAGGATCGATCCCTGGCTGAAGGCGGCTACGGCGGAACCCCAGTGAAATGCCTGGTCCCAGACACGGCGCATGACGCCCTCTGAAGAAAAACGGAATTCAAAGGCGACACCACGAAAGATCAG
>JBCKWI010000026.1:0-21438 GCA_038922795.1 Gammaproteobacteria bacterium
CCCACCTCCTGTGGGTCGCTTTTGCCAGAATGACGAATTATCCGCAGCAAACGCGGACTGCGTCAGCCGGATACACAAGGCAGTCTATGGCGTTTGACATTCGATAAGCCGGTACCAGGCCCGCTCGCCTTCGGCTTCGGCTGCCATTATGGGTTGGGGATGTTCAAGCCGTGCGAATAATTCTCCAGATCACGGATATTTAAAAATGGCGCTTTTTACTAAACTTACGGTTAACCGAATGAGGCAAGGTTATGGACGAGCAAACATTACTTGAACGCATTACAGTTGATCCGAACATGTTCGGCGGGAAACCGATAATCCGCGGCAGGCGTTTGGTGGTCGAGCATGTGCTGGGTATGCTGGCGGCGGGTGACACGGCGGAAATTATCATGCAAGGTTATCCCTGGCTGGAAAAAGAGGACATTCAGGCCTGCCTGGTGTATGCCCGCCGGGTTGTTGGCCATGAACGTGTTGAGCCCTTGATTTTGAATACGGGCACATGAAGCTATTGCTCGATACCTGTGTATGGGGCGGGTACAAAGAACATTAAAAGAAACAGGACATGATGTTGTGTGGGCTGGGGAATGGCCGAAGGATCCCGGGGATGAGGAAATTCTGAATATTGCCATATCCGAGAACCGCATACTCGTAACCCTTGACAAAGATTTTGGTGAACTGTCTGTTATACGGGGAATGAAGCATTACGGAATCATACGTCTCGTTAATATCTCCGCGACTCAACAGGCGACTACGTGCAATCATGTTCTCACACGACATGGAGGCGAGCTTGAGAATGGAGCACTCGTCACTGTTGAGCCTGGAAGGTTGAGAATTCGGCTTGCTGAAACCTGATTAGTGTAATTACAGCCACAGCCGAGCCTTACGCACCCGCAGTATTTGAAGAAAAAATTCAGTCTTATTCGCGGGCAGGGCCCGCTCCTACGGCTATTCAAATCAAGGACCGGGAACGTAAACCCATTCATTGTTTATCGTTTCCGCAATAAACGTGGTTTAACACAACCTGATACGTAAGGCAGTTTCTGGCGGTTGACGTTTAACTCCCTCACCCTGGCCCTCTCCCGGAGGGAGAGGGGATTTTATGGATTAGGGATGTTTATTCCCTTATCCAGTGGAAATTGAGAAAAAAGATTTCTGAATGCTATGCTACTTGCATTTCCAAGGTAAAATTATCCAGAATTTCATACCGGAGGCATAGATTATGAAATTCAAGCGTATTACTGTAAATCCCGGGCAAATGGGTGGTGTTGCCTGTATCCGGGGACTGCGTATTCCGGTGGCGACTGTCGTGGAGATGATCGCTGATGGAATGACTCACGCTGAAATCCTCAAAGATTATCCTGATCTGGAAACGGAGGATATCCATGAAGCGTTGCAGTTTGCGGCTGATGCCGTACGGGAACGCGAGCTGCCACTTGCAATGCCGTGAGATTTCTCGTTGACAATGCATTGTCGCCTCTGGTAGCGGAAGGCTTGCGGCAAGGTGGTCACGATGCAGTTCATGTACGCGATTATCAGTTACAGGCTGCTGAAGATAACCAAGTTTTTGACCGGGCTTGTGCAGGAAGATCGTATTATTGTTTCAGCAGACACCGATTTTGGCACATTGCTGGCGCTCAGAATCGAAGCAAAACCTTCTGTGATACTGTTCAGACGCGGAACGGATCGGCGGCCTGAGAAACAGCTTGCGCTTCTGCTTGTAAATTTGCCCGCTATTGAAGAAGCATTGGAGCATGGAAGTGTTGTCGTATTTGACGAAGCCCGTATCCGTGTTCGTTCTCTTCCTATTGGTCAATAATGTCTATGTATATTGCCGGTAGAGTCGGTGATCTGGATTAGCATGACACCTAATCTGCATCCATGGCGCCTGAAGAAAAAATTCAGCGTGGAAAATCAGATCAAAAAAGAATGCCGCGTACGCGGCTTGCCGGAACCGGTAGGTCTTATTCGCGGGCAGGGCCCGCTCCTACGGCTATTCAAATCAAGGGCCGGGAACGTAAACCCATTCATTGTTTATCGTTTCCGCGGCAAACGCGATTTGACGCAACCTGATACGCAAGGCAGTTGCTGGCGGCTGACGTTTAACTCCCTCACCCTGGCCTCGGTAACGGCCCGGTAATTGCTCCTGCATTACTCTCGACCGCTGTTCCCGACGCGGTTCTACCTTCCCCGTCCATGGGGTCGTACCACTTACATCCTTGTAAGCGTCCTTGCATATCCAGCATACACTACGTCCATGTAGATTAAGTGCTGAGGGATGAGAACCGAGAATGTAATTGATGATGGATTTTAAGTTGTTGATTTTCTGGGGTATCGTGCCTATATTCAACGCCCAGTCGGGTAAATCCTGTTACGTGCCTGAGGTGCTTACTTCCATCGGTTGTGGATATGGGCCTCAGGAACCAGGCGCTAGAGGGGCCGTCTTTTTTTGCCTGTTAATCAGGA
Organism: Gammaproteobacteria bacterium; assembly: GCA_038922795.1. GTDB lineage: Bacteria > Pseudomonadota > Gammaproteobacteria > Eutrophobiales > Eutrophobiaceae > 2-02-FULL-47-50. Next base: position 2,464 of record JBCKWI010000026.1, read on the forward strand.
ATCCAGTGCGTCAGGATTTTTCAAGGATTTTTTCTCCTCGTTCGCAAAGCGGCGTTCTACCTTTTTCACATCTTCAGCCACAGGCAAGCTCTCTGCGGGTGAGCATGATATCGGGGACTTCTTTTTCCGCACCTTTGGGCATAGAGATCGTTTTGTTGACGTCAACAAAATGGTCTGAAACAGCATGGCCAGACACCTCACAGGCGGTTTTGGCCTTGGTAATGACAGCGGTAAAGTTTCGCCATTCCGCGTAGCCTAAAAGGTGTTGGAGATCCCGGGCAAGCCAGTACTCTATGCCGCCTTCGGTCTGCTGGGCATGGGCTTCAAAGGTTTCAGTCAGGGTTTGGATTACTTCTGTTTTCATGTGTCACTCTCCTTGTATGAAATTTGAAATCTTGCTGTTAATTTTACTTTAACTTTATTTGCGGTTGTTTTCTCATCCTGATTTAACTACTTTCGCATAATCCGATACATTCAATAATTTATCCGTCTGGAGGCGGTTCATGATGATATCGACCAGGGTGGTGGTGTTCGGGTAGATGAAGGTCATCTCTAGTTCAGCCTCGTTGCTCTTGCCGTCGTAGATGACGTAGTAACCCGGTTTGTAACTGACATCGGGCAAATGTGAGACGGCGGTGATATCAAATACCAGCCTGGCATTGGCTTCATCCAGTTTTTTCTTGAATTGTTTGAGCCGCTTGCAATCCAGCATCATGGTGCGGCAGGAGCTGTCCGCACTATGCCGGTAAAATGATTTTTCAAATTTTTCATCGAATTCGGCAGTGAGTTCATTATGGGGAGTGCCGTTGCTGTTCTGTACATAGAAATCAATAAAGTAATCCTCAACCGGCTGGCCGACATCGTCCCTGACCTTGAAGAAAAATTGCTGGTATTCATCCTTGTAATCGGCTTCCATCTTTTTGTAGTTGGCGTCTGAGATTCTTTTGAATTCCTTGCCCATGGCTGCATAGTCTGCCAGTCCTTCTATGCTGAGTGCCTGTTTGGCCAGTGCGCCGGGGCGATCTTTATCCGTGAAGTTTTTACCGGTGGCGTTGACGATGTTGCCGTGATTGAAGTTATCGAACACGGCAAAGGGGATGTCGTCATATTTTTTATCATTCTCGATCCATTCAATGCGGGTTATGCCGGCGAAGGAGAAATGACACTTGCGGGTGTTGAGCGAGGTGCCGCTGATGCGCACGGTGCCATCGGTGCCGGGTTTGGCCCGGTTCTTTAACAACCGCGCTTCCAGCCCGGTGTAGGAATAACCGGCAGCAAAGATAAACGGGTAACAACGATGCTCTTCCTTGTTCCGCGGATTGAAGTAGGCGCCCTGCTCGCCATGCAGATCATAATGCGAGAGTTCCCACTGGAACGGGCTGGCGGGTTCCAGGCCCTGCAGCACCTGTTTGCCGGATTCCATGAAGTCTGCTTTATGGGAATGTTTGTTGAAAAAGGTGGTGCGGGTCTTGCCGAGAAAGGATTGTCCCATGGCGGCAAGATCCGATCCGAAATTGGCCGGGGCAAACATCAGGAGATGCCGCACCGGGCAGGGCCGGTTCATGCCGTGTTTATTGTTGCGGACAAAATGCAAGGCCAGCCAGGCACGGGTAACGAGTGCACCGGTGCTGTGACAAGCGACATCAATTCGTTCAAAGTCCAGGCAAATCCTGTGGTAGTCGTCATTCAGTTTATCGGCAAAATCACGGAAGGTGGCTTCGTCATCCATGCTGCTGTAGTCGGCGAAGTAGATGTCTTTTTTCTTGTAGAGGTTTTCCTTGATGAAGAAATCCGCCAACCCGGTGAAGCTGGTGGAGCCATCGGAATAGCCGTGCACGATTAACATTTTGTTTGCCATCTTGAGCTCCCCTGTCCCTTAATCAGTGATTGGTAATTGGTGATTAGTAATGACCAACTATTGAATGTGTGTTTCGTAATCTCCATGCACTTAACTGTCATGCTGGCGGATGCCAGAATTCAGAAGTCAGTAACCACGAGACCCTGATCCTGATTTAAACATTACCTTCAGGAAAGACCTCCGGCGCAAGTGTTTTATAGAATCGCTTGCATAGATGCCGCCGTTTTTCCTGTTCGGATGCACCTTCCGGCAGGGATGACAGTGTGATAGTCCGGGCCGTTTCAAACATCTGTATCCCGATCAGGAACCGTTCTTCTCCTTTCATCTGCATATAGCGATCGCGGACGATTTTTTCGATTTCCGGACTCGTGTCATTCATGCAAACATTCCTCCAGTAATTCCCGGACACCCAGTTCATTTGCCCATTGCTGTAGATATTCCATATCCGGTGACGTTGCCAGCAGGTTTTTCACATCGTTGAGTTGCATTTCTGATTTTGAATCCCTGGCCCAATTTAGTTTGGACAGGATTAAATCTTCCTTGCTGACTATCCAGGCTGTAAAATCCGATATTTCCACAGACACTCTCCTGCTGAACTCATGCTGCCGGTATTTATCCGTTTTGAGGACGATTATATCGACTTTCACCACGCTTTTGAGATGGACAAGATTGAATATGGCCGCCTCTTTTACTGCGTTAATAACTGCTTCTTCAGAAACATAGTAGTCTTTGCCAAATGTTTCCAGTATCCGGTGGACATCTTTGCTATCCAGTGCCACGACAATATCAATGTCCCGCGTCATCCTTGGTTGTGCATAATAGTTCATGGCCAGCGATCCGGTAAGCATATAACCAAATCCCGCTTTCTCAAGCCGGGATATTACGTCTTTCAATACGTCCAGTTCAGACAGATTGCTCATTTTTGGCAGTTACAAGTTATAGCCAGGAAGCCTGTGAAATCAGTTCGTGTCATTCTGATAGAACCTGATTACTTAATCCACTACGCCATTGTTCCAGGTGTTGCAGGATGGGGGCGGGTTTGTGGATCCGCGGGTAGGAGTGTTCGTAGTTTCCGGCCTTTTCGCGTTCCGTGACGATCTCGACGGCCCTGTTGAAGGCTTCCACAAAATTTTCCGATTCAAATAGTGCGTCCTTGAAGTAGGCCTCGCCGAAGTAAGTGAATTCGTTGCGGTCTTCGCAGCCGAAGGATTGGCGGTCTGCGGCGGCGGCGGTGATGATGAGGGTGTGATCATCTTTCAGTTCCGGGATGAAACCGCCGGAGAAACAGGCGGAGATGACGATCACTTTCCATTTGATCGGGATGTCTTTCAATGCTTCCGCGAGTGTCTTTGCGGGCAGGTACGGTAAATCCATGCCGGCCTGTTTAATAACGAATTCAAAATCATCGGAGCCGTGGCTGGTCATGTAGATGAAGAGGATGTCATTTTCCCGGTCCATGCGTTTGACGATCTCTTCCAGCGTGTGTTTGATGCTGGTCGTGGTGGCGAGCGGGATCTCTTTTATTGTTTGTGTTGAATTAATCAAGGTCATTGATTTGCCGGCGGTGCCGAATACTCGATCAAAATAATCTTTTACAAACAGCGCCTCGCGCCGGAACACACCTTGCGTGCCGTCACCGGCGATACCGAGGAAATACAGGTCAATGTTGTCCGGATCGTTTTCTCGAAGTTGCTGCCAGCTTGCCGCGAGTAATTCATTCTGGTTGTAGAGTGTGATCTCGTTGTTGATTTCCGGTTTGATGACCAGGCTTTTTTCTTCGGCATCGATCAGTTTGCCATTTTTCCAGGTGCCATGGATGACGCTGATACCATCCAGCGGTCTGGCGTAGGTTAACGTACCTTTGCCGTGATATTGGCCGTGCTTGAATTCTCCTGTGTAGTGTGCGCCGTTGCTGGCGATGTGCTCACCTTTGCCGGTGAGTCTGCCTTGAACAAATGTGCCGGTATAGCGATCGCCTTTTTCATCCTTGAAGTTGCCTTTGCCGTGATAGGCCCAGTTTTCAAAACTGCCTTCGTATGTCTCACCTGCATTATTTGTATAGCTACCCTGCCCGGTGAATGCGCCCTTGACAAATTCACCGGTGTATATCCGGTTATCGCTGGTGATGTAGGTACCCTGGCCATGAAACAGGTTGTCTTCAAATTCTCCGGTGTAGACATCGCCGTTCTTGTTGGTGAGCATACCGATGCCGTTAAATTTATCATCCTTGAATTCGCCTTCGTATACGTTGCCCCAGGCATGTTGAATGCCCTTGCCCTGTGCGCGGCCGTATTTTAATTCACCGGTGTATTGCTGATCTTCTGAATAGATCATGGTGCCGGTGCCGGTGATGTTGCCTGCACTGAATTCACCTTCGTAGGACCAGACATAGGGGGTTTCGTAACGGCCATGCCCGTGGAACAGACCGTTTTTGAATGGGCCTTCGTAACGATGACCATTGGGCCAGAGCATGCGCCCTTTGCCTTCGATGATGCCATCGACCATGTCGCCGTCATAAATTGCGCCATCGGGTAAAGTGGCCACTGGCGTGGGGATCTCGAAATTGAGATATTCGATGGCCTTGTAGGCGACTACACCGATGATGCTGCCCAGCAAGAAGAAGATAAGGAGTGTTTTTTTCATTGGCCTATAGTGAGTCTAAGACAGGAAATAATCCCAATCTGGAATAATGACATATTCCAGGTATCGTCGTCATTCTGGCACCCTCCGGGTATAAACTCCTGCCAGAATCAAGTTTATAATTGTTTTGACTGGATACTGGCATTCGCCAGAATGCCGGTTTTGCTTGGACTTATTTGGGAGATGATGGATTAATAGCTTATGCAGCTCACTCAAAACAGTTTTTCAACATAGCGCTCTTCGTCATTCACCAGAACGGCCTTGATGCCGGAGTTGCCGGAGTCATCGACGGCGACGCGGATATCCACCTGGCCGGCAAGACGGCCTTCGAGTGTGCGGCCTTCACCTTCGGGGACGAAATAGTTTTCGATGCCGTACCTGACACTGGCCTCAATTTGCGGGACCATTTGATTCGATTCGGGATCCCAGCGCTGATGATTGATGTAGTTAACCTTGCCCCTGATCACCACAGCCTCGCTATCAACTCCCGGATGCTGGCGATAAACTGCGACGGGTTGATGATAGTCCCCTTCCTTGCGCAACTGCACATAAATGGCATCGTGTTCCCTGAAGTCATCATCGCCTTCCAGTTCATTCAGATTGAGCGTGCTGATGGTGTAGTTCAGGACCACATAATCACCGCGAAACAGTGAGCGCGGGTCGATGGGTTGCGTTTCGAGCAGGACCTGTTTGCCGTAGTTAAGCGTGTTTTGTTTCTTGGCAATCATGCCGCCGAGAAAAACGGTTTGTAATACCAGGATGATAATGACGCGCGTGATCATGGTGCAGCACTCTTGTTCTTGACCAGGGTAGAGATGCGCCGCCGTTGCTGTTCCAGCAGATAACCGCCGACAATCAGGATCAAGCCACCGGCCATGAAGAAGAAGGAACGGTTGAGCAAGGTCCAGAAGGTATCGAAATAACGGGTGAGCAGACCGAGGGCAAAAAAGACGAAGGCCACATTAATCAGGAAACGATTGCTCATGTACATGCCGGCGAACACCAGCCACACCATGCCGCCGAAGAACAGCAGGTTGAATGCGAGGGCAATCCAGCTGCCGTGTACGCCGGTAACAAAAAGATTGGTGAAAATTAATGCAATCGTTGCGCCGATCAATATTTGTGCATACAGCAGATAACGCGGCTGTTCTTTTGTATAGGCGCGTTGCCGGTGCCAGAGTGCCAGGACGGTCAGCACTGCCAAGGCAATCAGGGTTGAGACTATCCATGCCGATCCGGCCTGCAGGCGGAAACTTTCATCGTAAAAAGAGCGCAGGCCACTTTGCAGATCCGGGAATGTCAGCACATACAAACTGAACAGTGCGCCGATCACGCTGTAATTCTGTACCGGGCCGGCAAACCCATTCAGTTGTTTGCTGGTGTGCATCAGCATGCCGGCAATAAACATGGCAAGATAAATAACAAAATAGAGTTGTACGAGATAAAGATAACCTGCCCGGCCCCCGGAATAATCGATCGAGAACCAGGTAAAGACCGTCCAGAACAAGAGCGTGATCATGCCGACGTGCTGCGCGCCGCGCCAGTGCCAGAGATAAATGGCCGGCAGGAAACTGAGCCACATGATCAGGAACGGGTAATGCATCTCGTCGAAAACGAAGGACTCCATGCCCGTCCACAGCAGACCGAGCAGCATGGCGGCGATCAATGCCGGTTGTGAACGCAACAGATAGGCCGTGACCAAACCGCCCAGCGACCAGAACAGCACACCGTTCGGGTAATGTTCCTCGATGTGATAGATCTGGGCGATGAGCATGATGTTGGCGCCAAACAGAATTACACCCAGCAGGATCAGGGCCTGGCCTATTTTTGGCGAATGATTTGTTTCTAACAGATAACCGCCCATTCCATAAGCGGCGTAAAGAGAACCAAACAGAACGGCGAGTTTTGAGAGCTTGCTCATTTCGCTCCAGTTGGCAGCAAAGTACGTAATCACCCCTGAGCCGAGTAACAGCACACCGAGGATGGCAAGAGTATAGGCAAATAAATTGGAGGATGATTCCTGGCTGGCAATGTGATCGAGGATCGCCTTGGCATTATTTTCACTCAACCAGCCGGCCTTCTGCCATTCCGGCATGTCCTTTTTCAGGCGTTTAAGATAACGGCTGTTGTTCATGAAAAGTCCCTTAATATCCCTGTGAGTTGTTATCAGTTTTCGCCTTTTTGGGCTGTTATGTCAATAAAGGATTATTAAATTCCGAGAGACTGACTCATGGATAGGCAAGGAGTATCTGTTTCAGGTTACGGATACTCAATTTATTCATTGATATAGATCAATAACGTGAATTAGCTCACAGTATATATTTTTACTTAATCCAAAACTTAACGGTCAACCAAAGGTCTCATGTATCGTTGTATAGGGTACTAACGGAGAAAACTAAATGAACTATATCAAGCTGTTTATATTGACTGCTGCATTGCTCCTGGTGAGTGGCTGTGCTTCACAATCCCATCGTGGTGAAAGAGAAGTTACCGGTGGCTTGATGGGCGCGGCGCTGGGCGGCTTACTGGGGGCTCAATTCGGATCCGGAACCGGCCAGGTCGCAGGCGCGGCCGCCGGTGTATTAATCGGTGCCCTGCTTGGCAGCGAGATCGGCCATTCCATGGACGAAGTTGACCGTGCGCGTGCAAACGAAGCAGTGGTCCGGGCCCATTCTGCGCCGCTGGGAGAAAAGGTTACCTGGAACAATCCTGAATCCGGTCATCGCGGCAGTGTTACCCCGACCCGCGATGGTTATGCGGATTCAGGCAGTTATTGCCGCGAATTTTACGAGACCGTTAATATTGGCGGGAGAAACGAAGAAGCCTACGGCGTTGCCTGCCAGCAACCAGATGGGACATGGAGGATAGTTCAATAGGAAAACCAGTGACCTGGTGATTGGTGATTAACAGCAAGGGCTGAAGTCTGATCCCTAACCACTAACTACTGACCACTGACAAACTTATCCTTTAATACAGATGACCGGTTTCAGTTTTGCGACCTTGCGTGCGAGGCCCACCTTGTCGGCGGCATCCACTACCGCATCCACATCTTTATACGCACCCGGTGCTTCTTCTGCGACGCCACGGGATGACGGACTGCGAATAAGTATTCCACGCTCGGCCAGTTCATCGACGACCTGACGTCCCTTCCATGATTTGAATGCCTGGCGGCGGCTCATGCTGCGCCCGGCACCATGACAGGCGGATGAAAACGAAAGTTGTTCACTGCCCGTTTTACCGGCCAGGATATGCGAGGATGTCCCCATGGAGCCGCCGATCAGTACCGGCTGGCCGGTCTCCTTGAAGACAGCCGGCAATTCCGGATGACCCGGACCAAACGCCCGCGTTGCCCCCTTGCGATGAATATACAGTTGTTTTGTTTTACCGTTGACGGTGTGTGTTTCCAGCTTGCAGGTATTATGCGAAACATCATACAGCAGCTCCAGCGTGGCCCGTGGCAGGATGCGTTCGAATACACGGCGTGTTAAGTGGGTAATGATCTGCCGGTTGGCAAGCGCCGAATTGATCGCGGCACGCATGGCACCGAGATAACTCCTGCCGAGCGGGGAATCCAGCGGTGCACACGCCAGTTCGCGGTCCGGCAACGTGAGACCGTATTGGCCTGCCGTCAATACCATGCGTTTCAGAAACTCGGTACCGATCTGGTGACCGAGGCCGCGTGAACCGCAGTGGATACTGATCACGATATCCCCCTGCCTGAGGTTAAACACGGCCGCTGTATTTGCATCGAAGATCTCCGTCACTTCCTGCACTTCGAGGTAGTGGTTGCCGGAACCCAGTGTGCCCATCTGGTCGCGTTGCCGTTTCTTCGCCTGGTCCGAGATCTCATCCGGCTGCGCGCCCGCCATGTGGCCATGTTCCTCGATCCGTTCCAGGTCTTCACGCTGACCGTAACCCTGTTTCACCGCCCACCCGGCGCCGCCCGTTAACATGGCCTGCATACCCTTTGCATCGAGCCGGAGATGGCCGGTACTGCCGATCCCCGCCGGGATCTCCTGGTACAGCGTGTCGGCGAGTAGTGCCTTGACCGGTTCGATATCCGCCCGCGTTAATCCGGTCAGCAGTGTCCTGACGCCGCAGGAAATATCAAAGCCCACGCCACCGGCCGAGACCACGCCGCCCTGTTCCGCATCAAACGCGGCCACACCGCCGATAGGAAAACCGTAACCCCAGTGCGCATCGGGCATGGCGTATGACGCGTTGACGATACCGGGCAACATGGCAACGTTGCATGCCTGCTCGTAGACCTTGTCATCCATACCCTGGATGAGTTCTTCATCGGCGTAGATGATGGCAGGCACGTTCATCCGGCCGTGTGGTTCTATCTGCCAGGTGAATTCACCCTGCCGTTTTAACTTACCGGGATCCATAAGCACTCAATACCTTAATTAAACATCAATAATACATTGTGCACACCAGCGGCCGTCTTTTTGTTGAATGACTTTTAATTCAGTATAGGTCGCGCCCTTGGGTTCGACTGCCGGTTCATGGCGGTCGCGGTCGATCGCTTCGCCGTTGAGTGTGGCACGTAATTTTCCACCATCTATTTCAACCCGGAAACGGCTGAACAACATATTGCGCGTCACCATTTCATAGATGACCGCGTTTAACCAGTCGACAAATAACAATTCGTTATCCGGGCATTCACACGCGACCTGTACCGTCTCTGTCTGCCGTACGAGACCAAGGTCCGTCACGATGGCCGTTAACGCCAGCGCGCCCTGTGCAAACGCCTCTTCCATACTGCTGCCATAGCCGCGCACACCGATATCCGCCGCGTGCGATAAATGTTCCCAACCTGTCCGGGTTGTGCCGCTCACACGTTGTCCGGAATCTTCCGCATACATCAAATTATCTGCCTGTTTGGGTTGATTAGCATGATCCATATCAATAAATGTTATTGAAACAAAACCTATAGTAATAATTGGTGATTGGTGCACTGGAAATTGTTCCCTGCATTTCCAGCATACACTACATCCATGTAGATAATTGGTGAATGGTGATAAATTTTGATTAATACAATTAAAGGAACTTTACGTGCAAACAAAACCTTTCATGACAGTTTCTTCTGAGCAAGACAATCTGTACCAGTTGATCAGGGCGCTGGAAAAAAGCACCAGCTTTGATCACCCGGTTGACCGGTTCGAGATTGTCGAAACACATATTTCCTGCCTGCTGCTCACGGGCCCCTATGTCTATAAATTCAAAAAAAACCTGGATCTAGGCTTTCTCGATTTCAGCACACTGGAAAAAAGAAAGCATTGCTGCGAAGAAGAATTACGCCTGAACCGCCGGCTTGCCCCCGAACTTTATCTTGCTGTCGTTGCCATCACCGGTGATGTACGATCACCACGGATCAATGGCGACGGGCCGGTGATCGAATACGCAGTAAAGATGGTGCAGTTCGACCGCAGCCTGGAACTGGACAAGTTAATTGAACGAGGCGAATTAACGGCGGAGTTAATTGACAAACTCACCGCAACCATCGCCTCGTTCCACGGTCATGCCGATGTAGCCAAGCATGAGAGCCGTTTCGGGACGCTGGAACACATCCTGCAACCGGTGGCTGATAACCTGTCAAAGATAAAAACACTGCTTGCGCATGACCGGCAATACAGCGAACAGATGTCTGCCATAGAAAAATGGTCGGAAGAGACGTTCGGTAAACTCAAGTCACACTTCAAGCACCGCAAGGTAGACGGATACATACGCGAATGCCATGGCGATATGCATCTCGGCAACATGGTCCTGGTAGAAAACGAACCGGTCATCTTCGATTGTATTGAATTCTCGGATGCGTTGCGCTGGATCGATGTAATGAGCGACGTCGCATTCCTGGTTATGGACCTGATTTATCACGATCGGCCCGACCTGGCATACCGGTTTTTAAATACTTGTCTCGAACAGAGCGGTGATTACACCGGCCTCAGGGGACTACGTTTCTTCCTGGTCTATCGCGCACTGGTGCGGGCGAAGATCGCGTGCATCCGCCTGGGCCAGGAACAGGACGGCGAACAGGAAATTACAGAGTACCGCCATCATATCGATAAGGCTGCAGCCTTCATACAATCACGACAATCGATACTGTTCATCACGCATGGATTGTCCGGGTCAGGCAAGACCACGGTCAGCCAGTCGTTACTGGAAAAACGGGGTGCCATCCGCATCCGATCGGACCTGGAGCGGAAACGTTTGCATTATCTTCCGCCAAATGCAAAAACCGGCAGCGCAATAGCGGCGGACCTGTATTCAGCCGCCAGCACCGATCAGACCTATGCACGGTTACAGAAACTGACCGGCATGATCCTTGAAGCAGGTTATTCCGTGATCGTCGATGCGACCTTTCTGCAAGCATCCCACCGTCGCGATTTCATCCGCCTGGCCGAGACCTGTAACGTCCCGTTCGTGATACTGGATTGCCGTGCCAGTGAAGCACAACTTAAAGGCCGCATCCAACAGCGGCAACAGGCGGGCACGGATGCATCAGAGGCTGATCTGAAGGTACTGGCACACCAGCTGCGAACACAGCAATGCCTGCATAAAGATGAACAACAATATTGTGTAACGATCGAAACAGATCAGACATCGGATATCGATGGCCTCCTGTCCACGATTGACAGCAAGATCAGGAATTGATCGAAACGCCTATGAATTTTCAGAGTCCCGCTGAAGTTTCAATGCCTGCAAGAGGTGCTTTACATCGGACTGCGGTTCATGCAGCAGCAAGGTCATGATTATTTCTTCAAGCGCTGCCAGCACACACACGACCGTGGCGACGTGAAAGGGCCAGGCTGGTCCACCAATGAACAGAACAATCGCGGCCGGTGCCATGCACACGACCGCAAGCTTGACCAGCCAGGTGTGATAACTCGTTGCCTTGTGAAATTTTACCAAGCCCACCAGCGCCGGCAGCACGATACTGGCCGCAACCAGCGTTATGAATATCAATTCACGCTGCACGATCTCCGGCCATAACCAGACGGCGCCGATAAGAAACGCAATGTAGATGGAAAAATCAGCGTAGCTGTCCATCCGGGACCCGGCTTCGGTGACATGACCTGACATGCGTGCAATGGGACCGTCAACGAGGTCCAGGAAAAAGGCAAAGATTAGGACAACGATATAAACCGTTGCCTGGTCCAGACACGCGATCGCGATCAACACCGGTCCCAGGCACAGGCGCAGGACACTCAGCATATTCGGCAGGTTCACTGTTTGTTCATTGCGATTCATTTATCGTCAGGCCCATTTCATATTTTTCATACGGACTATGATGATTGCTGCGAACGGCAGGATGAATCCAATCAGGATGGAGGCGAGGATGAGATCACCAAGTTGACTGTAATCAGCCGGCATTTCCAATGTGCCCGTGAGTGGATCGCTTACTTCACGGGTGACGATGAAGATCTGGTTCAGGTATTTGGTGCCGAGTTGTGAAAGGGCCAGAGCGAGGTTGGTAAATGATGCCATGACTGCAAAATAAGTTGCCTTGAGGTTTGCCGGTGCCGAGTTTGCGATCCAGGCGAGCATCGGGATCATGGCGATCTGTCCGAGTGGTGACTCAAGCGCTGTATTCACAAGTGCGATAAATCGTGCATCAACCACTCCGCCGGTCATGGCGGCAGTCCACTCATGCATTTCGTAGTACATCCCAAGATAAGGAAGCGACAACAAGGTCGCGGCGATAGTCAGTGCGCCGATGACATAGGCAATGGAACGTTTAGCCATGAAACGGCGGAAGATAAACATTCCCGCAAGTGTAAGTACGCTACCGATGAGTGAGAGTATGGAAAAAAAGTGCTGATCGAATTTCAGATCGTCGATCATCCACCAGGTCATGCCGGGTCCGGTTGTGGGTGTGGCGCGAAAGACAAAGATAATAATCGCGGTGCCGATTAATGTAGTGCGTGCCTCCGGCGAAAGTACGCGGGTCAGTTTTGTCATCAGAAACACTACGATGGCAAAGGAACCGAAGAAGATGATTTCCTGGCTGTATTGATTATCACTGAGTCCCATGGCCAGGGTAAAGATCACAAAGGCCAGGCCGCCGCCGAGGATCCACCAACTGGGTTCGGTTTTTTCAATATGTTCTTCCATGAGTTTTTTCACTGCCGCCCGGTTCAAACCGCTTGCGATCATGCGTTTTATATTGCGGTGTTTGATGTAGATGGCGAATAACACACCGGCTACCGAGATCAGGGGAATGGCGAGGGCCATAATGTAGACATTGCGATATACATCAGCAATGGCTTCTTGCGAAAGACTTTGTGCACCGCTGAACAAATAGAGATTGATGACCGCGATGATGACAGAACCACCAATGATGGCCACACGGCCGAGGGTTTGCATGGTGGTATGCATGAGTTTGAGTCTGGCCGGGTCGATAGGATTGCCCTCCACGTCTACACGCGGCACTGCTTCAACGGTCATGGCGTCGGCAACAACATCCTGGATCACATATCCGACCGGCGCGAGCAATGTGCTGATCACAAACCAGGCGCCGGGTGACATGATGGCTGCCATGCCTTCGCGATCCGTAAGCAAACCCACCATGATCAACAAACTGACGGTAATGAGACCGGCGCCGAGAAAGACCAGATAACTCTTCCAGCGCCAGATGAGATCGACCAGGTGACCCAAGGGCATTTTCAGTGACCATGGAATTGTGGCCCAGAAGCCGAGGGCGGCGAGGAATTCTGCCGAGAGGCCGAGGTATTCCTTTACAAAGAAAGTCCCGACGATGCCGATAAGCCCGGAAATACCGGCGGCCATATAGACCATCAACGGCGGCAGGTAGGACAGGCGCATCTCTCTGCCCAGAGAGAGAATATTAAGATCGATCCAGCGATATATGGCAGAAGTCATAAAGTTATTATTTTTTTATTCAGTGCTTTCTTTTAAAAGAAGGTTCTATTATGGGCAAAAAATATTTTTGATTAAGCCGTCTGTTTTACCTTCATCATACCGATACCTTAACTGGACGTATGATGATCTATTATAAATTCACCCAGTAGTTTGAATTCATCCACCCGCATGCTGCCCTTGCGCCAGACCAGGCCAATTTCGCGATAGCTGCCGGATTTGATCGGCCAGGTTTTGACCTGGGTATTTTTGAGTATGGATGTCCCGAGGGCCATTTCCGGAATAAAGGTCACGCCGAGATCGGCATCTACCATCTGAATGAGTGTGAGCAGGCTGCTGGCAGCGACATTGCTGATCTTGTCCTGATTACGGATATTGCAGGCCGACAAGGCATGATCGCGCAGGCAATGACCATCTTCGAGCAACAGGATGCTCTCCTGCGGCAGTTTTTCAATGCTGTAGTGTTCCGGGTCGATGAGTTTGGTGTCCTTTCTGCAAGCCAGATAAAATTGGTCCCGGAACAGGGTCATGCTTTCTACATTCTTCAGTTCATAGGGCAAGGCAATGAGAATGACATCCAGCTCACCATCCATGAGGGAGGCATAGACCCGATCGGTCTGGTCTTCCGTGAGATAGAGTTCCAGCCCGGGATAACTCTTGCGCAGCTTCGGTAGTAATCCCGGTAATAAAAACGGTGCGATGGTCGGGATCACTCCAAGGTTCAATTGCCCGGACAGAGGTTGTTGATTTTCACGGGCGAGGTCCACCAAGCCTTCCAGATCACGTAGTACCAGCCGCGCCTGCGCAGCGACATCTTTGCCAATATGGGTAATAGTGACTTTTTTATTCGTTCGATCAACCAATTGTGCATTGAGTACGGATTCCAGCTCCTGGATGGCCACGCTGAAGGCCGGTTGTGAAACGAAACAGGCCCGCGCCGCCTTGCCGAAATGTGTATGCTTCTCCAGGGCGATGAAATAGCGCAGTTGCTTGATTGTGGGCAGATTCACGATTATCTACTCAGGTTATGGCCATAAAGATATATAATAGATTTAATCTATCATATATATAGAAATTATGTATTTCATTTATTGTCGACTAACCTTTAAGATGGCCTTCAACAAATATTCAGAACAATAAGGAAGAAACCTATGAGCATAAATATTGGTATTGCCGAAAAAGACCGTAAAGCCATTGCCAAAGGCCTGTCCAAGGTGCTGGCTGATAGTTATACCCTGTATCTGAAGACGCATAACTATCACTGGAACGTGACGGGGCCAATGTTTAATACATTGCACCTGATGTTTGAGGGGCAATATACCGAACTGGCCACGGCCGTCGATGAGATCGCGGAACGCATCCGGGCCCTGGGTGTACATGCACCCGGTTCCTACAAGGCTTTTGCCGCACTGACTGAAATCAAGGAGGAAACCGAAGTGCCGAATGCAGAAGAAATGATCCGGCAACTGGTGATTGGTCAGGAAACAGTAGTTCGCACTGCCCGCGAAGTCTTCAAGATCGCGGAAAAAGCGAGTGATGAACCAACCGCAGATTTGCTGACCCAGCGCATGCAGGTCCATGAGAAGAATGCCTGGATGCTGCGGAGCATGCTGAACGGCAAGTAATGCATTGAAACTTTCTCTTCCCCTTTAAGGGGGAACGCCTGCATGGATGCAGGCGGTACGGTTACAGGGAAGTAACCGGTAGAGTCGAGCCGGGAGCAAAGACCGAGAGCGGCGCACGACTCCAGGGAAACGTATACGGATATACTAATACTGCGAGTGCAGGACGCACAGGAGCAGTGCGTAGGAGGTAGAATCGCGTCGGGAACGGCGATCGAGGAAGCCAAAGCCGAGGTCAGGATGGGGGTACAAAGCTACAGTTTGACTTTCCACCCCCACCCCTGCCCTCCCCCTGCAAGGGGGAGGGAAACAGTATTGAAGTGCAAATTCGTTTCTGAAAAATTTTTTCAACTTTTATTAACTATATTAACTTAAAGGAGAGTGTTTTATGTTCCAGAATAAAGAAGGCCAACGTGTCCCTGAAGTGACTTTCCGCACCCGGAAAGACCATGAGTGGGTCAATGTCACCAGCAAAGACATCTTCGACGGCAAGACCGTGATCGTGTTCTCACTGCCCGGTGCATTTACACCGACTTGTTCATCTTCACATGTGCCGCGTTATAACCAGTTAGCACGTGTGTTCAAAAAACACGGTGTCGACGAGATCGTTTGTATCTCGGTTAACGATGCATTCGTGATGAACGAGTGGAAACTGACCCAGAATGCCGGCCGGATTACGTTCCTGCCGGATGGCAATGGTGAGTTCACTGAAGATATGGGTCTGCTGGTTGACAAGAACGACCTCGGTTTCGGCAAACGTTCCTGGCGTTATTCCATGCTGGTGAAAGATGGCGTGGTCGAGAAGATGTTCATCGAGCCGGAAAAGGCAGGTGATCCGTTTGAAAACTCCGATGCGGACACCATGCTGAACTACATCGCGCCGAAGGCCGTGAAGCCTCTGGATGTAACTGTATTTGCCCGTAAGGGATGTGTCTATTGTGCGAAGGCCAAGGGCCTGTTGCATGATGCCGGTATCGAGTTCGAAGAACTTGAATTGAACAAGGACTACACCGACCGTACCTTGCGTGCAGTTGCCAATGCCATGACCTATCCGCAGGTCTTCATCAATGGTGAGCACATTGGTGGTCACGAGCAATTGGAAAAATGGCTGGCAGAGAAAAAAGTAGCTTAAGTAAAACTGCTGTGCAGTAACACGACGACGGACCAGCAATTTTCTGGTCTGTCGTTTTTTTTATCTGAAAATCATTACCTGTTACTGTCTGCGGTTATAATCACAACGCAATACCTGGTCTGAAATTTTTTATTAAACAGCATGCTCCTGTTGTGCCATTTCTACCAGTGCTTTCCTGACTTCTTCATTGGTATTTACCGGTTGCTTGAAATTGATTCGGTGGATACGTTTGCCAATACGGATATGAAAACCTTCGCTGTCGATCCCGACCATCACCGGATTCTGGTTATCCGGAATCTGGATATCATGTAAATCACAATAATGCCTGATGGCATCTGCATGATCCTTGTTCATATGGCGTAACATGCCCTGTTCCTGTTCCAGGCTGAATGGATTGGGCATTAAAAATTTGTCCTTTTCCACCCAGAAAATTATTCCGAAACCACCGATGTAACGGACACGTTGCAGGTCTATGCTGTAGAAATCAAAATCATGTGTCTTGTGATAACCACGTGATTGCGGAAAAAATTCATAATAACGCTCCCTTGTATCATTTGCCTGATCATCCAGTTTGCGGGCATCACCAATATAAGTCACCCGGCCAACAGCCTGCTGATCGTCTGCTCCTGCTTCCGTCACTACCAGCGATACCTTGTTATCATAAAGTATATTTTTTGTATGTTGTGCGATGGTGCTGATCAAAATGACCGGTTGACCATTTGCATTGAGTATATAGGGCACGACTGAACCGAAGGGATAACCGGGCAGGTCTTTTGAATTGGTACACAGTATGCCCTGATAGCCCTGTTGCAGGAGGTCACGCGCCTGCTTTGCACTTTCTACATTGAGTATCATTTTATTTCAGTAACTGTTTCACCTGTTCCCGCATATATGCCTGGCATCGGGAACAATTGGAATAATCTGAATAGAATATATGAAGTTCAGGTATGGTAACCACGTGCCCGATCAAACAAATCTGTCATCCAGAAGACCTGCGCACCAATAGCAGCGAGTGGCAATAATATCCAGGTAATATTAAATACCGCCAACAACAAAACTATCAGACAAAAATCAGCGCGACTGAGTTCATGGAAGATATAGATGCTCCAGTCGACCCAGTCTTCCGGTTGTTTGGGCTCAATTAAATATTCTTCCCGGCTTTTGACCCCTTCTTTCCCCTTCAGCCGGGCCTCCTTAATCTGTTCAATCCAGAAATCAATTACGGCGCCCAATGCTGCTGCCAGGCCCAGCCACAACCAGATCTGTTGGCCACTTGCACTGGCTGTGCCATATCCCAATGCCAGAAAGAAACAGGTATCTACTGTTGAATCAACTATATCATCAAGGCGGGCCCCGAATTCAGATGACAGCTTCTTTATTCTGGCTATCTCCCCATCACAATTATCGAGGACGTAGGATGCAACCAGTAACAACCCGCCCAATACACCCAGGGACCAGTTTCCAAATATAAAAAGTCCGGCGCCAGCCAGCCCCAATAATAGCGAAACGACCGTTACCTGGTTAGGTGTAACTGGCCACCGTAATAGAACTAATGTAAGCCGGTAGGAAATATGACGAACCAGGGGGAAAATGTGTTTTGGTTTTTCGAGTTGTTCAGTATTGTATGTTAATGTTCCCATTTTAGATAATAATGCCCTTTTATTAATTTTAAATTCACACTGGGAAAACAGATTTTGTCACATATTTTTTTAAAGTTATTCGCTACATAATTATCACATGTACTATTAAAAAATATAACTATAAAAAATAAAATTCCTGAACCGGATTATTTATTATGTACATAATGTCTTACCTTGGCCTGCTGTTGGGCCTGATTATCCTTGCCCTGCTTCTGTCCTGGTTTGGACTTGGGGAAATACTGAACCTGTTATTTACTTCCGGATGGAAATTATTACTGCTACCGGTTGTATGGAGTCCCGCTCTGATTGTTGCTTCATATTCCTGGCAATTTCTGTTCGATGCGAACAGGGTCCCCTCATTCTCAAATCTACTGGCAGCAAACTGGATGGGACGTGCAATAAACACCCTGCTTCCTGTTGCCACTATCGGTGGTGAAATTGCAAAAGCCAGGTTAATGACACTCTGGGGATGCAGGGGAATTGATGCCACTGCGTCTGTTCTGGTGGATAAAACCGTACAGGCCCTGGCCCTGATCCCATGGGGTATTATCGGTATTATTTTATTGCTTGTCCTGACGCGAGATAACCAGATAGCAGTCCCTGCGTTAATCGGTTTTTCCCTTCTCGCCATTGGTATTTGCGGTTTTATCCTGGTACAACGTGCTGGCATGTTCGGGAATCTTGCCAGGATCATGAGTAAATTTTACCGTTCAGACAGATGGCCGAATATTTCAGATCACGCCAGGGAAATTGATCAGCTGGTACTGGATTTATATAACAACCACCGCAAATTCATGCTTTCCGTCATTTTAAAAACAGTCAGTCTGATGCTGGAAACATTTGAAATCTGGGTTGCCTGTTACCTGATGAACCATAACATAAGCTTCCTTGAGGCCATGATGTTGAAGAGCCTGGTATCCACAGTGAACAATATTGCATTTTTTATTCCCAATGCCTACGGGATCCAGGAAGGCGGATTTATCCTGTTTGGCGCGCTGCTTGGTATGTCACCGGATTTTTCACTGGCACTGTCACTGGCAACCCGTATCCGTGAAATATGCATAGACTTACCCGGAGTGGTGACCTGGCAAATTATTGAAAGTAGACAGCTTATAAATAAAAAAACGGAAGTACTTTAAAACTTAAGGATGCTCCGAATAAGTCTAAAAATTCTTCGAATCGTCATTCTAGCACCCTCCG
>JBCKWI010000027.1:0-20809 GCA_038922795.1 Gammaproteobacteria bacterium
TTATGCAATCGGTAAGGTGAATGAGCCTACAGCCATCGATCAGCAGAGTTATCAGGGGATGAAGGGTGCCGGCGTAGGCTTGCGGTTTAATCTGCCCGGCACCATTGAATCCAGGGTGTTCTGGGCCTGGGAAATTGGTGGAGAAGATATCGGAAATGACAAACGGCCACAGTTCTGGGGTGATTTTACCTATAGTTTCTAGAAGTGGTCTCCAAAATTCTTTTCCCTCCCCCTTAAGGGGGAGGGCGAGGGTGGGGGTGAAAGGTGTGGTATGACGAGCCATTATAAGTATTCCAAAAGACATAATTTTTTGGACCGGTTGAGACTTGAAAAAGAATAATAGCTATAATTTACAAGGCTGATAAGTGATACTGAAAAAAAACAATATTCCAAGTACAGGAAATCTGTGAAATACCTCACAGTATCCCTGCCGTGCCTATAGTTATACGGGGACAGGAAACGTGTGTTTTTCCTGTTTTAGGAAGTTTAATCCAGCTTGATACGGGTGAGTAATTTGGCCAAACATCAAAAACAGTCAGGATCGGGGGCAAAGCCCACCATTCGCCTCATCCGTGAGAACATCAAATTAAACCCGCTGGCGGCCTGCATCCGTGCGGCCTGTCTGCCGGCCAGCCTGGCACTGCTCACCTTGCCGGGTATTGCCCTTGCCGGTCCGGAAGGCGGCGAAGTAGTGGGAGGTCAGGGTACGATCTCCAATCCGGATGTAAACACCACTTTAATCAATCAGCAATCAAACAACCTCTCCATCAACTGGGAAACATTCAATATATCACAGCAGGAACTGGTGCAGTTTGTACAGCCCTCCAGCACATCCACGGCACTGAATCGTATCTTTGATCAAAACCCGAGCCAGATCTTCGGCTCCATTATCGCCAACGGCAATGTCATTCTGCTGAATCCATCGGGCGTCTATTTCAGCCCGACCGCCAGCGTCAATGTCAATTCACTCATCGCCTCCAGCCTGAACCTGTCGGATGAAGATTTCTTCTCCGGCAATTACAAATTCACAGCACCCGAAGGACAGGAAGGCGGGCTGGTCGTTAACCAGGGTGTGATAGCAGCGGCCACCGGCGGTTCGGTTTCACTCATTGGTGGAGCAGTCAAGAACGAAGGCGTCATCATGGCCTATGCCGGTCAGGTGAATCTCGTTGCCGGTAACCAGGTCACCATGGATTTCGATGGTGACGGCCTCATGCAGTTTACCGTTGATAAAGCGATATTGCAGAATGCGCAGTCACTGGATTCCGCAGTCAAGAATTCCGGGACGATAGAGGCTGAAGGCGGTACGGTACTGATGGCCGGTAGCGCTGCCGCCGAAGTCTTTTCAAATGTGGTTAATAATGAAGGCGTCATCAAGGCCGGGCGTATAGATAATGAAGGCGGCGTGGTTCGTCTCGTCGGAATGGGCGCAGGCTCATTAGTATTAAACACCGGCACCATTGATGTTTCCGCCATATCATCCCCTCTCCCCCCGGGAGACAATTCAAATTCTCCTTCCCCCTTGATGGGGGAAGGCGGGGATGGGGGTGAAGTGGCTGGCAACGGTGGCACGATTGAAATCACAGGCACGAACATCACCAACACCGGCACGCTCAGCGCGAATTCCAATGGTGGCAATGGCGGTACGATCAAACTCGAATCCACCGACACAACAATCATCAGTGCTAATGCGCATCTTTCAGCTATCGCCCCCGCCATTACTCCTTCCCCCTCAAATACTGATTCCCTCCCCCTTGAGGGGGAGGGCGAGGGTGGGGGTGAAAACTCTAACCAAGGCAAAGGCGGCACCATCCACATCCTCGGCAACAAAGTCGCCCTGCTCGATGCCAGCAGTATCGATGTTTCCGGCGCACTGGGTGGCGGCACCGTCCTCATTGGTGGTGATTTCCAGGGCAAGAATCCTGAAATTCAAAACGCTGCACGTACCTATGTTGGAACAGACACCTCCATAAAAGCAGATGCGATCACGGATGGCGATGGTGGCAAGGTCATTGTCTGGGCCGATGAAATCACGCGTTTTTACGGCAATATATCTGCCCGTGGCGGCGCGGTTGGGGGCGACGGAGGCTTCGCCGAGGTCTCTGGCAAGGAGACGCTTGATTTCTTCGGCGGCACGGTTGATTTGACTGCCGACGCCGGTTCGGTGGGTACATTGTTGCTGGATCCCAAGAACATTACGGTGAGCATCGCCAATTCGGGCGTAAGCCGGACTGCCGCTGCGGACTTGAATGCCTTCACGGTTAACCCCACGGAGACTTCGTGGATAACGCCGGCGGATCTGGTGACGCTCCTGAATGGGGCGGCAGTCACATTTCAGGCCAACAATGACATCACCTTTACCGATGCGGTTGATACTACTGCTGGCAATTTCGACTTTACGCTTGAGGCCGGGCGCAGCATCCTCGTCAATGCCAATATCACGATCGGCGGTAATTTCACGGCTACCGCCAACATCGTGAACACGGCCGTGCTTCAAGTGAATCGTGATCCTGCCTCAGCCGGCGTATTCACGATGGCTGATGGCACGACCATCAGTACGACCGACAATAGCGGTAACGGCAATATCACCATCAAGGTTCAGACGGGTGATCCCGATATTGCGGCTGACGCCGACAAGGCTTCCGGTGACATTACGATCTCGAATTTGAATGCGGGCACGGGCCACGTGCTCATAGAGCAGGCCGGCGCAACAGCAGGCAGCGACATCTTGCGTACCGCAACGTCGAATATCAGCGCGGCCTCTGTTGCGCTGGATATCAGCAATGTCGCCAACACCACCGGCACGATTGGTCTGACCGGCACGAAGATCAACACCAATGTCGCCAACCTCGAACTGCGTACGCAGGGCGGTAGCGCATTCATCAACGAAACCGATGCACTCATCATCGGCGGTGCCACTCTGGGCGGTTTGACGGGGATCAACACGGGCAGCGGCAACGTCAGTATCACGGCCGGTGCTGCGGTGACGCAGGGTGCGACTGACACGATAGTGGCGGCCGGCCTTGAACTGCTCGGCACTGGTCCCTACACGCTGACCGATGCAGGCAACGATGTGGATACGATTGCCGCGAACACCACCGATACCATCAGCTTCCGTGATAACGACGGGTTGACGGTTGGCGCCGTCAATACCATAGGCATCACCACCACGAATAACAATGTATCCCTACAGACGAATTCCAGTTCCATCACGATTGATGATGATGTCAGTATTGGCTCAGGCAATTTAACGCTCAACGGATTTGATGGTTCCAGCCAGAATGCGGGCAAAACCATCACCGCCGCCGGGCTGTTGTTGCAGGGTGCGGGTGCGGGTTCACACACCCTGACCGATACCGGTAACGACATTACCACCCTCGCGGCCAGCACCACCAATGCGGTGAGTTTCACTAACACCGATGGCTTCAGCGTCGGCACGGTTAATGCGGTGGATGGCGTCAGCGCCAGCACGGTGGCCTTGACGGCAAACACCGGCAATCTTACGGTAACCAACACTGGCGCGGGAAATGATATTAATGCCTCCGGTGGGGTGACACTAACGGCTTCGGCTACTGATGCGGATGTCATCATTGAGACCAGTGCCATTGTCAATAACAGCACTGCGAATGGCGTCACAGTCCGTGCGGATGATATGGATTTGTCCGGAACGATTACCGCTTCTGGGCAGACTGTCCTGTTGCGCCCGAATGCCAATATCGCGATTGAGTTCGGCGGCACGGATGGCGCGGCGGAACTGAACCTGACGCCCGCCGAACTCAACAATGTTACCGCGGGGACGTTGGCGGTGGGACACAGCGCTGCGGGGGCGATTACCGTGAGCACCGCGATTGCGCCTTTGGGTACCAATACCCTGTCACTGTTAACAGGCGGAACCGTGACACAGACCAATACTATCATTGAGACGAATCTGGCGATTCAATCGGCGGGCGCGGTCACACTGAACAGCGCGAACGATGTCGACAACCTTGCGGCGAACGTGACAGGCGCGACGAATGCCTTCCAGTTCACGGACATCGATGCCTTGACGATACCGGCCACTGCAATTGATGGTGTGACCGGTATAACAACAAACAACGGTGCAATTACGCTTAGCGTCGGCACTGTCACCGATAATTCGGCATTGACAGTGAGTGGTGCGATCGCCAGCGGCGGTGGTGCAATTAATCTGTTGGCGGACAACATGAGCATTGCTGCAAGTATCAATGCAGGTGCGGCAGGCATAGTTACTCTGGCGCCATTGACCAGCGCGGGCGATACCAATGATGCGCTGAATCTGGGCGGTGCGGATGCTGCGGATGTGCTGGGTCTGACCGATATTGAGCTTGATTTTGTCACGGCGCTTACTCTGCGGACCGGAAGCACGGCGGCGACAGGCGCCATTACCGTAAGCGCGGACATCAGCCCGGGCAGTATCACCAATCTGCACCTGTTGAACGGTGCAAACACCATTACTGATGCTGCCACCATTACCGTTTCGAGCCTCGCCATCACCTCCGGCGGCGCCGTCACCCTCAATAATGCCAACGCTATTGATACTCTGGCCGCCACGCTTACCGGGGCGGGCAGCAGTTTCGCCTTTCAGAACGAGACGAATGGTTTCACCGTAGGTACGGTTGATTCCGTCACCGGAATTACCACCGCGAATAATGCCGCAGGCAATACCGGTGGAATTACGTTGGAGGCGGATACCGGCAACATTCTTGTTAACGCCGCCATAACTACTGGCATCGCCAGCAGCGATACTGACACTACTTCCGGTGCGATCTCTATCACGAGTACAGGAGGGGCTATCATCGGTAACGTATCTGGAGCCCTGACGACCGGCAAAGCAACTGCGGCCACTGCCAATACTGGCGACGACGACGCGACCTCCGGCAGTATTACTCTTAGTGCCACCGGTGCGATTCAGTTGGCTGCAGTGGATGCGTTGAGAACCGGTGATGCTGAACTGGTTGATGCGGATAACTTAAATTCTGATGCAACCCCCGGGAATATCACCATCTCGTCCGCGGACAAGGTGTCCAGCGATGGGGCTAACGGTGCGGTCGATGTGCGCATCGGTTCGCCAATTGGAACCAATACAACTACCGGCACTTCAGCTAACGGTGTTCTAGCCGTGACCACTGACGGTGGCGCCGGTGATGCGGGCGGCATTTTTATCACTTCCGCTGAGCCATTAAGACTCGGTGTGCTTAATACCGATGATGTCACATCACAGAATGTGAATATTACTGTAACTAGCGATAATACTTTCCTGACCTTCGGTGCTGCGTCCAATCTGGATTCCGATATAGTAACTTTCACGGCTGATGATATGGATATCCTGGCCACACTCACCATGACTTCGGGCCGGATTATTGCAAAACCATTCCAGGCCACCGATACGATTGATCTGGGCGCCACCACAAACACGGCCAATGTGCTTGAATTGTCCGATGTGGAACTGGACCGATTTGTGACCTCCACGGGGGTTGTTGAGATCGGTAGCACCGGCGGCGGGGCAATTACGGTAAGCGCCGATGTGACAACAGGCGTTGCTGCAACAGGCGCCCTCCATCTCAAGACCGGTGCTGGTGTGAGTGCAGCATCTTTTGGTATCACCGAAACCAATCTGGCCATCACCGCAGCCGGCGTAGTGAATTTTGGTGCTGCGGGTACCACCGATGTCACGACACTTGCCATCAGCAACAACAATACGGTGACATTTGTTGACGATACTGGTTTTACCGTGGGGGATGTGGATGGTGTGTTTGGTATTGCGGGCAGCACCGTAAGCCTCACGGCCGGCGGCAATCTAACAATATCCAACACCAGCGCGGTCAGCGGCAATGATATCGACGCGACTGGTGCGATTACCTTGAATGCGACGGCCAATGATACAGATGTCATTATCAGCGCCGGGGCACATGTGGAGAGTGTGACGGGAGGAGTAACAATTATTGCCGATAACATAGACATCAATGCCACTGGCACCATCGATGCAGGCAACGGGCTGGTTACATTACGGCCGGATGATACGGGCGATGCAATGCAGGTAGGCGCCACTGCGGCGGACGGCGCGGGCACGCTAGGAATAACGGGTGCTGAAATACAGAACATCTTTACATCGGGTGGTTTGACCATCGGCTCGGCCACTAATTCGGGCACCCTCACTGTCGTGGGCGCCGTGACGGCGACCAACACGCAGAATATCACCGGCGGCACCATCAGCCTGCTGAATCTCGACGACAACATCGCTATCAATGCGGCATTTAATTCAAGTGGCCGTGATTTGGTACTGACGTCCGCCAATAGCGCTGTTGCGGATGGTAATATTGTCTTCGGTGCTGCGGGGGCACTTACGGCCACCGGCGCAACGGCAACGCTGACGGCGGTGGATGGCAATATCCAAGGCAATGCGACGGTGTTGACGAACATCACCGCCACCACGGTAGACCTCACTGCGGCAAGAGGTATCGGTACCACAAGTGCATTGGAGCTGGCGGTGCAATTCATTTCCGCTGATAACACGGATTCGGAAAACACTGCCAATGACATTGACATTGATAACTTCAGCGCAACTCCGGTATCTATTACCGGCATGACGACAATAAATAATGATGCTGACAATGATCCGAATACCAATGTGATCCGGTTTGATCAGACCGGTGGCGGCACGCTGACTGTCAATGGCACCGTGTCGTCCGGTGTCAATGGATCGGTAAACGGCGGTGATATTACCATCACCAATACCGGCGTCGGGGCGACGTTGACCGTGGGCGCCACGGGAATCATCGACACACGCCAGGGGTCAGGTGGAACATTCAGCAGCAGCGCAACCCTGGCTGGGGGTTCGCAGATATTTGTCGGTGCGGGCGATATCACGCTGACCGGTGATAACACCGACATCATCATTGATACCAACCAGATTTTCGCCAACTCGCAAAACTACAGCGCCAACCGTGACATCATCATCCGTGCCACGCTGGATGTGACCGGCGACATCACGCTGACTGCGGATTTCGACGGAGACATGAGCGGCGGCGTTTGGATCGACGAAGCGGGTGATGCCGACGATGCGAAGCTCGTTGCCACCGGCTCGATCACCCTCAGCGGTTCCGATGTATTCGCGCTGCCGGGCACGCAGGAGAGTATCCAGATTGATGCGGACGGCACCAACAACCAGATCCAGGCGGGTACTGGCATCTTCCTGAGTTCCGGCGCCGCTGCTCCGAACGATGTATTCATCAACATCGCCGGGAATATCACCACCAGCGTGGGCGGGGTAATGGTGACCGCCGACAAGATGGCAATTACCAACACCATCACGGCGACGGGCCAGACCGTGACCTTGCAGAATGAGGAGTTAGGAGAATTTATCAATCTCGGATCCATGACCGATGCCGCCGCCGATACCCTGGAGCTGTCGGATACGGAACTGGGTAATGTATTAGCCACCACCCTGCGCATTGGCCGCAACGACGCCAGTGCCTCCGGCGATGTGACGATCAGCAGTGCGATTGATCTCACCAACATTGCTGCCGAGGCGGATGAACTTTCCATCTATACCGGCGGCACGGTGATCGACAATGCAGCGCTGACTGTCGCAGGCCTTGCCATCAGTGCAGTAAATTCAGTGACACTTGATTTCGGCCACAGCATTGCAGAGCTTGCCGCGATGCTGAGTGGAGAAGGCGCCTTCTTTGATTTCCTGAATGAAACTGACGGATTCGCGGTGGATACCGTGGATGGCATCAATGGCATTACCACGGCGAACAGAATTACCATCGGCGGGCAGAGCGGTGATATCACATTATCAACCGCCAGCGGTGATATTTCAATCAATCAGAATGTCACCACGGGCAACGCCTCTGCGACTGCAATTGTCCCGCCCTCGACCGAGTTTGTAGGCAGCGGCGATATCAGCATCACGGCCGGCGGCAGCGGTGTCATCAAGGGGACTACAGGCACAGTGACCACTGGTAGCGCCACCCTGGTTAACGACGGTGATTTGACGGATTCCGACAATGCATTTTCCGGCAACATCAATCTTACAGCGAATGAGATATCAGGCGATGGCACCGCTGGTGCGGCCGCCAGCGCCCTCAATGTGACCATAGGCATAGCCACGGCGGCGACGGGTGATGCCGCATTTACAGGCACGCTAACGGCCACTGTAGATGGCTCCACAACTGCCGGTGAAATCGTGATCACCAGCGCCACCAATCTGGACAATATACTGCTTGATACCACAGATGGTGATATGACCAATGTTTCCATCACAGTGACGGGTGATAATGCGCGAATATCAATCAACTCGATGCTCTCATTGGACGATGATCAGGTTATCTTTACAGCCGACAAGATGGCTGTAAACAACACGGTGACTACCACGGGCAGTGTGACCCTGCGACCGAATGAGGCGGGTGAGTTCATCAACCTCGGTTCAGGCACAGATGCTGCCCCAGATACTCTGGAATTGTCAGATGCCGAACTGGATAACATCTCTGCTTCAACCCTGATCATCGGCCGCAGTACGGCGGGTGCGATCAGCATCAGCGCTCCGATCGATACTTTTCTCACAAGTAATCTTGGCCTGTTAACCGGGTCGACGATAAGCCAGGGTGCGGCCGGGTCCGGATTTACTATCACCGAAACCAACCTGGCACTGACGGCGGGGGACGCCATCACGCTCAATGAGGCCAATGATGTCACGACATTGGCTGTTTCGAATGTGGGTAATAGTGTGAGTTTTACCGATGCCAATGGCTTCAGTGTGGGCAGTGTTGCCGGTGGTGCGGGCGGCGCAAATGTTAACGGCGTAAGCGGTACGTCGGTCAGCCTGACGGCAACCACGGGCAATCTGACAGTCACGAATATCGTCGCGGCGGCGAATGATATTGATGCGACCGGTGCTGTGACGCTGACGGCATCGGCGGATGAGGCATTTATCAATATCAGCAGTAGCGCGGACGTGGAAGCGGACGGCGGGGCGACGCTGACGGCGGACAAGATGGACCTGGACGGCACGATTACGGCGACGGGTCAGGTGGTGACGCTGAAGGCAGAATCGGTCTTTGATGTTGATGCGATTGACCTGGGTTTCGCGACGGACGCGGCAGTTGACGTCCTGGAGTTGAGCGATACCGAACTGAATAACATTACAGCGGCAACATTGCGTGTGGGCGCCACAGATGCGGGTGCGATCACAATAAGCGCGGCAGGCGTCGGTCCCAACAATGTAACAACGAATTTCTCGTTGTTGTCGGATTTTGGTATATCACAGAGTGTCGCGGGTTCAATCACGTTTAACGGCGGACTGCGGCTGGATGTGGATGATGCAGTGGCGCTGGCGACGAATGCGAATGATGTGAACAGTCTGGCGGCGAATGTCTCGATGGCGGGCCAGACGTTTGCATTTTTGGACAGTGACGGACTGACGATTACTACGGTGGACACCACGGTGGGAGTGACCACGAACAATGCGCAGATTGATATTACGGCAGGCGGTGATGACAACACGCTGACGGTGAGCCAGGCGGTTGCGAGTGGCGGCGGGGCGATCAACCTGAGGGCGGACAAGATGGCGTTGGGCGTCGGGGTGAATGCGACGGGCGGGACGGTGACGTTGACCTCGGCAAATGCGGGAGATTTGATCAATCTGGGCTCGGCGACGGATGCGGTGGCCAATACCCTGGAGTTGAGTGATACAGAACTTGATAACGTGATGGCGGGGATTCTGCGCATAGGGACGGCGACGGCGGGAGCGATTACGGTGAGCGCCAATGTGACGACGGGTGCGAGCATGTTGCATCTGATTACCAACAGCGGTGTGAGTGCGGCATCCTTTGGCATCACGGAAACGAATCTCGCGATCAGCGCCAACGGCGCAGTGAATTTCGGGGTGGCGGGTACGACGGACGTGACCACGCTGGCTATCAGCAACAGCAATACCGTCTCCTTTACGGACGATACCGGTTTCTCGGTCGGTGATGTGGACGGGGTATTTGGGGTGTCGGGCACGACGGTAGGCCTGACCGCGGCAAATGGCGACCTGACCATTACGGACACCTCGGCACCGAGTACTAATGATATTAATGCCACGGGCGCAGTCACATTAACTGCGACAGCCGCCGACACAGATGTGATTATCAATGATGGTGCGAATGTAGAGACGACGACGGGTGGTGTCACCATAAATGCGGACAACATTAACCTGAATACGACGGGTACCATTCACGCAACTGGTTCGTTGGTAACACTGCGGCCCAGTGATAACGCTCAGGCGATCCAGGTAGGCGCCGGTGCAGTGGATGGCGCTACACTCGGTTTGACTGAAGCAGAATTGCAAAATATTTTTACCACGGGTGGTTTAACTATTGGCTCAACCAGCCAGACCGGCACCATTACGGTGGTGGGCGCTGCAGATATTACGAATGTGACCGGCGGCACGGTATCACTGTTGACTGATGCTGCTGATATTTTGGTCAATGCTGCATTGACCACACACACAACAACCACTCTCACCACGGCATCCACCACTGCGACGGCTACCAACGCTATCACGTTCGGTGCTTCAGGCGAAATTGATGCCACGGGCTTTACTGCAACACTGAATGCTGGCGGTAACATTACGGTAGAAGATATTACTGCTTCAACCATTGCGCTCAATGTAGATACTGGCGCAAATGGCGCCCAGACTCTCACCATCAATGGTACGCTGACGGGCACGGCCAGCGCTGACGGACAGGGCACGAACGATACGCTGGTGGCCCCGAATGTTGCCAACACTTTCACGGTGAATGCATTGAATGGCGGCACGCTGGCCAGCATGGGCAGCAGCTCACTCTCCTTTACTAATTTCGCCAACCTGACCGGCGGCACCAATAATGACACCTTTATCTTCACCATCGGAACACTGGGCGGTGATATCGACGGCGGAACAGGGACGAACCGCATCAACATAGCGGCGGTCGGCGGGGCACACACCATCAATCTCCAAACGGCGACCATCAGCGGTGGTCTCCTGGGCGGGACGTTCAGCAACATCGAGGCCTTCACCGGCGACAACACCGCGGACATCCTGGTCGGCACCGATGCAGCCACCGTGTGGACGATCACCGGACCGAACGACGGCACGCTCGACACCGGCTTTAGCTTCATCGACATGCCGAACCTGACCGGTGGTACTGATGATGACACCTTTACCTTCGCTGCCGCGGGCAGTCTGACCGGCACTATCAACGGTGCGGCGGATACGACCGATGACCGCATCAACATCGCGGCCAAGGCGGGGGCGAACTCCATTGATTTACAGCTGGGCACCATCAGCGGCGGGTTCCTGGGGAGTTTCAGTAATGTCGAGGCCTTCACCGGCGACAACCTGGCGGACATCCTGGTCGGGACGAACGCGGCGACCACCTGGACAATTAATGGGGTCAACGACGGCACGCTCGACACCGGCTTTAGTTTTATTGACATGCCGAACCTGACTGGCGGCACAGCGGCTGACAACTTCACGTTAACTGGCGCGGGCAACATTACCGGCATCATTACGGGCGGTGGTACGGGCATTGACACGGTGACGGGTGACAACGAGGTGAATGCGTGGAGCATTACGGGTGCCGGTATCGGCACACTGACCGATAGCGCCGGCGCCAATGCGTTTACTGGCATCGAGAACCTTACCGGCGGTACGGGCATAGATACATTCAATATTACGACCGGGTCGATCTTCGGGCTGATTAGTGGCAATGCTGCCGCAAGCGTCGCCGTTGATACACTAAGTTATGCTGGCGGCCCCCCGACAGCCACCATCACACTGACTGATGTTGGCTCACTGGATGGTTTCCAGGGAGACGCGACAAGCTTGGGGACTGGCCCTACGAGTCCAGCGTTCGATAACATTGATGCCGTTATCGGTAGCGGCGGGACTGATACCCTGACCGGACTTGATACCGTCTCAAACTGGGATATTGATGGAAGCAATACCTATACCGATACCGTGAGTGGCAATATTCTCAATTTCTCGGCATTTGAAACCCTGATTGGGGGTGATGATAATGATATCTTCAACCTCAGTATCGGCTTTGCCGGTTCCATTAATGGTGGTGACGGCGCAAATGCGTTTAATTTCCTCGCGGGCAATGTTACTGCCAGCATCACCAGCAACAGTTCGGGCACTGATATATTAACGGCAGATTCATTTAATTTCCTGGGCGGGACCATGGGTGGTTCGGTTATTCTCAATGGTAACGCAACCTGGAATCCCGCCGAACTTATACCGTTAACATCCTTAGCATCTGGAGTTACTGGTCCTGCTACTAGTAGTTTGCAGATACCCGCTTCGGGTGCTGTGATTGTTTGTGGTACTCCCTGTACGGACACCGGAAGTTTTGATCTGAACCTGTCCAATTTTGGCAGTTTCTCAGGACATCTAATTGTCGGTGGTACGCTAGATGAAATTGTGCCATCACTGGCAGATCCTTTATTGACGACCATTACACCCACCGCGAGCAGCCTCTCGATTGGCCCGCTAATCACCGATGCGATTAATACGGGTGGCAACCTGACCTTGTTGGGAATTTTCATCGATATTACAAATGATGTTACTGCCGGTGGTGAATTGGGTATTGTGAGTCTCGGTGGTGGAGGTGTAGATGCCTCAGCGGGGCTGGTCACATTGACAGCAACCAATGGCCTGATTGTGACAGACGGAACATTAAGTAATACCGGGAACATGATACTGCAATTTGGCGGCGGCACCATGGAAGTCGCAACCACATCCAGTGTTGGTGTTGTCGTGTTTGGTCCAGGTTCTAATGCCACAGGTGCATCAACGCCCGGTCTATCGATGATCAATTTGCTCAACCTTCTTGTCGGATTTACGACGGCGCAGATCCAGGTATTAAATCCTGCCGCCGATCTGATTGGCCTGGAAGAACTGGGCTTCATTGATACCGGTTTGTTTGAACAAGACCTGACCCTGTTTGGGGTTATCGGTAATGGTATTGCGCTGGCCCTGGCACAGTGCGAGGAAATTGAGGGTTGTGCGCCCAACGTTACGGAAGAAGAATTAAATGAACTGATTGCTCAACTTGAGGCACGGATTGCGGAACTGGAGAAACGTTGCGAAGATGGTGACACTGCAGCCTGCGGTTTGCTTGAAGGATACAGGGAAGAACTGGGCAAGTTCATGGCTTATCGTGAAGAACTTCAGCAATATCTTACCGCTGGCACGGAAGAAGAACTGGGTGATGAATTCACTGATGAGTTTGGCGCGGAAGAGCCAGCAACAGGCAAGCAGGCAAGCATTAATGTTCTCGTCAGGATGCTGGAGACGGTTAAGGCAAGGATCCAGTGGCTGGAGAGTCTCCTCACTAATGCGGAAGAGCGTGCACGTCTCGGCGCCATTACCGGCATAGAGCTTACACAGGAAGCCTTGAACGAGATAATTGAAGGCGCCAAGGCACATTCACAATTCATTGAACAGCAGATTAAATTGTTGCAGGAAGGCACACAGGCACAGATACTGCCATCGGTATTTACCGCTGAAGCCGCGGATTACAGCAGAATGCAGACTGTGGTTTATGGCCCATCACTCCTCGATCCGGACCAGAAATTAATGATGAATGGGAACTGGAACTGATGTCCCGCATAAACTGCAAAATAACAGGTGAATTGTTGGCATGTATGTTAGTGATAGCTGCGCCGTTCACACTTGCCGCAACGGGCAGGATACTCGATGATATTGAGGCCGAACAGGCAGATAAAACAGCACTGGTTGCTGAAGCAAATATATTCAAATCCATCGGCATGGGCATTGCGCTTTCACTGGCGCAATGTGAAGGCCAGGATCAATGCCAGGTGATAGATGCCGATGAAATAGAACAATTACTTGGTACATTAGATGAACGGATTAATAATCTTATATTACGCCAGGGTGGAGGTGAAGGAGAGTATACGGAAGTGCTCACCGCCTATATTGATCAGCGTGAAAAATATTTGAAGTATCAGGACAAACTGGAAGGAATAATCGGGACTGCAGCAGCAGTAGATGAAACCGCGCAAGACAGTTCTGAAACACAGGCATTTGGCACGGATGATCAGGAAGGAGAAGTTGATTTAAGTATCTTCGAGGACGTTGAGGTTGAGGAAGACCCCAGTGGTGATGAAGAATTTGAAGATGATTTTAATCCGGAAGACAATTAAAGCTGTAAGACAATTGCACCTTCCTCCTGTCAGGGGAAAACTGAAATAAATCTCCTCCCTTTTGCAGGGGGAGGAGAAAAATACACCTTCCCCCTTAAAGGGGGAACGACTCCATGGATGGAGTCGGTACGATTACAGGGAAGTAATCGGTACGACCCCATGGACGGGGGAGGTAGAACCGCGTCGGGAACAGCGGTCGAGAGTCGAGTCTGGAACGGAGACCGAGAGCGACGCACGACTCCAGGGATGGAGGAGGTAGAATCGCGTCTGGAACAGCGATCGAGGAAGCCAAAGCCGAGGCGGGGATGGGGGTAAAATGTTTCGACTGCTGATGATCTCCACCCCCACCCTGACCCTCCCCCTCAATGGGGAGGGGATAATCTTTACTCCTTCCCCCTTTAAGGGGGAAGGCGGGGATGGGGGTAAAAAGCGAAATCATCCTGAGTGTAATGGTCTGGATTCAACCCCCTCGACAACTGCTCTCGGCGTTGTTCT
This sequence comes from Gammaproteobacteria bacterium, assembly GCA_038922795.1. GTDB lineage: Bacteria > Pseudomonadota > Gammaproteobacteria > Eutrophobiales > Eutrophobiaceae > 2-02-FULL-47-50. The sequence goes on from JBCKWI010000027.1 coordinate 14,707, forward strand.
AACTCCTGCATCCATGCAGTCGACCTTAATCCTCGGCTCTGGCTTCCTGCTTCGCTCTACCGCCTGCATCCATGCAGACGTCCCCCTGCCAGGAGGAGGAGATTCGTTTTTGAATAGACACTAAGGAACCTCTGATTAAGTTGTTATTGTCATTTCGACCGTAGGGACGACTCCATGGACGGAGGAGGTAGAGCCGCGCCGGGAGCAGCGTCCGGGAAATCTCGCGGTTATTTGTTTTTGGTTGACATTTTTAACTACGGATTTCTCGCTTTGCTCGAAATGACACCTTAATCAGAGGTTCCCTAATATACTTTCACCAATTTCTAATTTACCTGTCACTAAATCATGAGCACGCAACCATTATTTTACAAAAAAGTCGTCCCACTTAATAAAACCCGGCATGGGGATCTCTATGTGGAACCCGTCACCCACTACAAGCACACCAGGGAAACCAACAGTATCTATATCGCGGCCATTGAATTTTTGAAGGCATCGAAAGAATACCCGATAGTGTTCGGCAAAAGCGCGGATGATTCAGTTTTTCCCGTTGTGTTGCTGGGCCTGAAAAATAACCAGAACCTTTATCTGGGGAAAAAAGGAGAATGGGTGGCTGACTATATTCCGGCCTATGTCAGGCGCTATCCGTTTATATTGGCGACCAATGCCGGGAACGGCAATACTTTTGCTGTTTGCATAGATGAAAGTTATCCCGGATTCAACAAGGATAAAAAGGGACAACGCTTGTTTGATGATAAAGGTGAAGAAACCAATTTGCTGAAACAGTCAGTTGAATTTTTGAAAGATTACCAGAATCATATTCAACTGACAGCATTATTCTGTAATAAACTCAAAGAGTTAGGCCTGATTGAGCCAATGCAGGCCAATATCGAGAAATCCGGAAAAAAGCAGATATTGGGCGGCTTTATGTGCGTGAACCGTAGCCGTTTACATTCGCTTGGGCCGGATAAATTGTCAGAACTCATGAAGTCTGACCAACTGGAATTAATCTTCGCGCATCTGAATTCACTGACCAATCTTGAAAAACTGATCAAGCAATTTGATTAGTGGGGAAAAGTGAAAAAATATTCCCTCCCTATTGAGGGGGAGGGTAAGGGTGGGGGTGGAAATTATCCCAGTAAATAAAAGTCATTAAACACTTCTGAATATTTTCCGGCAGCCAGAAGTGAAAAAATATTCCCTCCCCATTGAGGGGGACGCCTGCATGGATGCAGGCGGTAGAGCAACGCAGGACGCCTACAAGGACGTAGGTGGTAGAGAATGTCAGGAACAAATTCTCGAAGCCAAAGCCGAGGATTGAGGTCGACTGCATGGATGCAGGAGTTAGAACAACGCCGGGAGCAGTTGTCGAGGGGGTGAAATCTCAGGAATGGTTGAAACTCAACCCCCATCCCAACCTTCCCCCTGCCAGGGGGAAGGTGCATCTGGTTATTGTGTTCTCAAAGAGTGCAGAAAACTAATTTTGAGATAGGTTCTAGTAAAAAGCAGTGATGAGTGCTGAGGGAAGAGGACTGAGTATTCATAACATGTTACGGACTGCTTCAATCGATCCAAACCCGTCATAATATTTTCCGGCAGCCAGAAGTGAAAAAATATTCCCTCCCCATTGAGGGGGAGGGTAAGGGTGGGGGTGGAAATTATCAGTGACTTGGATTTTCAACCCCCACCTTGGTCCTCCCCCTGCCAGGGGGAGGAAATGATCATGCAATTCCCACTCAGTCCTCAGTACTTAATCCTCAAGTCCAGATTGTTTAATCTCTAATTATCTTCATCTGGGAGTTGCTGAGTTTTTGCCGGTTCTTCCGGTTTCGGCCCGTACTTCTCTATAAATTCTGACTGGAGTTTTTGTGCCTCTTTCAGTTCACTCTCGGAGAGCCTGGCCTTGGCATTCTCAATAGCATTTTTGGACAACGCATGGTTATGTGCAGCCCCGGTGCTGTACCAGAGATAGGCAAATTCATAATCTTTAGGCACACCTTTGCCTTCAGTATATAGATTGGCCAGTTTGTATTGGGCCTGGGGTAAACGGTTTTCAGATGCCTTGCGTAACCATTCACTGGCCTCTTTATAATCTTGTGCTACTCCCTGGCCTTTCAGGTACATCATCCCGAGATAATATTGCGCCAGTCCATCCTTATCATCGGTCTTGGCCAGTGAGATCATGGTGTTGTAGGCTTTTTCATAGTCGCCCATCAGGTATGCGACCACACCATCATTAAAATCAGCTCTGGCGGTGTTCATACCCAGCAGCATCAAGAGAAATACAAGATAAACTTTTTTCATTCCGGCACCTGTTATTTGGACTATCTATTATTATTTCGTAGAATGTGCGGCTACTTGCACTGGGGAGCCGCTGATAAAGTTGTTATGGTCATACCGACCACCTGCAGAAATCGCGCAGTTATATATTTTCATTTGATATTGTCAACTACAGATATTCCACATTGATCGAAATAATGCCTTATAACAGCGTTCAACTAACGCATAATGTGACCAACAACCATTGTCATAGTTGCATGTGTCTTGTAAAGGCAAAGGATTGTTTCATGCAGTTGATAAAATGTAAAGATTAGAGGTAGTTAGATGGACCATTTCAAAGTATATCGGGTCTACGATGAGCAGGGTAAAATCCAGGGCAAACTGGAAGAAAGTGCAGTTGATGATCTGTCACCGGGAGCGGTGATTCTGCAGGCGGAATATTCCAGTGTAAATTACAAGGATGCACTCGCTGCAACCGGTGCTGGCAAAATAATCCGTAACTTCCCGCTCATTGCCGGAATTGATGTTGCAGGACAAGTGATCTCCTCCGAGGATCCGCGTTTTAAAGAAGGCGATCAGGTATTGGTTACCGGTTACGACTTTGGCGTGGCCCATGATGGCGGCTATTCGGAGATTGTACGTGTGCCGGCAGAATGGGTCGTGCCCATACCAGAAGGAATGACAACTTTTCAGGCCATGGCCATCGGTACGGCGGGTTTTACCGTTGCTTTGTGTATCAACCGGCTTGAGGATAACGGGCAAACCCCCGGCCAAGGGCCATTTATAGTCACAGGGGCCACTGGCGGCGTTGGTATGATAGCCGTCGATATACTCAGCAGTCAGGGTTACGAGGTCGTTGCCCTGACCGGCAAGCTGGCACAGGAAGCAGGATTGAAGGCGTTAGGCGCTTTCCGGGTTCTGGACCGGAATGCCATCAAGCTGGACGGGCCGCCACTGGAAAAGGCCCAGTGGGGCGGAGCAATAGATAATGTCGGGGGTGATATCCTCGCCTGGCTGACCCGTACGGTTGTGCCCTGGGGCAATATTGCTTCAGTGGGACTGGCCGGTGGTACGCAATTGAATACCACCGTGATGCCGTTTATCCTGCGTGGCGTGAGTCTGCTGGGTATTACCTCATCCGGTTGCCCGACTGAACTGCGGCATAAACTCTGGCAGCGGCTGGCGACTGACCTGGCCCCGAAGCATCTGGACAAGATAGTAACGAGCATTGTAGCAATGGAAGATCTGCCCGGGATTTTTGAGAACATGCTGGCAGGTAAAACAACAGGGAGGACGGTGGTGAAGATTGGCGGCTAGCAATGGTGATTGGTATTAAATCCTTCCTCCTTTAAGTAGGAAGAGAAACGAATTTCCTCCCCCTGGCAGGGGGACGGCTGCATGGATGCAGGCGGTAGAGCGAAGCAGGAAGCCAGAGCCGAGGACCAAGGTCGACTGCATGGAAACGTATACGGATAGACTAATACTGCGAGTGCAGGACGCACAGGAGCAGTGCGCAGGAGTTAGAACAACGCCGGGACGCTTACATGGATGTAAGTGGTAGAGTAATGCAGGAGCAATTACCGAGCAGTTGTCGAGGGGTTGAATGTGTGACAAGCGATGATCACAACCCCCACCCAAGCCCTCCCCCTTCAAGGGGGAGGGGTGGTATTCGTTGATTAAAAAAATTTATGATGAGCGACAGAATACAGAATTTAGAAGTTAATATTCTGAATTCTGTCTCCTGAATTCTGAATACAGATTTTTGATTATGCAAAAAACCCTCTACGACAAACTTGGGGACGCCGCTGTGTGGGCGGAATTCTGGTGTGGAAATTTTTGAAAAAAGTTATACTTAAGCTACTGAATTACCAGGACCCATCTCAAAATCTATTTCCTCTCCCCCATCAAGGGGGAGGGAAGGGTATTAATTCTGAGTGGTTCTACTAAATTACTAGCTTCAGGTGACAAAATGAAACAAAGACTAACAGCAATTATAGAGCGAGAGGGTGATAGTTACGTCGCATTATGTCCGGAACTGGACATCGCCAGTCAGGGAGAAACAATCGAGTCCGCAGGACAAAATCTGCGAGAAGCTCTGGAATTATTCTTTGAGACCGCCTCCAGCCAGGAAATAAAACAGTGTTCGCATTCTGAAGTTTATGTGACGCAGCTTGAGGTAGCCATTGGTTAGACTGAAGGTTTTATCCGGGAAAGCGGTTTGTCAGATATTGGTCAGGCATGGTTTCGTGGAAGTCCGCAGGCGTGGTAGTCACATAGTATTGTTATCTATTATCAGACAATCCCGGATTACCAGAACTGAATTTGAAATCTGAAAATGAAACCAAAAACCCTATACGACAAACTCTGGGATGCGCACGTAGTCAAGGACTACGGCGATGGTTCGGCGTTGATCTATATCGATCGGCATTTGATCCACGAGGTCACTTCGCCCCAGGCATTTGAAGGTCTGCGTTTGGCCGGACGCAAACCCTGGCGTCTGGATGCCAATCTGGCCGTGCCGGATCATAATGTGCCGACAATTCATCGTGATCACATCGAAGACCCGGTCTCAAAAATACAACTGGAGACATTGGACGAGAATTGTGCCATCACCGGCATTACCAAGTTTGGAATCAATGATCCGCGTCAGGGTATCGTGCATGTGATCGGCCCGGAACAGGGCGCATCATTGCCCGGCATGACCATCGTCTGCGGTGACTCCCATACCTCAACCAATGGCGCTCTTGGTGCGTTTGCATTCGGGATAGGCACATCCGAAGTCGAACATGCTCTGGCCACGCAGTGCCTGGTATTGCGCAAGGCACGCAATATGCGTGTGAGTGTCAATGGCCAGGCGGGTCAGGGGATCACGGCAAAAGATATTATTCTCGCCATCATCGGCAAGATCGGTACGGCGGGTGGTACGGGTCATACCATAGAATTTGCCGGTGACGCAATCCGGGCCTTGTCCATGGAAGGCAGAATGACGGTATGCAATATGAGCATTGAAGCAGGCGCACGTGCCGGACTGATTGCTGTCGATCAGACCACGATAGACTATGTCAAGGGCAGGCCATTTGCGCCAACCGGAATATTATGGGAACAGGCAGTTGCTGCATGGCGGACTTTAAAGAGTGATCCCGATGCAAAGTTCGACAAGGAAGTGGTGCTGGATGCCGCAACTATTCAACCACAGGTTACCTGGGGGACATCACCGGAGATGGTGGGTACGATAGGTAGTGTTGTTCCTGATCCAAAAGATGAAATCGACAATGTAAAACGTATCGGCATGGAGCATGCTCTTGAATATATGGCGCTCAAACCGGGCACGGCCATCACTGATATCAAGCTCGACAAGATATTTCTCGGTTCATGCACCAACTCAAGGATTGAAGATTTGCGTGCGGCTGCACAGGTTGTGAAAGGCCGCAAGGTCGCCGCCAATATCAAGCAGGCCATGGTCGTGCCGGGGTCAGGTCTGGTAAAACGGCAGGCTGAAGCGGAAGGTATTGATCAAATTTTTATCGCAGCCGGATTCGAATGGCGTGAACCGGGTTGTTCCATGTGTCTCGGCATGAATCCGGATCGGCTCAGTCCTGGTGAACGTTGTGCTTCAACATCAAATCGTAATTTTGAAGGACGCCAGGGACAAGGTGGCCGTACGCATCTGGTCAGTCCCGCCATGGCAGTTGCCGCGGCAATTGCCGGTCATTTTGTTGATGTGAGGGAATTTTGATCAGCTAAAGGTGATTACGGTCTTCACCTTTCAGGTGAAGAGGACCAAATTTACTCCCCCTTGCCGGGGGAACCGAAACAAAACTCCTCC
>JBCKWI010000028.1:0-20190 GCA_038922795.1 Gammaproteobacteria bacterium
AGAAAATCTCAGATTTTAAACAAGCGGAGAGTGCATTGGTCCAGGCGCAGGTTAAGCTTGCACACATGTTATCTTCCTCGCCCGCCGTGCTCTACAGCTTCAAGGCCTCAGGCGATTACGCGCCCACCTTCATCAGCGAGAATGTGCGGGAGATATTTGGTTATGAGCCGAAGCAGTACCTTGAAGATCGTGATTTTGTACCGGCCCGAATCCATCCGGAGGATACCCCGGGTCTCGAGAGAGGGTTCTCACGCCTGTTCAAAGAAGGTCATCTGGTCAATGAATACCGGTTCCGCCATAAGGACGGCAGTTACCACTGGGTGAGCGATGAATTAAGGGTCATTCACGATGAGGCCGGCAAGCCGGTGGAGGTCGTGGGCTCATGGAGTGACATCAGCGAACGCAAGAAAGCTGAAGCAGTAATCGCCGAGGCCAGTCAGCAAAAGAGTGTACTACTGAACGAACTCAATACGGTTCTGGATGCCATTGACTACGGCGTGATGTTCATGGGCCCGGACCTGCGGGGGAGGGTCATCAATCGTGCGTTCCGCAATATCTGGGGCGTACCCGACGAGTTCGTCGATACGCGCCCCACGATAGCCGACGTCATCAACTACAACAGGTACAACCACATCTATGACGTGCCGGAGCCGGAATTCGACGCCTACGTGGCGGCAAGGGTCGAGGAAATCCACAGGGGAGACACCCCCCCCTTTGAGCAACATCTCGCGGACGGCCGCGTCATCCGCTACCAGATTATGTCCATGTCCGATGGCGGTCGCATGCTCACCTACTTCGACATCACCGAGTTGAAGCAACGGGAGCGAGAGGCCAAGGAGGCAGAGGCCGCCATTGCCGCCGCCCACGCACGCATCAACCATATCCTTGCCTCATCATCCGCCGTACTCTACAGCTTCAAGGCATCAGGCGACTATGCGCCCACCTTCATCAGCGAGAACGTGCGGGAGTTGTTCGGTTATGAGCCGAGCGAGTACCTTGAAGACCGTAATTTTATGCCGGATCGGATCCACCCGGACGATGCAGCGCGAATCGAACGCCAGTTGTTGCAGCTGTTCGAAAAAGGTTACCTGAGCAATGAGTACCGGTTTCGTCGTAAGGATGGCCGGTACTTTTGGGTGAGAGATGAATTAAAAGTCAGTTACGATGGGGCCGGTAAGCCGGTTGAGGTCGTGGGGGCATGGACTGACATAACCGAACGTAAGAAAGCTGAGGCAGCGCTGTATAAGCACACAAGCTACCTTCAATTGTTGAAAAAGATTGCAGTCGCTGCCAACGAAGCTTCGGCTATTGAGGATGTGCTGCAAATCTGTCTTGATGAAGTATGCTCCAACACAGGATGGCCGGTGGGTCATGCGTACATGCTGGCCGGTGATGGCAGCGGTGAACTCTTTTCGACCAAACTCTGGCATCTCGACGAGCCCGAAGAATTCAAGACATTTAAAAAGGTCACTGAAGAGTGTCGCTTTGCCCCAGGGATCGGCTTGCCTGGCAGGGTTTTACTCAGTGGAAAACCAGAATGGATCATCGACGTTACCAAAGATACTAATTTTCCAAGGGCAAAGCTTGCGGAAAATATTGGTGTCAAGGCTGCGTTCTGTTTCCCGATATTGGTTGGGGATAAAGTTGCTGCAATCCTGGAGTTTTTTACTTCAAAGGTCATTGAACCTGACGAGCAGTTTCTGATAATCATGGCGCAGGTCAGTACCCAACTTGGCCAAGTTATCGGGCGAAAGCTGGCTGAGGAGACACTGGCAATAGCAAAAGAAAAAGCCGAGGCAGCAAACCAGGCGAAGACACAATTCATGTCAAAGATAAGCCACGAATTCCGAACACCCTTGAACGCGATAATAGGAATTACCGAGATGCTCATAGAAGATATCAAGGCACAGGACAATAAAGCCCTGGATGAGCCGTTAACCCGTGTGCACCGGGCGGGGAAGCATCTGCTGAGTTTAATCAACGAATTCCTTGATATTTCCAAGATTGAGGCAGGGAAAATCGATTTGAATATAAAACTCTTCAATATTACAGAATTAATTAAAGATATTACGGCCACTGTCAAACCCATGTTCGATTCGAATAATAACTCGCTTGAAGTTAAAAATTTAACTGAACAAGAAGCCATGCTGTCTGACGAAAAAAGAGTCACCCAGATACTGTTAAATCTGCTCAGCAATGCGGCCAAGTTTACGGAAAAAGGCAGTGTCATCTTAAAGATAAAATCTTCTATCGTAGATAAAACTGATTATATCTTTTTCGATGTCATTGATACTGGAACGGGTATACCAGAAGACAAGATTGATAGTGTTTTTGATGAATACAGTCAGGTGAAATCATCCGGGTCATCGAAATATGCAAGCACAGGTCTGGGCCTGGGCATCAGCCGTAAACTGGCCCGCGTTTTGGGAGGTGATATCACTGTGTCCAGCAGGTACGGAGAAGGATCGACCTTCACTGCCAAACTACCCGTCGAAGTCAAAGGTGAGGCGATGCAATCTCACAAGCTGGTCTAACCCTGTCATTTTTATCATGCCGAAAAAGAAGATACTTTATGTTGAAGATAATGATGACAATGTCTACATGCTGAAGCCACGTCTTGAACGGAAAGGATACGAGGTCCTGATTGCAGGGGATGGCAAAGAAGGGATTTATCTAACCAATAATAAAAACCCGGACTTGATCCTTATGGATATGGAACTCCCCGTTCTTGACGGCTGGGAGGCCACCAAACACTTAAAAAAGGACCCGAATACCAGGCATATACCTATCATTGCCTTATCTGCCCTTGCGCTGGAAGAAGATCGAAACAGGGCAATTGATGCTGGATGTGACGATTTTGATTCCAAGCCGGTTGATTTCGATTCATTAATGAAAAAAATTTATTCATTTTTGCCAGATGATAGCGAACCGATTATTGAAAACAAAATAGTAGATGAAAATCAAAGTAAAATATTGATCGTAGACGATGATGACAATAATCGATATACGTTATCGGAGTATCTTAAGCGGGAAGGTTTCACGAACCTGGAAACGGCCGAGAATGGCAAAATTGCACTGGAAAAGCTAAACAATAATGGTTTTGATCTGGTGCTTCTGGATCTGAATATGCCGGAAATGGGTGGTATTGAGGCACTGCGTAAAATAAAAAGCGATGGCAAATTAAGGCATATACCTGTCGTTATGATCTCAGCAGCAGATGAAATTGAGAATGTTACTCAATGTATTGAAATTGGCGCCGAAGGATTTTTGCCAAAACCTTTTAATTCAATGATATTAAGAGCAAGGATAAATGCCTCATTGGGAAAAAAGAGATTACAAGAACAGGATTATATTAAAAATGTGGAAGAAGGCAGGAAAAATGCAGATCAGCTGCGAATTGCTAATGAATTGATAGCAACAAAATGCGCCAGAACTTATTTTCGCATATGTTTATTCATACCTTTAATTATTCCCATACCTTTTTTACTATTTAAAGGTGATGAAGGTTTATCATCACTTTTTATTTCTTCCCTTGTCTTTGGCATGCCTCCCTTTGTTCTTTTCTTCTTATTACCACTTGTATTTATATTTAGCAAGATGACAGAAAAGCAGATTGTAATTGGTACTATTTTTTTCCCTATAATCTATCCATTTGTGTTTGGATTGTTTTGGTTAATAGCTCCCATCTTTATAAGTTCTGTTACAATAAGCCTAACGAATCCATCTCAATGGATTTTTACGACCATTGTTATTCCAGCCTCTTACTCGATCATCTTTCTTTCAGGCTATATTCTTCGAAGAAGATTGATTTTATGGGATAAATAATCATATTTACTTTTCAATAGCAGATTAAATTTCCATTTGTGTGTATATATATATATATTATTAGAGTCTTAATACAAAGAATTATTAATATCGTTCATGACTATCAATATTAAAAGGATAAGTTATATATTCTTTTGTCTTATTCTGCTTTCTGCATGTGGATCTGATGATGTACCAAATTTAGGTGGCCTTTATACTGATCTGGCAAAGGAGGATGACCCAAACAGGAATCCAGTCATTGTTATACCTGGTGTATTGGGTTCTACGCTTGTTGACTCTAAATCAGGGATCGTGGCATGGGGCGAGATTGGACGTGGCCTTGAGAATCCCAAGAAAGAAGATGAGATACGTCTGATTGCATTACCCATACATGAAGGAAAGATATTTCAAGAACTAAAGGACAATCTGGTTGCTGAAAATGCATTAAAAAGTATCAAAATAACAACATATGGTATTACCGTCGAGGTTAACACTTACTCGGATATCCTTGGATCACTTGGTGTAGGTGGTTTTCTAAATGAGAACTATGGTGAGTCAAAAACAATCGATTATGGTGACCGTAATTATACCTCCTTTCAATTTGCCTATGACTGGCGTCGTGATCTGGTAGAAGCAGCGAAGCAGCTGCACGAGTATATTCTGGAAAAACGAACCTATGTCCAGAAAGAAATTGCCAAACGCCATGGCATAGAAAATAAAGATGTAAAATTCAATATTATTGCCCATTCGATGGGTGGTCTGGTTGTTCGTTACTATCTTCGCTATGGGACTGCTGATCTTCCAGATGATGGCTCACCACCTCCATTAACATGGGAAGGCAGTCGCTATATTGAGCAGGTTGTATTAATTGGCACCCCAAATGGCGGCTCAATTGATAGTTTTCGCCATCTTGTAGAGGGAACTCACCTGGCTCCCGGATTGCCGTCATTTGATGCGGCAATACTTGGAACAATGCCGGCAATCTATCAACTTCTTCCGCGAGCCAGACATGGTCACTTAATATCTGGCAGTGATACAAACCAGGAATATCTGGACCCACATGATCCGGGTTTATGGGAACAAATGGGATGGGGGTTAGTCAATCCGGAACTGGATCCCACCCTACAAATATTATTACCTGATATCAAGGATAGAGAAACGCGATTACGGATTGCAGTTGACCAGCTTCGAAAGTCATTAAAGCGGGCCAGGTCCTTTGCGAATGCTCTGGATGTCCCGGCTAAACCGCCACGAGGACTTTCTCTCCACTTGATTGCGGGTGATGCAGTCGACACGACAGATGTCATAAAAGTGAATACTAAAACTGGTGAACTTGAAACCTATAAATATGGACCAGGTGATGGGAAAGTGCTCCGTAGCAGTGCCTTGATGGATGAACGCACAGGTTCAGGACTAAAAGGACGATTAATAACACCGATTCACTGGGCTAGTGTACTGTTCTTATTCAGTGATCACCTCGGGTTAACAAAAGATCCTGTTTTTACAGATAACATTCTATATACATTATTAGAGCAACCTTTGGATAAATGAAGTTTCCATGAGAAGTGTTTAATCGTGAAAAAGTTATGGGTCATTAATTGAGTGAAGTAGAATTTAAATTTGGCGAAGGACTGATTAGTGGTTACTTATCCGCTTTTCTAGGTTTACTGGGTCTTGCCGGTGTATTCTGTTTCCTGTTCCCGGAATACCTGACCACTGCAAGTTTGCGTGCTTCTTATAATGTCGATTATTTAAGACTTTTGCTTCTGGCTGTCCTGACACTGGCCTTTATATTTGGGGCCATGAACTTTTTATTTGAAAAGGGCAGGTCACCTGCCATGGTAGGACTAACATCAGCGTTTTTAGCAACATTGCTTGGTGGCCCTTATGTTGAAGTTACCGCAACTGAATATCAGGACTTCACCCTCGGGATGGACTGGTTTATTATTTCAATACTATTTTCTGCACTGATCTTTATTCCTCTTGAAAAGTTTTTTCCAAAATATAAATCTCAAAAAATACTCCGTGATGAATGGCAAACTGATCTTGCCTATTTTGCCGTTAACTATCTTCTGGTTTCAATCATATTGCTGGTTTCATTGAATTTTGCGCCAGTTTTTTTCGACTGGGCAGTATCCGTAACCATTCATGACATCGTAAAATCATGGTCAATACCTGTTCAGTTTATCGCAGTAGTATTTATAGCGGACCTCGCGCAATATACCATACACAGAATTTACCATCATGTACCGTTCTTATGGAAGATGCACGCAATCCATCACTCAGCAAAAACATTGGATTGGTTGGCGAGTTCACGTATTAATTTTTTTGAAATACTTATCACACGTACAAGCATATTTCTGCCGTTGTATTTATTAGGATTTTCTCATGAAGCACTGGCCGGTTATATTGCACTCTTCCATTTCCAGGCGGTTTTCATACACGCCAATTTCGGGATGAACTTTGGTTTCCTGAATTACATCCTGACCACACCGCAATATCACCATTGGCACCACTCTGATAAGATAGAAGCGAGGGACATCAATTACGCTATTAATTTGCCTGTCATAGACATGATATTTGGTACGTTCCACCTCCCCAAAGACGAGTGGCCAGACACTTACGGTATTCAGGGCAAACCTGTCCCCAAAGGTATTATCAGACAGCAGTTGTATCCTTTCACCGGATGATTTGGCAGAATTATTTTTCTACAGAAGGTAAATAATCTGTAATCAGGATCACTATAAATTATAGTTTAATTTTATATTTGCAGGGTTGTAACACAGGTTTTACCCCGCTTACACATTAAATGCATAAAGCGGACAGATTTATTTTATGGGGCATTAGGATTCAGGGTAGCTCAATCGCTCCATGCGATCGCTACATTAATACTTTCCTGTATGTCATCATGAGTTTTTAATATTCACCTTTTTACAGGAGGTATGAGACAAGATGAAACCATTTACAGTCGTGGCCATTGTTGTATTCATATTAGTCAGCCTTCTTCATCTGTTACGTTATTTCCTGGGCTGGGAGATCATGGTTAACACTGTAGCCATACCGATGTGGGTCAGCCTGCTTGGGTTTGTGGTCACGGGTGGTCTGGCCATCATGCTTTGGCGGGAAATGAAATAGACCCATCGGGTCAGGAAGGAATGTCAGGGAAGTCAATTAAAAAGAGGATCAGTTCATAATCCTCCAACTGCCATTGTCCTGGAGGCAGGCGGTGCCATAAGCCATCTCTTCTATACCATCGACCAAAACTTTTTTCGTATATTCCCGGCAATATGCCGCTTCTTCCCGGCTGGCGGTATACGAGCGTTGGTCTGGCTGTGCTGCCGCCGGTGGTAATTGAGCAGGGACCGTGTAGACCGGCGCTGGAACATAATAAGGATAGCCGTATGAATAAAGCGGGAATACAAAGCCCAGCCCGATATGGAAACTGTTGCCATGGTGGTGACGACCGTGCCAATTTCCGTGATGACGCCCGCCCGCGTATGTGTTGGGCGGCAGGAGTACACCTGTAGCCAGGATAGCCAGAGCAAGGATGACATACATTCTGATTCTCATACTCGCACCTTCCAGTAACAACCTTAAATGCAATTAAAGTATAGTGTATTGGATATTTAATCACCACATAATCAAGGTGTCAGAGTAGTTAAACTAAATGGGTTAGCCACTTTGTAATTATCGGGACAGGCCGCTCGGTAATTACCGAACAATCCTTGCCATGCATGTCATTTATTTAATTCCCTTGCTATCCTCACTCAATATCCCGATATAATCATATCCCATGAAAAACGAAACGATTACGGTCATTAATACGGAAAGCGGGCAGTCTATGGATGTGGTTGTACTGAACAAGCGGGCCAATCAAATCACAGTAGTGATTGGCAAGGGCGTGCATAATGTGCAATGTGACCTGACGCCAACCAAAAACGGACAGGCTTATGCCGGGAGTGTAATGGGCCGGGAGATCGTTTACCATCGTAGCCATGAACAGGTACAGGCTGATCTGGATCGCGTCAACCCGCGCTTGAAAGTATCCAGAAAATTCAAAAAATAAACCCATGGATGACACCCTCTCTTTTATAGTCTACGTCCTGTTCGGGGTTATCGGACTGGGTTATTTCGTGTATGGCAAGCGCCAGAAGAAGTTTGTTCCGCTGGCCTGTGGTGTGGGGTTAATGGGCTATCCGTATTTTGTTAACAATGCAACGTTATTGGTTGTCATTGGATGTGTACTTCTCGGCCTGCCTTATTTCGTCACGTGGATTCAACTCGCTAGTGCAACAGATGGGTTGATGCCGAAAAATACCTGATTCGGTGTTTTAAAGCCAAGACATTTTCTTGGCCGGTTATCAAGTTGATCCATCACCCTGTCTATCTTCTCATCGGTAATCGTTGTGAAATCATGTTTCTTGGGAAAGCGCTGTCGCACTAATCCATGGGTGTTTTCATTCAGACCGCGTTCCCAGGATGCATCAGGATGGGCAAAATAAAATCTGGCCTCGAGTTGTTCGGCAATGCGTTCAGGTCGAGCAAACTCTTTGCCATGGTCCGCAGTCAGGGTGAACACCCAATCCCTGACAGGATTGAGCGACTTGATAATGGCTGGTCTGACCTGTTCAGCGCTTTTTTTGACCGCCTTGGCCAATCAGGTCAAGCGGGACTGTCGCTCCGTCAACGCTACCAGCGCCTGCCGATGGCCTGTCCCGATCATCGTCTCCAATTCCCAATCACCATAACGGCAGCGGGTCTCTACCCTAGCAGGCCGTCCATCAATGCTGGCCCGGTTGGGGACCGGCCCGCGGGCATGATAGGTCCCGTAACGCTGGCGGCGTTGCCGTCGGCAACGCAGAGGACGAGACAATGACCCACCTCGTTGTTGGTCTTGATCAATGTACTGATATATCCATTCAGGACTAACGCGATGATTGGCCTCCTGCGCCAACCAGACACTGATGTGTTAAGGGCCCCAATGCTCGCGGGGCGGAGACGCTACATTCACCCAGGTCCCGGCGCCGGCAGACGGGGGTTTACTTGACCCTGTTGACGGCCAACAGCGAGTTGTTGCGCCGGCTGGGGACGATGACCTCGACACCCGCGGTTCCGCCACAACTCACGGGAAACCGTTGCTTGATGGACACCGATAAATCCGGCGGTCTCCGTTTGGTTAAATCCTGCTTTCATAGTCGCGGAAATTGGGTATCGTTGTTCCTGGGTAAGCTGTGTATAGTGTTTCATAAATGCCCCTCATTCTGGCCGGAACGAAAAGCATTAATGCTATCGCAGCTTGCCTCTTATTCCGAGTTGTTGAGTTGCACTTACAAATTGAATCCACGTCAGATATTAAGATAGTTGAAGACTCAAAATCCCGGATTATCCGGGTACTATCATTATTCTTTCATCTCATAGAAATCTGTCGTCACTTCTTTATAGCCATACGGCAAGAACATCAGCGCATCGGCTTTTACGATAATATCGCGGCACTGTAAACCATCATTCTCGTAAGTGTTTTCAGTTACCCACTCCGACTGGAAAACTTCGGCCTGCCCGGCATGATAGCCTTGTTTGTATCCTGCCCGGTCAAAAATAATCCAGTTGTTCTCTGCTCTTTTTGAATAACCATCCTGGTAGCCGGTTTGATAATTATCACAACCGCATAGCAGGAATCCACTCGTCAAAACAGCCAGTAAGCGCGTGGTCAGGTGGTCTTGTGGCATTATTTATTTATCTCTCCTTGATCGGTTGGCGTTGTGACCTGCGGCTTCGCTGCACGTTCTTTCACTCGTTGTGTATAGGCTTCCTGATCACGCTTAAATGCCGGATAAAAATTCACAGCCAAAGCCATTGAAGCAATCAAAAAAGCCAATGAAATGACGCGAGGTCGCTTAGTAGCGAACACTGAGGGAATAGCGGCACATATTGCCGCCAACGCCAGCAGCGCGAACGCCCCCGTCGGGGACATGATGACTAGCGCCAGAACGATGAGTATTCCCGCGGTCCAGGCTAAGGCTCTAGCGGATTCAGGCTTCATGAGTTGGCCATTCAGAACCTTGATCCAACTTTATACTGGTTTAATTTGTATTGAGGAGAACTATCAGTAAGATTTTCATGGTTTTCATTGCCTGAACCAAAGTGATGTCCCGGCATGGGGTTGCCACGCCAGTTTCCGTAACCAGAAAAATATCCTGGATTGGAATAATAATACGCCGATGGGTAATATACCTGTGTAACTGGGCGTTCAATTAATTGATAGGAGTTCCTTTCCTGCGCCAGTCGTTTTTCCTCGAGCTGCAATTCTTTCCTGGCAAGTCGTTCTTCTTCTGTCTGCCTGCGCCATTCGGCCATACGTTCCAACTGGTTAACAATGGAATATTCGTCCGGATCGGACTCATTCGCGGCATAACTGATGAAATTAATTTCCTGTATTTCAGTGGCGGTGTTGTCACTTGGGGGCACATCGCTGAAATGCACCACACCCTCCTCGTCGGTCCACTGGTAGACTTTTGCCGCTATGGCATCCTGGTTGATAAAGAGCGCCGTCACCAGTATAAGAGGGGTTAGCCGTTTAATCCTGATATTCATAGCCTCATCACTCTAAAATTCAAATCCCCTGCTTGTTTATTATAGACAATCTATCTGTAAATAATTCCAGTGAGTCTTTGACTGTGTCGATAAATATTGCTTAAACCGCTACAATTCCGCCATGTGTGGCCGCTTTTCCATTATCAGCGATTCCAAAAGTATAGAAGAACATTTCAATCTTGTCCGATCGGGTGAGTTTATTCATAGCTATAATGTCAGCCCGTCCAGTAATATTCCTGTCGTGCGGCTGGTGAATGACAACAGGGCCCTGGCTAATCTGCATTGGGGGCTGGTGCCGCACTGGGCGAAAGACACCAGGTTAAAACCCATCAATGCCAAATCCGAAACTATCGATACAAAACCATTTTTTCCGCTCTGCCTTCAAAAAGAACCGTTGCCTGATCCCGGCCAATGGTTTTTATGAATGGAAACGGACCAACATGCACAAGCAACCCTTTTATTTCAAACTGAAAGACGCTGAGTTGATGGCTTTTGCCGGTTTATGGGACCATTGGGAACATGACGGCGAGACCATCGAAAGCTGTACGATCATCACCACGGATGCCAACGAGGTGATGAAACCTGTCCACGACCGGATGCCGGTGATCCTTGGCCCTGAGGATTATGATGCCTGGTTAGTTGAAGGAAAGAAAACTCTCCTGCAACCCTACTCTGGTGAAATGATCGCTTACCCGGTCAGCACTATCGTGAATAACCCGAAACACAATGGCAAGGATCTGATTGAGCCTGCTTGAAATTATTCAAGTGCCATTAATATCAAATCAGGCAATGAGTTTCTGAAGTTTAATTTTATCCTTGACCAGATCGGCAATAGTGTACGAATCCAATGTATCAAGAAATGCTTCCGTTGCCTCGGCAAGAGCACGCTTTAAACGACATGAAGGCAATATGGGACATGGTGGTTGTTTGCAGTTGATAACTTCGAGATTATTTTCCGTATGCCTGACAACTTCACCAACACAGATATCTTCCGGAGCTCTGGAGAGCTCGATCCCGCCTCCGTGCCCTCTGATAGTGTTGATATAACCCAGCCTGGCCAGTTGGTGCACTACCTTGACCAGATGATTCCTGGAAACGTTAAAGGCTTTTGCTATTTCATTGATATTACCGAGTCTTTCCGGTCTTATGGAGAACGGGTTACAGGCCCGGATGGTGTTTTCAAGAAAGCAGGTCTTGCTGCCGTAGCTGTGATGGAAAAACGCAGCAACTGGGATGAGGGATATTCCGCCGATGAACGTTCCGGAAACTGGGGGTTTGCATTCTACGATGCCAAAGGCATGCCGAAGGAAAATGAACTTGATTGTGCGGGCTGCCACAAACCATTATCTAACCAGGACTACATTTTTTCATTTTCAAAACTGGCAGAGCAGTAACAACATCATCAACTAAACCACACCCTCGCCTTACAGACGATGGTGGTTTATTTCAGGTTTGATTGCCGTTTTACTTCAACCGAGGGAATGTATTAATTAAAAATGCCCACTGATTGTCCGTGGTGATGTCACCCACGGTTCGTCCATCGGCGCCATTTCCTGTTTCGGTTTCAAACACAGACCCATGGCAACCGTATAAGCCAGCACCGGATTATCCAGTTGATTACTCCATACAAGTTGAATGGCCTGGAATGCACGATGTTTCTGGCTATCAGAGACAGGGGCACCCTCAATGAACTCCAGCAACTCCTGGAGTACAACACCATTGCTGAAATTATCCGCAGCCTGCCAGACATCTTTGGCGAACAATTCGCAGGCGGACGTTGTGTAGTTTCTGTTGGTGTAATCAATACCCTCCCCTGATGCGGGTTGAGCAATGAATAAAGACCATACAATTAATACGGATATTAAAGTTTTCATGGCTGCTTCTCTCTGTGTTAGTGACCTCCAGTTTGGTTTCAGTTAAAGACATTTCTGGCCAAGCACCGCTCCCGCACTTCCTGTGCTCCTCGGCATAAGGCCATCCATGGCCAAAAAAAAAGGCCGCAGATTGTTCACCTGCGGCCTTTTTCGGAATACTTCCCGGATTTTCAGATCAACCGATCATTGAAAACCCTCTGACACACAGGCGTGCGCAACCGTTACCACACAGATAAGTGCGGTGCCAGTTAAATACCTGTTTTGTCATGGTGTAATATTTCATGGGGGGGCGATGATGTGCCTGTTTAAAATGAATGTCAAGTGGCAGATACCAGTTTCCGGATAAAACAACCGGTACGGGTCTGTTACTGAAGTTATCCCGTTTTGAAGCCAGGGGACGTCCTCACTCTATGAACCTGGTATTATCTCAATGTCTTGTGTTCCAGGGCGCGTATTCTTTCTTCAATGTGCCGTGCCGTTTCCTGGATTGTATGGAGGTTGTTCAACACCCGATATAACAATACCTTCAGCAGTTCGAGGTCCGTTTTGGAATGGTCGATATTCAGAACCAGTTCATTCAATTCAGACGGGATATTCCTGCTCTCTTCTTTTTGTACCTGTAGTTTTTTTACCTCTATTATCTTTTCTTTTGCTTCTATAGCAGGAATTTTTTTCGGTTTGTTTTCTACCTGATATTCAGATTCAATGAACGACATCGCCAACTGATAAAACAAAAAATCGCTGACCTTTTTATTCTCTGCCAGATCATCTTCACTGAAAAGCATGCCGGAGGCTGTTTTTCCATTATTTATCTGACTTAGGTAAAGCGGATATGCGCCCAGCTTCACATGGGCTATGTTCCCGCTATATGCCAGGTCAAATAAAAGAGTGCATTTCATCGATTTTATTTTTTCCATTGGTGATTCCATGTCTGGAACCATTTTGATCCCTTTACTGGTGGATAATTTGACTTGCGCACTATCAGGAGATATATCGTGCAGCAAACCTTTAAACTTTTTGCCGTCCGGCCCGATAATTATTATAGGCATGTTCATTTTCAATCTTGGAAACTTGCGCCGGTTTTCAAAAGCTTCGCAGGCGTTAAGATTTTCTTGCTCGTTTACCATGCTGTGCTCTTTATTAATCGTGGTTCTTCAGACTGTTTATACATTATCAGCGGAAGGTTGTAAGCATTATAAATTATTTATCTGACAAATATGACTTATTCACTGCTCTGCCGGCTATCCCCGTACTTTCCCCATAATGCCCGGGCATGTTTGCGCGCTTCTTGAAGTTCACTGGCGGTGATTTCAGATTCAATCTGGTCACGGAATATTTGTGCCGCTTGTAGTCCGCCTGCGGCTGCAACTCCAAACCAGGCATATGCCTGAATATCATCTTGTGGTATTCCAAGACCTGCATAATACATCGTTCCAAGTATAAACTGTTCTGCGACATGTTTATTCTTTGCCGCTTCAAGATACCATTCAAATGCCTCTTTATTATCTCGCGGAACGCCCAGGCCTTGCCGGTATATGTTAATCAGGTTGCCTTGTGAGGGCGGATATCCCTGATCTGCGGCTTTGCGGTACCATTCAATTGCTTTTGTATAGTCCTGAACTGTCCCGCGGCCATTCTGGTACATGACACCCAGATCATGCATGGCGCTGACCCAGCCTTTGTTGGCTGATTTGCTGTACCATTTAAATGCTTCCGTATAATCCTGTTTAACACCGAAGCCATCATGATACATAAAACCAATGTTGGCCTCTGCTTCTGCATTTCCCTGTACAGCGGCAAGACGTGACCATTTCATTGCTTCCCAGTAATCCCTTTGTACGCCTGTACCTTTTATATACATTTGCGCCATTCTGATCTGCGCTGCAGCCAAACCCTGCTCAGCCGCTTTGAGGTACCATTTGGCTGCTTCTGTATAATCCTGATCCACCCCGTATTCCCTTTCATACATCAAACCAAGAATATACCGGGCGTTGGCATTTCCTGATTCTGCCAGAGGGGTAAATTTGGTTAATGCTGTTACATAATCACCATCCTGGAAGGCTTCTACTGCAAGGTCATATTCCGATTCGTCGCCACAAGCGAACAGGAATACAAACAGAACTAATATAATGTGCTTTTTCAAATCAACAAGGCCAGTGTGATGTGCATGAATTTATGCAAAGTAATCCCGTTTCTATACGACCTAATATACACCATAATATATTGGATATGGATGAGCAGACGTTATTCAGGCCTGTTTACTTTTGTGTGTATTACCAGAAAATCAGTAAACAGCCTGTAACGCCGGCAATAAAAAGATAATAAAGGGTCGGTATGATGGTCTTGCGTATCAGGTTACCTTCCTGTCCGCTCAACCCGCAGGTGGCAGAGGCTGCAACAATATTATGAATACAGATCATATTCCCTGCCGCACCACCCACGGCCTGCAAGGCCACTATGATGACCGGTGACAGGTCTGTTTTTATTCCGACGCCAAACTGAAACAGTGCGAAGGTCAGGTTGCTGACGGTATTGCTGCCACCGATAAATGCACCCAAAGCCCCAATCGAAGCAGCGAACATTGGCCAGGCCTGCCCTGCCATATTTGCAATTGTTTGTGCCAGTGTTATCGGCATACTCTCCAGACCGGAGGCATTCACACCCGATTGTATGAAGATACGTACCATGGGCACGGCAATGATTAGCACGATGGCCGCATTGATAAATGCTGAGAAGGTACTTTTAGATATGTCGATCATCTGCCGGATATTTATCCTGAATAACGGCAGGCAGATCAGCACAACGAGAATAAAAACAGCACCCGGTAGATAAAGCAGATTGATTGAGGCTTGTATTTCTGTCCCCAGCAAGGGTGCTGTTGTGATCTCGAAACCGGCCAGAAAGGATTTGAATGGCAATCCGGGCAGACGTGTGATGATCAGTAATACCCCAATCAGGATATAAGGGAACGCGGCCTTCCAGAGTCAGCCGTTCATTGTTGATAAATGTCTGATTAAAACTGGCATTGGATAACCAGTTTTGAGGCCAATGCTGCTGTTCAGGGAAATGCCAGTGTGTTTTCGGCAGAAAGATACCGGGCCTTGCCACTATCACGGTAACGGCCAATGCAAACAAACCACCAATGAGGGAAGGAAATTCCGGGCCAAGATAAAGTGCCAACAAAACATAGGGTATAGTAAACGCAATCCCGGCAAACAAGGCGAAACGCCAGACTTCAAGACCTTCGCGCCAACTTTTGTTAACGCCGAAATAACGGGTCAGCAAGCAAACAACAAATAGCGGGATTACAAAACCGGTTAATGCGTGAATGACAGCCACCTGCCCGCCTATGTTGAAAATTAATTCGTCGAACGTGTTCAGGTTTGTCTGTGTAGCGATATAACTGTTGACCAGTGATTGTCCTGACAGTCCATCATGCACGCCAACCAGAATCGGTGTGCCGACTGCCCCAAAGGAAACCGGCGTGCTCTGTATGACCAAGGCACACATCACCGCAGCCAGCGGTGGAAAACCCAATACTACCAGCAAAGGTCCGGCAATGGCCGCCGGTGTGCCAAAACCGGAAGCGCCTTCAATAAATGCGCCAAACGTCCAGGCAATAATAATCGCCTGAATTCTGGGATCAGGGCTGATCGGGGCAAACGTATCGCGGATTGTACTCACGGCACCGGAATGCACTAATGTAAAAAGCAGCAGCAAGGCACCGAGAATGATGTACAGAACGTTGGCTGCAATAATCAGGCCTTCAATACCTGCAGCGAGTATATGGGCTGGTGATACCTGCCAATAAAATATGGCAATTATTACAGTCACAAACAGGCCAACCGGCATGGCATGTTTCGCGGGCCACTGCCACAAAACCAGCAGCATGAACACGAGAGCAAGCGGGGTAATCGCAATCAAGGCGTCCATAGATATCCCTATAACTTTTTCTTGTGATTATAAGCGCTAATATTCTGATGTAGAACATGTGTTTTATTTGTTTATACGGCACATCCTGATTTTTTTGCAGGATAGAACTATCTATTCCTGGCACTATTCGACAAAACAAATACTTGGAGAAATAGCGATCTTGCTTGCCGCTACGGTATGGTAGTTTCGCCGCCCTGAGAACAATGATGAAGACGGGAATTCATAAATTCCTGCCCGCTTTAAAACTGATATTCGGTTAAATTTAAAATTGCGTCGCTTGATAGCGAATTCAGTATTTTTTTATTCCAATGAGGACAGAATCTTGTTCATTTTGCGCAGACGATCGACCAGAACCTTCATGACATGTATGGCAAAGATTGGAGTTCGCTGAACCTGGAAAGCAAATTGTTTTTCGTTAATCGCTATAAGTTTGCAATCTGTTCTTGCCATGGCCGTTGCACTCCGCGAACTCGAATCAATAAGTGCCATTTCACCCAACAGGTCTCCGGATTTAGCGACAACGAATTTTTCCCCTGCCACTGTGACTTCGACAGCGCCCTCTTTAATGATATACATGCAATTACCGGGATCTCCTTCCTTGAATATTAATTCTCCTGCCTTGAATTGTTTGTATTCAATATCATCAGGAAACAAATCTAGCGTATTCATTGTTCGTTACCTCCAATAATAAATAATTACAATGTCAAAAATATCGTTTTTACTTTCTGTGCATATGCACTTCACCTTCATGCCCCATGTTGTTAATGTAGGTCCCATCCAGGTTATTTTTATCAGATGACAGTTTCAATCTGTTCGTTGAGGTGATTCTTCCAAAATAGATATTAAAAATCACATTGCCTTTTATATCAATATAACCGTGCGAGTTATATAGCTATAACGGATTATGACGTGTGTAGGGTATTTCATGCAGCAGTGATGAAATTCCTGGATAACGATGCCAACATAATGACTGCCTATACCGATATCATCAAATATATTGAATCCAATAACCCTGGCACGGAAGCTGATCTTTATGAAATAGCCAATATGCTCAATCCTTTTCTGGAACTGAATGGTTCTTTATTTAACGAGATAGATGTCGCCCAGAAGAGCATGTCAGACAAATTCTGGTTTAAACTTGAATAATCTCCAGTATTATCTTCTTCTGTCAATGATAGTCCGCCTGTCGCCGCTAATGCGGTGTTCCGGGCCATTGTAATCATCATCGATTTCAACCCTGCGCTCAGTCAAGGTTCTCCGGCCACTGATTTTTAGCCGCTGACGGCGGCGATCTTGAATTGTCATGATTGCTCCCTCCCCCTGTTGTTATATTTTGCTATTTAATACTTTTCAGTCAACTTTACAATATTAAAAATCAGGCACCATAGTGGTTTGTAACAGAATTATTTATGAAAAATAAAGGGCTCAGAACAATTCTTAATGATAAATATAGTTCTGTCAGTATTTGCTTCTGATAGCAAGCTGACGCATCAGATACAGCTGCATTCCGGTTGTGATTCGCTTTAATCATTTGGTAGTGCTAAGCTCAACATTGATACTCTTTGCATGAAACAGGTGTGCCATGGACAACAATTCTGACAATATGAATGTACAACCAAATGCCCTGGATCCATTTGGAATCGTTGCTTCATGTTCGTCAATCATTGAAGCATGGAGCAGAAATCCGGAGAGACTTCAGCAGAGTATGCAGGAATTCTATACGAATCTGTTCGAGATTCAGCAGCAGGTCGCCAAACGGGCTATGGGCAGCCTTGTCCCGGATTTCGTTGCACCCGTCCCTCAGGATGAACGTTTCCAGGACAAGGCCTGGATCGAAAATCCCTGGTTTGATTTCCTGAAAGAATATTATCTGCTTTGCACACGCGCTATTGAAGATACTATTTTTGCTACACCGGATGTACCGGATAAAACCCGGCGCCGGGCTGCATTCTGGGCAAGACAGATGCTTAATACCATGTCGCCCAGCAATTTTCTGTGGACCAACCCGGCTGCTATCAACCGTTTCATCACTACGGGCGGAATGAGTCTCGCCGAAGGTTACAAGCTATGGCTCGAAGACTTACGCAAGGGTGACATCAGCATGGTCGATGAAGATACCTTCAAGTTGGGTAAGGACATCGCCTGTACACCCGGCACCGTGGTATTTCGCAATGAACTGCTGGAAGTGATCCAGTACACACCTACCACTGATGAAGTTCATACCATTCCCATCGTCATCATCGCACCCTGGATCAACAAATATTACATTCTCGATCTCACGCCGGACAAAAGCATGATCCGTCATCTTGTCAACCAGGGATTCACAGTCTTTGTCACCAGTTGGAAAAATCCTGGCCCGGAAATGCGCGACACTACCTTTGATGATTACCTTACTAAAGGGGCGCTCACCACCATCAACGCCGCACGTGAAATCTGCGGTGTGCCCGCAGTGCATGCAGTTGGTTACTGTATTGGCGGTACGCTTCTCACCGCCCTGATGGCCTGGGTCGGACAGGATAAGAAAGCTGCGTCACCCGTCAGTCACTGGACCCTGCTGACGACGCTGGTTGATTTCAGCTGTCCCGGCGATATTGATGCTTTTATTACTGAAGACAGCATCCGGTTGCTTGAGGCACGAATGGAGAAGAATGGCTACCTTGATGGACGTGATATGGGCTCATCTTTTCGCTGGTTGCGCCCGAACAGTCTGATCTGGCGTTATGTGATCCAGAATTATCTCTTTGGTGAAAGTCCGCCACCTATGGATGTGCTGCAATGGAACATAGACTGCACACGACTGCCAAAGAACATGCACAGCTTTTATCTGCGCAAGTTTTATCTCGAGAATTGCCTGGTTCAACCGGATGCGTTGGTACTTGCAGGCCGCCCCATCGATTTGCGCATCATCCGTGCCCCGCTCTACGTAGTAGGCACCGAACAAGATCACATTGCACCGTGGAAAGAAACTTTCAAAATTGCGGGTCTCATTCCTGCGCCCGTACGCTACACGCTCGCCACCTCCGGACATATTCTCGGCATCCTCAGCCCGCCTATCGATCCGCCGAAACGCCGTTACTGGTCCGGCGATGTTACTGATATAAAAGATGCTGAAATATGGCGTGCCAACCTGGAGAAAGTGTCTGGTTCGTGGTGGGACGACTGGGGGAAGTGGTTAAACGAATATTGCGGCCCCATGATTCCTGCACGCGCACCAGGTAATGAAAATCATACTCCGCTTGCGTCTGCTCCCGGTGTCTATGTGCTGGAAAAGTCACTGTAATTACCAGTACCTGACCATCCGGGAAGTGTCAGGAATATATCTATATTGTCAGGTTGCTTAAGCTATTATTGATTGGCCGTCGCATTTATATAATTCACCAGATCACGCAGTAAGGCGACCGGCTCCTTGATGCTGTCATAATCCCTGCTGACAATTTCTCCGTCCTTATTCCGGATATTGAAATGATAATTTATTACTTGTCCGTCTTGAACAAGACTGGTTTCAGTAACCTTGAAATCAAGTATTTCGGCAACTTCAGATGTGCTGTCGTCCATTTGATGCTCCGTCGTTAAATAATTCATTCAGGTGACTCCCGCCAGACAAATTGTAGTCAATAAATCACCGTTTTCTATGTTTATAATTAGTTTATGACAAAAACCTGGTCTTTGATGGTTCACGGCGGTGCGGGAGAGCTGGATCTTGTCCGCAAGCATAAAGATGCCCAGCCATATCTCGAAAGCTTACGGACAATCCTCGAACACGGTCAAAAAATATTACGGCGTGGCGGCACGGCACTGAATGCAGTTGAAATGTGTGCTTCCATGCTGGAAGACAATCCCTTGTTCAATGCCGGGCGTGGGGCCGTACTGAATGAAGATGGCAAGACAGAACTGGATGCGGCTATTATGGATGGAAAAGATCTGAACGCAGGTGCTGTAGCCGGTATCACACGGATTGCCAATCCCGTTCAACTGGCACGGCTAGTGC
>JBCKWI010000029.1:0-20156 GCA_038922795.1 Gammaproteobacteria bacterium
GGAATAAAGTACCGTGGAAGTCGTGACATGCTGATCCCTCAGAAGGTGGGTTTCTCTAAACGTCAATAATCATACTGAAAAATGTTGATAAATTCGAGTCTGACCCTGAACAATCGAACAATCCATCGCATGGATGCGAAGGAGCATCACTGTTTGCGGTCTGGTAGAGCGCTTGGTTAGATTTCACAAAATATACCTATCAATATCGAGAGCACCATGAAAAACTCCGAGTACATCAATATCCTTATTAGGTTTGATAATGTAGGCTATACGATAGTGCCCATATAACAACACCCTGATATTTCTTTGCTCAATTACATCGTATTTAGCGCCAATTTCAGGATGAATTAGAAGAACTTGGGCGCGCTGGTAAATTCCCTCTGCGGTATCAGTAGCAGCAGCCGGATTATCTACCGCTATGTAATCATAAATATCCTTAAGCCAATTTTCAGCTTCAGCTGTCCATTTCAGGTTTGCCATGATCTGATTCGCTTGTGCATCTCATCGTTCGATATAATATTATTATTATCCGAGTCTGAGAGTCCTTGTTGCACCATGGCACTAAAAGCAATCTCGCGAACGAGTTCAACATAAGAACTATCGTCTGGCTGCTGTTCTAGTATTTCAGCAATTTTTTCTTTAGCAGTTGCCATATACACCTCCTGTTTAGCGCAAAGTTTAATATATTTTTGTGGCTGGTGAAATCTAACCATTGATTAACTTATAATTTTGCCCTGATAATGTGATATCGACGGGATTTTCGGGCACTTTTACCCGATGCCCGTTATCAGCCATATCCAGGCGACGGCTTTGAAAGGAATTACGTGCCTGACTCGACGCTAAGTCAAGAACTAAAACAGCCGAAACTTCTCGATGAAGTTCACCAGTATCCGCGCCTCCATCATTACTCGATTCACACCGAGCGTTCCTATGTGGACTGGATAGTGCGTTTTATCCGCTTCCACCGCATGCGTTCGCGCGACGATCTCTTTCCGGCTGAACCCAAGATCGAAGTCTTCCTGACTCATCTGGCCGTGGAGGGGAACGTCGCGTCAGCCACCCAGAATAAGGCCATGAATGCTCTGGTTTTCCTCTACAAGCGCGTCCCCGGTCAATCCATGGAAGGTTCGACCAATGCCGTTCACGCTGATAAAAAGGTGAATGCCCCCGTCGTGATGACGTGCGATGAGGTCGCCGCCATCCTCTCTCTGCTGGAAGGCACTCCCCAACTGGTTGCGAAGCTTTTGTACGGCAGCGGATTGCAGATCATGGAAGCCGTCCGCCTCCGGGTCAAGGAGGTTGACTTCCAGATGAAACAACTGACCGTTCGTTCAGGTAAAGGCGATAAAACCGCATCACCACCTTTCCGGCCGCCTTGGCTCCCCTGCTTCAAACCCACCTCGCGCGAGCCAAAACTATCCACCGGCAAGACCTGGCTCAGGGCGCCGGCGAAGAGTATCTTCCTCACGCGCTTGCCCGCCAACACCCCGCGCCATCATGCAAGGCATCCTCACCGCCGTAACAACCCGGAAAAGCTGACACGCCGCTCATTCTGAAAAGAATAGTGGGCCGCGTCCCTGTTTAACACTGCATAATCCTCGTATGACTGACGATTTACTTTTATCATTATCCTATGGGTTTTTTACCGATCTTTCTGAATCTCTCTGATCAACCATGCTTGGTCGTTGGTGGCGGGGTAGTGGCTGCGCGCAAGATCAGCCGGTTGTTGAAGGCCGGCGCAAAGATCACAGTCGTTGCGCCTGAGCTGTGTGCTGAAATCGCTGAATTGTGCGAACAAAAACAGATCCTTCATACCGCAGCAACATTCAAGGAAGATCATCTTGCGGATATGATACTGGTCATTGCCGCGACAGATGATATGGCTATCAATCAACAGGTCTCGGAACTCGCCAAGGCGCGAAATATTCCGGTTAATGTGGTCGATAACCCTGCGCTCTGTACCTTTATCATGCCGTCGGTGGTCGATCGCGACCCGGTACAGATCGCTATTTCTACAGGCGGTGCATCACCGGTGCTGGCACGGTTATTGAGGGCACGGCTTGAAACCATGATCCCGTCATCTTACGGGCGGCTGGCGGAGCTTATGGGTAAATTCCGTTCACGTGTAAGAGAGCGCTTTCCAAAAATGCATGAACGCAGAAGGTTCTGGGAACATATTCTGCAAGGACCTGTGGCAGAAATGTTGTTTGCCGGACAGGACAAGGCCGCACTCAAAACACTGGAACAACAACTCAAGGATGAATCACACACGATCAGTAATCATGGCGAAGTTTATCTGGTCGGTGGTGGGCCAGGTGATCCTGATTTGCTGACTTTCCGTGCCTTGCGTCTCATGCAACAGGCTGATGTGGTGTTATATGACCGGCTGGTAGCACCGGAAATCGTCGAACTGGTACGCAAGGATGCGGAACGTATTTATGTTGGCAAGGAACGCAATCAGCATGCGTTACCACAGGAAAATATCAATCAGATGCTGGTGAGGCTCGCGAAAGAAGGCAAACGGGTGTTGCGGTTGAAAGGCGGCGACCCTTTTATTTTCGGTCGTGGTGGTGAAGAGATCGAGACCCTTTCAAGTGAAGGTATTCCTTTCCAGGTGGTCCCCGGAATTACCGCTGCAGGTGGTTGTGCGAGTTATGCCGGTATCCCGCTGACCCATCGAGATTATGCGCATTCCTGTATCTTTGTGACCGGCCATCTCAAGGATGGCACGATGAACCTTAACTGGAATGCATTGATACAACCGAAACAGACCATTGCTGTCTATATGGGCACACATGGGCTGGAACTGTTATGCAGTGAACTCATCAAAAGAGGATTACCTGAAAATATGCCGGCAGCTATTATTCAGCAGGGAACGACGCAACAACAACGCGTCTACATTGGTACATTGAGGTCATTACCTGAAATACCAAAACAGCACGAGATCAAGCCGCCCAGCATGATTATCATCGGTGAGGTCGTGAAACTGCATGAGAAACTGGCATGGTTCGAACCGGCAGGGAATAAGGATTAATATTTTTGTAACCTATATAAGGTAAAATCTTACAGGAAACACCAGGACGGGGAATAATTATGAAAATCACAAATACATTTTTAATCATGCTTGTACTAACCATTGCTGGTTGTGCATTGAGTCCCCAGATCATTGTCATTAATCCGGATCTCTATGTTGAAAAATCCTCAGTAGCTACCCGGCCTGTGATACTCCGTCTCGAAGTGATCGATGGACGCAGCAGTGAATTTATTGGCAAGCGTGGCGGGATTTATGAAGGTACCTCAGACATCAGCACGGATGCAAACATGAAAGCCAGTCTGGAACGTAATCTAGCCAGCGCATTGAACAGTCTGGGATATATGGTTGCAAGAAAAGGCGAGACATCAGATGCAGCACTGACGGTGCGCATCAACAAAATCGAATATAGCATCAATAAAGCAAAGGTGCTGTACACGGTCGAAACAAAGGTGGACATACAGGCAGTCTGCCGCAAGGGCACCCGGGAATTTACCGGTGGTTACAGTGCTGTCCGTAAAAAAGATTTCGTCAAGGTGCCGAGTATGGGACAAAATGAAACCATCGTAAATGAAGCCCTGGGCGTTGCATTACAAGCCATGTTAAATGACAAGGATCTGTTCTCGTTTATCGATGGCTAATTTCAAACTTTAAAAAACAGATCATTTTTGTGCCGCCTGATGACCGGTAGTCTCTGGCTCAAACGCCACCACACGGTTGCGGCCGGTTCTTTTGGCGCGATACATGGCACTGTCCGCGGCATCGAACATATCATGTAAAAGTTCAATCTCATTCAGTTCGGTAGAAGGACCATCCATGTGATTGGATAATTCAGTAACGCCAATGCTGATCGTCATTTTAATATTTTTCCCGTGTACTGTGAAATCAGATTCTTCAACAGCTTGCCTGATTCTCTCCGCCAGTGCCTTGGCGCCTTCGAGCGATGTATTTGGACACAGTACTATAAACTCCTCGCCACCATAACGTCCCATAATATCCGTGGCACGTAACCAGCGTGCACATACACGCGTGATCTTTACCAGTACCCCGTCACCGGTGAGATGCCCATATTCATCATTGATTGTTTTGAAGTTATCCAGGTCAAACAACAATATTGAAAAGTTGGTGTTATAACGCATGGCTTCCGGGATGCGTTTCTCAAATTCCTGCATCAGTGCACGCCGGTTCGCAATACCGGTCAGTTCATCCGTGACAGAAAGCCTGTGGAGACGGTCATCAAACTCCCGCTGTCTGGTCATGTAGATATGACTGGTAATGGTAATGGTCATAATGGCAATCACAACCAGCTGCCGGTTGGTAATATCGATATCCTGAATGCCTACCGGGGCGAGATAATAGCCGATGATGGTTGCGATAATACCCAGCAGGCCCAGCAAGACAGTCAGGCGCCGGGAACGGGCCAGTAGGCCAAAACCTAATATTGAAATATAAGAAATTGAGCTAACCACATCATTTCCCAATCTGAAATCCAGGTAGGCGAAAAAACTATAGGCAACAAGACCAAGGGCCCCGAATATTAATTCATGCCTGGTTAGAGATTGCATACAGTAAGCTTAGAAAATTTTTAAATAAAAAATGAACTTATTTCCCGGTATTGTGATCCTTGTCAAGCTTTATCGAGACAGAATTGATACAGAATCGTTGTCCGGCAGGTTGCGGCCCGCCTTCAAAGACATGACCCAGATGGGCATCACAGACACTGCACAGGACTTCTACACGGCGCATGCCATAACTACCGTCAATTTCTGTTTTTACCGCAGCAGCATCCATCGGTGCATAAAAGCTGGGCCAGCCGGTACCGGAATTGAATTTCGTTTCAGAACTGAACAGCTCATTGCCGCAGCAGATACAACGGTAGATACCTTCTTCCTGACAGTCATTATATTCTCCCGTAAACGCACGTTCGGTTCCCTTTCTTCTACACACGGCAAATTGCTCCGGTGTCAGTTCACGCTGCCATTCTTTTTCAGATTTCTTAATTGGTTTGTTTGTCATAGCTGTATACTCCCCGCCGGAAATACTTTGCGTGTTCTTGAACAACTTATCCTGCCATTTTATCAGGGGATGCATCTCAGACATAGGCCATCATTGCCAGTTCTGCCTGCCAATCGGAGGCCAGGCCTGTCCCGGTACGTTAAGATATTGAGAAAGAGTTGCCTGCCGGTATGATATTCAAGAGAATGCATTATTAATATGAATACGGAATTGTTACAGTTACTTGCGCAGGGGTATACCCTTATCACGCCGACCAGCCGCCTTGCCCGGTACCTGCGATACCAGTTTGATACAATGCAAATCCACGCCGGTAAAGTGGCTTGGGAAACACCGGATGTTATTCCCTGGAATGCCTGGTTGCAGCGGACCTGGGGCAACCTTGCCATTCAGCATAATCTTGATCAGGTATTACTCTCTTCACAGCAGCAACAACTCATCTGGCAGGAGATTATCAGCAAATCAGCCTATGCCGGACAATTACTCCAGCCGGCCAACACAGCAAGACAGGCCATGCTGGCCTGGCAACTTTGCCAGCAATGGGGAATTGCTGGTTTCCCGGATGGTGTTTATATCAGTGAAGATGCGTTTGCCTTCCAGCAATGGGCCAGGGCCTACCAACAACGCTGCAGAGACAACCACTGGTTTGACGATGCAACACTGCCCGCGCAGTTGATAAATATCGCATCATCAATAGCTAAAGATGGAAAGTTTGCATTGGCTGGTTTTGACGAATTCACACCGCAACAAAAATCACTTGTTAATCAATTAAAAAAATCAGGTTGCATGGCGCAGGAACATCCTTTGCAAAAGCGCAATACAAAAACCATTGCGCAGACGTTCACTGAGACACGCGAAGAGATTCGGGCAGCCGTACTCTGGGCCCGGCAATTGATGGAAGAAGATGAAACAGGCAATATCGGGATCATCGTGCATAATCTTCAGGCATTGCACGGCCAGATCGGGAATATATTTGATGACGTGTTCCTGCCGGGGCACATACTGGTCAATGCGGATGCACAAGTACGTCCCTACAGTATTTCACTGGGCCTGCCGCTCCACCGTTATCCCGTTATTGATACCGCCATGATCATACTCGGCATGGGTAATCAATCCATGTTGGCGGAAGAGTTTGGCAGTCTTTTGCGGTCGCCTTTTATTAAAGATGCAGATACGGAAAGTCAGCAACGTGCCAAGCTTGATGCGTGTTTGGGGAAATATGGAGAATACAAAATTTCATTCGACACGCTGCATCGGGTGATCGCCAACGAGGTCATCAAACTGCAGGATGTGCCAAAGAGTTTTGTACAAGTCTGCGATGAATACCAGAAAATATTTCAGTCATCAAATAAAAAACAATCTGCCAGCGAATGGGCCAGGATATTCACCAGACTGTTAAAGGTATTCAACTGGCCGGGCACAAGAATACTCAACAGCGCCGAATACCAGACAGTGGCTGAATGGCAAGACCTGTTAAACGAGTTTGCATCACTGGATCTGGTCGTACGTGCATTGACCTACAGGGAGGCACTCACACAACTGCGGCAACTGGTTATGGGTGCCAGGTTCCAGCCGGAAACACAGGAAGTTCCGGTGCAGATACTGGGCATGACCGGCGCCGCCGGTATGCAGTTTGATCATCTGTGGATCATGGGCCTGCATGAAGAGGCCTGGCCACCGAAGGCAGAACCGAACCCGTTTATCCCGGTTAACCTGCAACGCGATCTGCAAATGCCGGAGTCCTCCGCAGAGAACAAACTCGCACAAGTCACAAATCTGTTCCAACGTCTCGTTGATTCATCACCGGATGTGATGATCAGCTATCCACTGAATGAAAAGGAGCGGTCCCTGCGGCCGAGCCCGTTACTTAAACCCTGGCTACAGTCCGCACCCCTGCAATTCGATCATGATGCATACCATTATCCGGTGCTGATTTATGCCGCAAGGCAAACCGGACTGATTGAAGACAACCGGGCGCCAGCCATTCCATCAGGCGAGGTTGTCAGCGGTGGTACGGCTCTGTTTAAGGATCAGGCAGCCTGTCCGTTCCGTGCTTTTGCAAAACACCGCCTGTATGCCGAAGGTCTCAAGAGCAAGGACATCGGGCTGGATGCCATGGATCGTGGTTCCATTATTCACGATGTGATGGAACAGCTCTTGAGCAGGCTGGGCAGTCATGTCAATCTGACTGCCAGTTCAGAATCAGAACTTGATAAATTAATTAATGAAGCTGTATCAAATACCATCAATGAATATCAAAAAAAATACCCACTGACCTTTACCGGGCGATTTACACAACTTGAAACCGGCAGGTTAAAAACGTTAATCAATGAATACCTCATGCTGGAACGTGAACGCCAACCGTTTACAGTCAAGGGATCAGAGCAATGGCACCAGTTTACATTTAATAACATCGAGATCAGGACACGCATCGATCGCATTGATCAACTCGTCGATGGCCGCTATGTGATCATGGATTACAAAACCGGTGACCCAAAACTTACCGCCTGGTTTGATGAGCGCCCGGATGAACCGCAGTTACCGCTCTATGCCATTACCAGTGAGGGTGAGATTGCAGCCATAGTCTTTGCAAAACTCAAACGGGGTGAAACCGCTTATGTTGGTCTTGCACAGGAGGATGATCTGTTGCCGAACGTTACAACGGTAAATAACACCCGCGGTATTAAAGATATTGTTTCTGACTGGGACACATTATTTACACAGTGGAAAGATACACTGAATCGACTGGCCATCAATTTCCGCGAAGGTGATGCCAGGGTCGATCCGAAAAATGCCGGCAGTTGCAGATACTGCGACCTGCATGCCTTCTGCCGGATTTACGAACAGGAGTCAGAAGTCAGAAGTCAGGAGTCAGAATATGAATAGCAAGATTAGCCAAAGTGGTAAACCAGTCCGTCATACTGGCGCATGCCGGTATCCAGTAAAAAAACAATTGTTAACTGGATTTCCATCCTTAGGTCCGTTAATGCCACATCCATGTGGCACTACTCGGATAGTTGCTACGCAACTTCCGGAATGACGAGTGGTAGGTACTATGACAAATAACAAGGTCATTGATTACGTGCAAAGGCAACAGGCGATATCGCCTGAGGAATCTTTTATTGTCCAGGCGCCGGCCGGTTCGGGAAAGACGGAGCTCCTGATCCAGCGCTATCTGAAATTATTAAGTCTGGTCGATCACCCGGAAGAGGCCGTTGCCATTACCTTTACCCGTAAGGCCGCGGCAGAGATGCAGGGGCGTATTGTGAATGTTCTGGAACGTGCACGTAATAATGTTCCCCACAAAGATGATGCCACACGCCTGACTGATGAAATCGCCGGAGCCGTACTGGCGCAGGACCAGAAACATAACTGGCAACTGCAAAATAATCCTGGCCGTTTGCGTATCCAGACTATCGATTCACTCTGTGCATGGCTCACACGGCAAATGCCCATTCTTTCAAAGTTTGGCGCACAACCTGAAACTCTTGATGATGCAACTGAACTTTATCAGGAGGCCGCTGCAAATACACTGGCGGAACTCGAAAGTGGCGAACAGTGGTCAGATGACATCGCGGTCTTGTTGACGCATCTCGACAATGACTTGCCCAAAGTAAAAAACATGCTGGCCAACATGCTGGCCAAACGCGATCAATGGTTGCGGCATGTGGCAAAAGAGATCGACCGCAACGAACTGGAAGCAGCATTAAAGCATATCGTTGAATCTACGCTGTCCATGGTCAGGCAGACGTTCCCGCAGGAATATATCCATGAGTTTCTGGAATGTGTGAGATATGCCACAGAGAATCTTGCAAGGGAGGATGCCGATACGCCCTTGCTTGCCTGTCATGGTATTGATCACCTGCCGGGTACCACTGCGATTGAATTACCCCGCTGGCTGGCGATTGTTGAGATATGTCTTACCAAAGAAAACGAGTGGCGCAAACAGATAACAGCCAAACAGGGTTTTCCTGCAGCTTCCGGTAGCAAGGCTGAAAAGGAAACGCGTAAGAACATGAAAGACCGCTTCCAGGGTTTGCTTGCCAATTTGTCCGGTGATGATGATTTACTGACTCAACTTATCGAGGTACGCAATCTGCCGCCGGTGACATACACCAATAGTGAATGGCTGGTTGTGAGCGCCCTTTGCCAATTGTTGAAACTGGCCGATGCCCAGTTACGTATATTGTTTGGTGAACGCAATCAGATGGATTTCAATGGTATTACCCATGCCGCCATCGTCGCACTTGAAACAGAAGGTGCACCTACTGATCTTGCATTGCATCTTGATTACCAGATCAAACACCTGCTGGTTGATGAATTCCAGGATGTCTCTATCAGCCAGTTTAAACTCATGGAACAACTTACTGCTGGTTGGTCACCGGGTGACGGACATACCCTGTTTGTGGTTGGTGATCCCATGCAGTCCATTTATCGTTTCCGTGAGGCCGAAGTCGGATTGTTCCTGACAACTTGGAAAGAGCAACGCCTGGGACAGGTACCACTCAAACCTTTAAGTATTACCGTCAACTTCCGTTCACAGGCAGGGATTGTTGCGTGGGTCAATAATGCATTCAAAAGAATCCTGCCGGAGATTGCAGACAGTGTCCGGGGTGCAGTGAGTTATGAGCAAGCAGAGGCATTTCATCAGGAACTAACACCTGACGCGGTGCAGATACATCCGATTATCAATCGTGATGATGGCATTGAAGCAGAGAAAGTAGTCAACCTGGTCAATACAGCAAAAAAAACAAATCCGGATGGTACCATTGCCATCCTGGTGCGTAATCGCACACACCTGATTGAGATCGTGCCAAACCTTAAAGCAGCCGGTCTGCGTTTTCGTGCAGTTGAGATCGAACCATTGGGGCAGCGTCCGGCCATACAGGATCTGCTGGCACTGACCATGGCATTGAATCAATATGCAGATCGCATCGCCTGGCTTGCCATTCTGCGCGCACCGTGGTGTGGACTGACATTAACTGATCTGCTTGCACTCGTTGGGAATCATAAAAACAAAACTGTCTGGGAAAGCATGCAGGATGATGCATACCTGCAAACCCTGAGCCGTGATGGCCAGCAACGCTTGTTGAAAGTACGTGCCGTGTTGCAACTGTATTTTGCTGAACAACGCCGTCGATCATTACGGCGTTCCGTGGAATCAGTGTGGATGAGTCTCGGTGCTCCGGCTACACTGGAAAATGAAACTGATCTTATCAATACACAGTCATTTTTTGATCTGCTGGAGGAATTTGATACCGGTGGTGAACTAAAACACCGGGAAGATTTTCTTGAACAGGTGGCCAAATTATTTGCCGCACCGGATGTACATGCTGATGATCGTTTACAGATCATGACCATCCACAAGGCGAAGGGCCTGGAATTCGATACCGTGATCCTGCCCGGCCTGCATCGCATCCCCCGGCAGAATGAAACACAGTTATTGTTATGGACGGAAAATCCGCATGGCTTGCATCAGGACCTTTTGCTTGCACCAGTCAAGGAGGCAGGCGAGGAAAATTCCCCCATCTATGATTACGTCAAACGCCTGGAAAAACAGAAGCTGGATTATGAAGCAGGACGTCTGCTCTATGTCGCGACTACCAGAGCAAAACAACAATTGCATCTGTTAGGCTCTGCCGGTATCAACAGTAAAGGCGTGCTTGCTGAACCTGTCTCCAGATCATTGCTCTCTCAACTCTGGCCGGTAGTAGCTCCGGAATTTGAGAAGGCATTTCAGAAATATCAGCCAGAGATACCAATAGAGGCATCTGGGAGTGAAACCGTCACCAACCGGTTGCGCCGTATGCCCGCGGATTGGGTATTGCCAGCATCCCCTGAATCGGTGACATGGCAGGAAGAAATGACCCAGACAGAACTGCCGGATACCCTGCCCGAATATGAATGGGCCGGTGAGACTATCAAACATATCGGGACTGTCGTGCATCGTTTTATCCAGATTATGGCCGGGGAGGGGATTGAACACTGGGATGAGGTATCTGTAAAATCTAAACGTACCTTGTTTGAGGTATCACTCAAATGCCTCGGAGTACCAGCCAAAGATATCGAGTGGGCGACCGGGAGTACCGGAGAAGCATTGATTAAAATGATCCATGACGAACGCGGACGCTGGTTATTGGCAAAAGATCATGCTGAACGACACAATGAATATGCACTGACTGGTCTTTACCAGAACCGGATCATTAACATCAAGATAGACCGTACATTTGTCGATAAAGAAGGTACTCGCTGGATTGTTGATTACAAGACCAGCCGCCATGAAGGTCCTGATCTGGATACTTTTCTTGATCAGGAACAGGAGCGTTACCGGCCGCAACTGGAAAAATATGGTGCAATAATGCAGTCTATAGACAACAGGCCGGTTAGACTCGGCCTGTATTTTCCTTTATTGCAAAGCTGGCGGGAAATTTCTTTCGAATAATTTTATAAAATATGACGGTTAATCGCACAGCCATACACGGGTTTATTTTATGGATCATCGCTTCTGCTGCGATCATCACAGGTTATTACCTGTCCGTAGAAAGATTTCTCGACCAGGACTGGCTTTCACGCGCCGGTTGTCTGATTGTGGTGTTAGGGATCTGGTCAGGACTTGGCGGTGTAATTGAAGCAAATATACTGCATCGTGGACTCAGGATCAGAAAATACATGGCAATGCGCCGCGTCCGGCTGGCATTCGGTGCAGACAAGGAAGAAATGGAAAAGCATCTCCAGCAAATACAAGATAAATATAATGAACGGTTGGAGGAATCCAGACATGAATTTGGAATTTCGGTTGGTGTGATTGAAGCTTCACTGTTAATCACAGGCACATTACTCTGGGGGTTTGGTGATCTGTTAAAATATCTGTAATGTTAAACTACGATAATATTGGCGGATAATCAGGAATGGGGCTATATTTTATTGCGAAAAGCGAGGTTAAGGGATTTTGACTACTCATAACAAATATACTGAATCCAGGAAAGCAATTGAGAAATATGAGGAAAAAAGGAAATATCCCAGGATTATTGTGGATTGTCCCGCCACGCTATTTTTTTCAGAGGACCAGGAAACGGAAGTATTGATACATGATATTTGCCCTGGAGGAATACAGGTACGGTGTGACAAGAAAACCGCACACATACTGAAGTCTGAAAAGGACAAGGCCACTTATGATTTTGGAATGACTTTTATTCTCCCCCTGGAAGGTGAACGGATAAAAATAACTGTTCGTTGCCGTTTGGTATACATGATTAAAATCGATGAAGCCATTTTTGCTACCGGTATGCAATTCACCAGTATGGACAATGCCAACCGCAAGACACTCAAGCGTTTTATTGAATCATCGATGGAACCTTTGTAGACGAACCATCTTCCGCTGGTCTTGACGAGATACGGGTCACTGGATGCGCAACCAATGAATCTCTACGACCTGCCGAAATACTATGATCTCTCATACTCGCACAATATGCGCGATGAACTCGCGTTCCTGAAACAGGTATTCACTAAATACACAAACATAAAATATCCACGTCTGCTGGAGCCCGCCTGTGGTACGGGCCGATTACTGGTGCCACTGGTCCGCGCCGGTTTTGATTGCACCGGATTTGACCTTAACAACAATGCTCTGGACTATCTAAAAAAAAACTGCAGCGTAACCGGCTGAAAGCCCATGTATTCCAGGGCAATATGGCCAGTTTTAGTATCAATGGATCGAAGTTTGACGGGGCCTATTGCACGGTGGATACCTTCCGGCATTTGCTCACTGATACGGAGGCCATCAGCCACTTCCAAAATGTCGCTCGACATTTAATTAAAAATGGAATTTATGCGCTGGGCTTGCATTTATTACCCCGACAGGGAATCAAGGAAAAAGTCCATCGTTGGCAAGGGCGCAAGGGTAGATTGACCGTGCATTCCAATATTACTGTTCTTGATGTCAATCGCAGACAGCGTAACGAAACCTTGAGCTATACTTTGCGCACAGGCAAACAGAAATACCAGTCCATTTACAAGCTCAGCACCTATACTCTGCGCCAGTTCAAAAGCCTGCTCAACAAGGCAGGCTGTTTTGAAATCGTGAATGTCTACGATCTGGACTATGATCTGGATCATCCGCTGAAACTGAACCCGGAATCCGAGGAAACGGTTTTTATACTGAGAAAAATGTGAGGATATGAACGCGCTCACATCACCAAGAGTCATCCTGTTTGACTGGCACGCCACATTGGTGGATACCCATGAGGCAATGTATCATGCACTTGACGATGTCCTGCTCAATTTCAGGGATCTTGGCCTGCTTGAACGGACGACGAAACCGGGGCATAGCAAGACCGATGAAGATGCAAAACTGGTCGAATATGTACGTAATAATCTGAAGCTGCACCCGAAAATAAAGGCCGAACGGAAGATTTCCAGGACAGATATATTCGAAGTGCTGTTTCATACGGATGAAACGGCAAAGGCAATTGCGCATGAGGAATTCAACAAATGTTATCGCAATCACTTCGGGGAAATTCATCCTTTCGAAGACGGCATAGAAGATATGTTGATGGCACTGCGCAAGCGGGAAATAAAACTGGGTGTGCTGACAAACCGGAACCGGGAATTTCTGGAGCATGAGATTAGCGTTATTCATGTTGACGGCTGGTCCCACCTGTTTGACACGGTGGTCTGCGGCGACGACGTGATAAAACGAAAGCCTGCACCAGATACTATTTTGAAGGCACTGGAAAATCTTGGTATCAGCCCGGGCCCCGATTGCTGGTACGTCGGGGACAGCACAACGGACACGATTGCAGCGAAAGAAGCAGGTGTAACTAATATATTTTATAACGGGGCGCACTGGGATGCAGAATGGCAGGACAAGATATTTCCGGGGACGGACAGGCACCCGCATAAACCCGATGCAGTGGTAAACTATTTCACGGAATTCATGCAACTGGTTGAGTCGTGTTTAGCCCGGTAATCTGAAAAAAGAGCCTAGACTATTGATTAGGTGCATTAATTACCTTAGGTAAAAATCTCCTTTTCATGCTTAAATGGATGCCTGCAATTCAAGCAGGCGCGTTAGCTGGCGCGTTTTCCCGGCAACAGGAGGAAACCATGTCAGTAGAAATGTTTTTAAAGATGGATGGTATTACCGGCGGTTCCAAAAATTACGATTACAAGGGATGGGCAGATGTGGTCTCGTGGGGTTGGGGGATGGTAAGTAACCGCCATTCAGCGCATGTGACCGAAAACGACAAGACTTCTTTCAGAGAGATTTCCATTGTAAAGCGGATTGGAATGGACAGCGCAGCGATTATGTTGCTTTATGCACAAGGCAAGACCATTCAGTATGCTGATTTGAATATCATACCCGTTGTAGCCAAAAGAGAAGCCAAACAGAAGTATCTGTCCATGCGGATGGAAGACGTTCTGGTTAAGTCAATAATCACTGGCGGCAACTCCAGTGAGGATTTCTTTAATGAAAATATCATACTGCTCTTCAGCAGGATCAGGTTTGAATATAATCTCCATACAGCAGCCAATGCAGAGAATCCTGATGGTACCTCTGTCGATTATAAATTCGCGTGGGATGTCTCTGCGAACAGGGAATGGTAGTTCTGTTCAATCATAATGTGGAATCGAAGTAATTGCCGATATCAGCTATTTCTTAACCGGGTTATCTGGTTTTTTTTCTGAGGTTTTTCTTGTCTTTATTTGACTTAATCCATCATACGCAATAGTTTTATTATCTTAGGGAACCTCTGATTAAGGTGTCATTTCGAGCAAAGCGAGAAATTCGTGGTTAAAAATGTCCACCAAAAACAAATAACCGCGGGATTTCTCGACCAATGTTCGAAAACCTGTTCCTGACGTTTTCTACCGCCTACATTCCCTGTAGGCGTCCTGGCGTGGTTCTCGGTCTCCGTTCCAGACTCGACTCTACCGATTACTTCCCTGTAATCGTACCGCCTGCTTCCATGCAGGCGTCCCTACGGTCGAAATGACAATAACAACTTAATCAGAGTTTCCTTAGTATTGAGGTAATAAACTGATGCATTCAATTGACATTCGCAGCTACTGGCAGGTACAGGCACTCATTGTATTGCTGAAACTGAGCCTGCTGGTGGGTGCGGTGTTGTCATTTGTTGGGGGACATCTTGAGGCTGGTGTCGTTACATTGGCGATATTTTTTATTACTTTTTTGCCGATCCTTCTCGGCAATCGTTTCCAGGTAAAAATACCATCCGAATTTGAATTACTGGCGGTTATCTTTGTTTACGCTTCACTCTTTCTTGGTGAAGTGCATGGTTACTATTTGAAGTTCTGGTGGTGGGACCTCGTGTTGCATACCAGTTCCGGATTCCTGCTCGGTATTCTGGGATTCCTGCTGGTTTACGTACTGAACGAAAAGAAAGAAATAGATCTGGATTTGAAACCGGGCTTTGTGGCGTTATTTGCTTTTGTATTTGCCATAGCATTTGGCACGTATTGGGAAATATTTGAATTTGCAATGGATCGGTCCTTTGGGACAAATATGCAAAAGAGTGGCCTCACAGACACAATGTGGGATTCGATTGTGAACAGTATAGGCGCATTGATAATTTCCCTTCTCGGATGGGGATATCTGCGTAAGGAAGGGATCAACTCTTTTCTGGAAAAATGGATACACAAATTCATAGAAAGAAATCCGCATCTGTTTGATCGGAGAAAACTTCCACGATAAATATATTTATATATATCTTGTACTATGCGATTTTGCAGTCACTATTACCGACGTAATTCTTCCATCTGATTTCATGCAGGCGTCCCTACGGTCAAAATGAGACGAGACATTTCAACAGAAGTCCTTGGGCCATGACGTCCTTCAGCATCAGAGTCATGACCTATAATATCCACAAGGGATTCAGCGTGGGTAACCG
The DNA here is from genome assembly GCA_038922795.1 of Gammaproteobacteria bacterium. Taxonomy (GTDB): domain Bacteria; phylum Pseudomonadota; class Gammaproteobacteria; order Eutrophobiales; family Eutrophobiaceae; genus 2-02-FULL-47-50. Next base: position 15,955 of record JBCKWI010000029.1, read on the forward strand.
GCGCTTTGTGCTCCGGCAAATACGGGATGAACTGCGTGCGGCTGATGTTGATATAGTATTTCTGCAGGAAATACAGGGTCAGCATGTTATTCGTGAAACGGAAATAGTTGATTGGCCTACCGAGTCACAGTTTGAATATATGGCCGATCAAATCTGGTCGCATTATGCCTATGCCAAAAACGCAATCTATAATGCCGGCCATCATGGCAACGCTATACTGAGTAAATATCCTTTTGTGCACTGGGAAAATCTGAGATTTTCTACTATTCGACCGGCCAGCCGCAGTTTATTACACGGAGTTGTGGAGATACCTGGAAACCAGATGAAATTGCACGTGATTTGTGTGCACCTGGATTTCCTGCCAAATTTACGCATGCGGCAATTAAAAAAAATTAAATGAACGCATTCGTGCATGTGTGCCAAAAAATGAACCATTGATACTTGCCGGTGATTTTAACGACTGGCATGGACAGGTCAGCAGGTATCTGGCATCTGATCTTGAATTGAAGGAAATTTTTTATACGCTGCATGGAAAATATGCCAGGACATTTCCTTCATGGTGGCCTTTGATTCCGGTTGACCGCATCTATTATCGTGGTTTGCAACCGGTTGAGTGCGCCAGCTTCGAACAAAATCCATGGCATAGACTCTCAGACCATACGCCTTTGTATGCGAAATTCGAGATCTGAGTATCCTTTCAACCTATGGTTCATTTGTGTCCAGAGTGTCTTCAAAATGATCGTGATGGGCGCAATTAATCATGTAATAAACGGGCAGGCATCCGGTTGCTGCATCTACCAGATAGAAAGCATCTTTCAAACTTTGTCCTGATGGTAATCTTCTGTGCGTTTCAACAGTGGGAACCGATCATTATGGGCCTGGGTGGCTGGCCGTTGCGCTGGCTTTATAACGGCATGACCCGCGAGGAACTCAATGTTGAAGTGCAGAAACAGGTTTGAGTTTCATCATTTGAACAAATTCTTCATCTATGCTTCCCGTAACACATTTCGCCGCGATATTTTTACCTACATGAGCTTCATTTGTGATAGAATACTCACCCATAATCGTTTTCATGCTGAAAACATTCTATCCACCTGAATTTGCTGTCATAACAGCATTATTCACATTAATGCTGTAAACCTATGAATCTAAGCACTTGTAGACATAATGCTCCCGGTGATGGAAAAATTTCTTTTCCAAAACAGCAGAGCTGGAATCCGATGACCGAGGTAGCCACAATAGCGGCTGATGTCGATGGCAGGCGTATTCTATGCAGAATATCGAGTAAAGACCTGCAGAAAAAATATCTTGCCTCAGCTGAAGAACCCATGAAGGCAGTCACAAAACATCGTCCCGAGCTTGAATCTGCGGCACGGACCTTGATTGAGAAAAAAGATTTCGAGGATGACGGCTCAATCCTGATTGCATACAAGGATTTGTAAGCAGGAAAGCTATCGACCGATGGCAGTGTAATTTACTTACTGTCTCCTGGATCGCGAAGTAGAACAGCGTTTGTTACCGCTTGCCGCCGGACTCAATATTGCTGTTATCATTGACCGTCCAATTCTGCATAGTGATTTGTTCCGTAAATGTTGCTCACGTCCTTCCCGGTACCCCATCCGGGTCTAATCAATCATTGAGATTGTTTTTTCTTTTTCGCACATCATCACCTGGACCGATAATTGCCCCTGCTGATCTGGCAGGCACAAGTTGGGTTATGCTGGGTAATAATGCAGTGTGTGGTCCGGGACCCAATCCACGGTGATGCCAGAGTTACCCTGTCGACGGTTCGATATATGTGGGAAAAACCCACTTTGCATCTATGGGTAATTTTTATGTGATTAAAAAAATGCGCAGGCATTAGAGGAGGAGGCAATGCCTGCGCTAAGATACCCACGTTGTGGGCTTAGGGAAGTAATCTTTTCAAGGAGTTTCGCCGCCGCTCGACAACTTGTTCCAGACGTTGTCCCGGTCTCTGTTCCAGACGCGACTCTCGACCGCTGTTCCAGACGCGGTTCTACCTCCCCCGTCCATAGGGTCGTACCGATTCCATCCATGGAATCGTACCACCTCGACAATTGCTCCAGGCATTGTTCTACCTCCCACGTCCATGTGGTCGTATTTCCCTGTAGGCGTCCCGCGCAGTCGCTATCAGCATCCCGCTTCATGCGACACTAATACATCCCTGTATGTCGTCCTGCACCCGCGGCTACGACCGCCATGGATGGCGGAAGTGTCGAAAATGTAAGGAACAATTTTTCGACCATTACGCCCAAGTAAATAAAAAACCCCGGTGAAGCTTGATGCCTGGCCGGGGTTTGTGTTGTTCCCGGAAGGCATCGGTTTGTTTCCATGCCTTCCGGATATGTTGCTGGAAGGCTTACCGAATTGCTTTAAAACCTGTATACATCGAATTCATATCAATATTCATAAACATGACAGAATGCGTGCGCCATGAGTCCTGGCCATAATCTGGCAGTTCTACTCTGTGATGTGCGATTGGTTGCTTCATCTCGTCTCGCTAAATCCATGTTCCCGAATCGGGGTGGGCAAATATACGCTAATTATCCACAATTGCAAGCAATAATTGTTGCGGAGCAATAATCTTGAATTTTATATCGTAAAATATAATAAAAACAGATAGTTAATATATAACCGGTTGAATGGAATGATATCCAAATGGTTACTAATTAATCAGGGCGATCGAGCATTTGCATATCTCTGGAGCTCAGTCTGACATTTATCGCTTTCAGACTGTCCGTGATGCTGCTGACCTTGCTGGCGCCGGGGATGGGCAGGATATGGCTGCCTTTATGCAGTAGCCAGGCGAGTACCATACGGTAAACAGACACCCTGTGTTTATCCGCAATATTTTTTAGCGGTTTTGCAACAGCCAGTTTTTTGTGATCGAAATGACCACCAACCGGGCTATGTGGAATAAAAACGATACCTTCTTTTTCACACAGATCAACTACGCCGGTCTTGAATGATTTCTTTTCGAGCACATTACAACGGTTTTGTACGCTCAGGATCGGCGCAACTGTCATCGCCGTCATGATTTCCCTGGTGTTGACATTCGAGAGACCAATGTGTTGAATTTTGCCTGCTTCCTTCAGCCGTGCCAGTTCACCAATGGATTCCGCCAATGGGATATTAGGATCAGGCGCATGTAGCTGATAAAGAAAAATACTATCGGTGTTCAGATCCTTGAGACTTCTCTCGCAGGATTTCCTGAGCCAGTCAGGACTGGCATTGGTATCCCATCTTCCTTTGGGCCGGGTGAGACCGCCCTTGGTCGCAACAATCACATCATCAAGCTTGCCAAGTTTTGCCAGGGCCTTGTGTATGAGTCTTTCATTATGACCAATGTCATCGTCATCAATACAATACACATTCGCGGTATCAATAAAATTTCCACCGCCGTCAATGAATGCCTTGATGACTTCAATGGCTGTTGCTTCATCGGGACGTGTATCCAGTGACAACGGCATTGCACCCAGTCCGATGGGCATGACCAGCTTTCCAGAATTTCCCAGTGTGATTTGAGTCTGCATTATGGATTTTTGTGTTTGTCCAGATCTTTTTTATCACGATGTTTATGTGACTTTTTGGGAGTCAGGGTAAACCAGTCATCTTTGGTGATCTCATGAAAATGATCTGCCCCTTCCTTGAGCAATTGTGATGTCGTGCTGAGTACCGCGGCTATCTCAACACGTACACCTTCTGATTTGAGGTGTTGCACGAGTTCAATATAATCAGAATCGCCGGACATTATAATTATGGTATCCACCTTGTTGGCGACCTGGATGGCATAAATTGAAAGGGGGATATCCGCACTTTTGTGGCAAGGTCTGACAGAACCATGATAGTAGTTGTGCAGGCGTTCCTGTAATTTTGCTGATATATGTTTCCCTTCGCGGAAATACACTAACCGGCTCAGACCGCGATTAACCAGCAGTTTGGGTATCAGGGCATCAAAATTCAGCATTGTATTAGGATCATCTGCTTCAGTATGGATGCTACGTTCGATATTGTTGCCGTCAATTAATATGGCAACAGACTGTGATATCTGGATGTTAGTTGGAGTACGAAACTGCGGATCTTTGTTTTCTTTCATATGGTACCTGTTGTCATGATGAGTGACTTTTAATGTTATACACGTCCCGAATTAAATGAGTTGGTAATTTCAGACAGGATAACAG
>JBCKWI010000030.1:0-19939 GCA_038922795.1 Gammaproteobacteria bacterium
TGGGCTACGCCGCGTGTCACTGGTGTCACGTCATGGCGCATGAATCGTTCGAGAATCCCGATATCGCGCGTTTGATGAACGAGCGGTTCATCAACATCAAGGTCGATCGCCAGGAGCGTCCCGACCTCGACGACATCTATCAAAAAGTTGTACAGATGACGGGCCAGGACGGCGGTTGGCCGCTGACCGTGTTCGTGACGCCGCAGGGAGAACCCTTCTTCGGTGGAACCTACTTCCCACCCGAGGAGCGCTATGGGCGGCCTGGGTTTGCGCAGGTCCTGCTGGGCTTGAGCGAGGCCTGGAAAGAACGACGCCCGGAACTCCGCGCCCAGGTCGAACAGTTCCTCAAGGGCTACCGGGTTCTCGAAGAACGGCTTGTCGGCGGCGAGGCACCGACGGGTGGCGACGTGCCTGCGGAAGCTGCGCGCGCCTTCGCCGCGAATACGGACCCGGTGCACGGGGGTTTTGGGGATGCGCCGAAATTCCCGAACCCTTCCTGTCACGACCTCGTGCTCCGCGTGTACCACCGAACACGCGAACCCCAATCGTGTTGATAATATACAATTCAAAATATTTTTTATTTCAGGTTAACAAGTTAATTAAACCTTATCACATGGTGAAAAAATGAAACGTATCGCATTATTCCTTGCTACCAACCTGGCGGTGATATTAGTCATCAGTATCGTGTTTCAGTTGCTCGGTTTTCAGGGTATTCTGAAAGAACAGGGGACAGAACTGGATCTGACCGCCCTGCTGGTCTTTGCCGCCTTGTTCGGCATGAGTGGTTCCATCTTTTCATTACTTATATCCAAGTGGATGGCGAAACGTTCAACCGGTGCGCATGTCATTGACACCCCGCAAAACGAGGCTGAAAGATGGCTGGTTTCTACCGTCCAGCGGCAGACACAAATAGCGGGGATCGGTATGCCGGAAGTCGCTATCTACGCTTCTCCGGATATGAATGCCTTTGCCACCGGCGCCAATCGCGATCACGCACTGGTGGCTGTGAGTACAGGCATTCTTGAGCAAATGTCCAGAGACGAACTGGAGGCTGTATTAGGACATGAGATCAGTCATATCGCTAATGGTGACATGATTACGCTGTCACTGATTCAGGGTGTCGTTAATACCTTTGTTATCTTTTTCTCACGTATTATAGGTTTTCTCGTCGACCGGCTGATATTCAAGGTACAACGTGGTCATGGGCCCGGATTCTGGGTCACTGTGATTATTGCGCAGTTAGTCCTCGGCATACTGGCCAGTATTATCGTGATGTGGTTCTCACGGCAGCGTGAGTTCAGGGCGGATGCGGGCGGCGCACAACTGGCCGGCAAACACAAGATGATTGGTGCATTAAGCCGGTTACAACAAGGCAAGATCCCCAGTCAGTTACCGGATTCCATGGCAGCTTTTGGTATTTCCGGCGGGATAGGCAGCGGCATCAAAAAGTTATTCATGACACATCCGCCGATCGAGGAACGTATCCAGGCACTGGAAAACTCAATGACCTGACGGGGCCTATACGATCGGTGGTTCTATGGGTGTTTTTTTGTCAGTATCGGGATCCATTTCCTGCTGAAATTCTTCAATCTTGACGGCAGCATCGTCTTTACCTTGCAGACGCGCAATATGAAACAGTGCCTCGCCTGCATTGACCAGCGGAATATTGGTCCTGCCGATGACCATTCCGGTAACCGGCGCAATCACGGATTCTTCTTTTTCACCAAATGGATCGGCAATAACGCCCATTACCTGTCCCTTGTTGACCACCTGGCCAAGTGACGTCATGGTACGGATGATGCCACTTTGTGATGCCCGTACCCATACACTGGACTGAGCAACCAAGGGTGTCATGCTTTTGCTGTTTTTGAGGCGTGACAGCATGCCAATTTCACGCATTACAGAAATAATGCCTTTAACCCCGGCCCGTATCGCAACTTCATTGAATCGCAAGGCCTCACCCGCCTCATAAACAATGACTGAGATATTCATCTTTTCCAGCGCCTGACGCATGGAACCTTCCAGTATGGGTGTATTCAGGATGATTGGGGCTGTAAACGACTCGGCCATACGCCGGGTTTCATCATCATCCAGATAAGCGCGTACCTGCGGCAGGTTATCCCGGTGGACGGCAGCTGTATGCAGATCGATTCCATGCGTGGATTTCGCAGCGATCTCCCGCAGGAAAGCATGGGAAAGTCTTGCCGCCAGGGATCCGGTTTCAGAACCGGGGAAAGATCGGTTCAGGTCCCTGCGGTCCGGTAAATAACGGGACTGGTTAATAAATCCATATACGTTTACAACCGGTACTGCGATCAACGTCCCCTTTATTTTTGATATGGACCTGTGTTTGGTCAGACGACGGATAATTTCCACGCCGTTGATCTCATCTCCGTGTATGGCGGCACATACGAAAAGACGGGGACCATCTTTTTTACCGTGGATCACCTTGACCGGAATAGTCAGGGCGGTATGTGTATACAAGTCTGGTATGGGAACATCAATTGTGGCCCGTTCCCCTGGTAAAACCTTTATTCCTGCAATTTCTATCGCTGTTCGCATGAACACTAGCCCTTTCCGCGGGTCCGTGTCTTTCCCATCTTGGCATTTTTCTCTATGAACTTGATGATCATTCCGGCGATGTCTTTAATTGGTGGCCTTTTCTATACCTTCAAGACCGGGGGACGAATTAACTTCCATGACAACCGGGCCATGTTTGGAGCGCAGGATATCCACACCACATACATTCAGACCCATGGTACTGGCCGCGGCAACGGCGGTCTCCCGCTCCATGGGGGTAATCTTGATCAAATTTGCACTGCCACCACGATGGATATTGGATCGGAATTCACCATCTTTGGCACTACGCATCATGGCCGCCACAACTTTTTCGCCGATTACAAAACAGCGGATATCCGATCCTTTTGCTTCACTGATATATTCCTGCACCAGGGCACTGGCCTTTAATCCAATAAACGATTCAATCACACTCTTTGCTGCATTACTGGTTTCAGCCAGCACTACACCAATACCCTGAGTACCTTGCAATAGTTTAATGACCAACGGTGCCCCGCCAACCATCTCGATCAGATCATTGATATCATCCGGTTTATTGGCAAAACCGGTAATCCGATACCCTTGCGAGACAGTAGCTGCAATGCTCGTTGCTTGTCCCGGGAACGGGTAATGGCGACAGATTCATTTAACGGATACACCCCCATCATTTCAAACTGACGCAGCACCGCAGTGCCATAAAAGGTCACTGAAGCACCGATTCGTGGAATCACCGCATCAAATTTTTCCAGTTCCTGTCCCTTGTAATGAATAGTGGGTTTTGCGGAGGTGATATTCATATAACATCGAAGCACATCCAGTACCCGTACATCATGACCATCTTGTTTTGCTGCTTCTATTAATCTCCCGGTCGAATAAAGTTTTGGATTTCGTGACAGGATTGCAATTTTCATAAATCCTCGGGTATTTCCTTATAATTTCTATAAACTGATTTTAATGATCTTCCAAAAAGATATGCCTTGGCCGGATTAACGCAAAAACCACCACTTGATATGGCAGTTCGTCCCAGTAACATCCTGAACAACATGTCATCTCTGCTGGTCAGGGTAATTTCAATCGGCCATTCTTTTTCACCAAACAGGATATTTGATTTGATAACAATACGTTCTTCAGTGTGACCTCCGGAATCCCGTACCATTCGTTTGTCAAGAATCGGAGCCTCGCAGATAATTTCAATATCAGTCCGGTGGCGGAGCGGATGAATATGAAACCTGACCATATCAATGTTATCAGATTTAAATGTATCCAGATGGAACGAGTGAAGTGTGGATGTCCTTGCGCCGGTATCTATTTTTGCCTTGATAGCCGGAATACCCAGATCAGGCAATACCAGTCATTCTTTCCAGCCAATCTCTTTCAGGTTATTCATTTTTTACTTTTCATATGCATAAAACAACTGTATATGGCAGCTATTATGCGTAATGCCTGATTAATCAAGTTATATTAGTATAATATCAGACATGGATATAAATATTCTCAAGACATTTCTGGAAGTTCACCGGACTTGCCACTTTGGCAATGCGGCAGATAATCTTTTTGTCACCCAGGCCACCGTCAGTGCCAGAATCAGGCAACTGGAAGATGAATTGGGGGTACAACTTTTCAAACGTGACCGGAATAACATTCAACTCACTCCGGCAGGACATAAATTCCTCAGGCATGCTGAATCAATCCTGAATATCTGGAACAGGGCCCGGCTGGATATTCACACTCGGGAAGAAGGCAAGATACCTTTAGTGATCGGTGCCTTGTCTAATCTCTGGGATACCTCCCTCATCAGTTTGCTTAAAAATATAAAAAATCAATTCCCTGACATTGCTATAGTTGCAGAGGCTGTATCGGGCGACAGCCTGATTCAGTTTTCATCTTCCAGAAATTCCTCTAAATCAAAACCAATATATAATTTGTCATTTATTATTTTATAAAGTTCCCTCATTTCCTTGTATTTTTCCGTATCGCGCCAGGTTCTTCTGCTCTGCACAATTTCTTCTTCCGTAAGCAAGGCATCCGGACTCTCGTCCACTATATCAAGGTCCGGTTCAGTCAAATCTTCACTTTCTTCCAGTAATGACTCATCATCATAATCTGTAAATTCACGTTCCTTAACTTACCCATATCTTAACCTTCAAAATTCAGTAAAATAATAGTAATTGTTTATAAGGCATTGATTTATATAAATATATTAAACAACAATGTAAATATTACTGACTATATAAATTTTTGAATATTTCTTGTAAAACTAATTTTTTTTATTGTGACAATCATTTTTTTTATTGATTTTATGCTTGAAAAAAAGCGAAGGGTAGTCAATAAATGACCGCCGGCGTTGTTACGTCTTGGAATTGAGAACAGGATTGTTATTGTTAAGGGATTCCAGATATGAAATTAATCCCTGCCCGGGCACACAACCTCGATGCCTGGAAATAGTCAGACTGCACCAAATCCTGAAAGCTATCTCGCAGCTGACTGGTTCTAGAGCAACGCCAACGTAATAAAAAGAGTGGCTATACCCAGAAAACTGAAAAAACCTGCAATATCGGTGACTGTCGTCAGGAATATTGAAGACGACTGCGCCGGATCCTGGCCTGATACTGTGAGCATGATCGGAATTATCGCACCTGAAACGCCAGCAATAACCATCGATATAATCATGGCAAAAAAGATCACCATGGTCAGCCCGAATGAATGGCTCCAGAAATAGACACCAATTCCGGTAGTAATGGCTACGGCAAGACCGTTAACCAACGCGGCATTGAATTCCTTGAGTGTTACCCGGAACCACATCCGCGGGTATATCTCTTTCAGGGCAAGACCACGCAATGTTACAGCCAGTGCCTGGGCGCCGGTATTGCCAGATTGCCCGGCGACGACAGGTAACAACACGGCAAGGGCCGTATATTTCGCGATGGTATCCTCGAATATACCAACAACTGCTGCGGCCATAAAAGCAGTTACCAGATTGATATGTAACCAGGGCAGTCTTTTTCTGATGGCAAAACTGGCCGGTGACAAGGCCCGTTCATCCTTGCTCACGCCCACCATGGTTTGCAGATCTGCACTATTTTCTTCCAGCGTTGCTTCAAGTAGAACGTGATAACGGACAACACCGACAAAATGCCTTTCAAAATCGACCACCGGCAAATCAGTGACCTTGTATTTTTCAAAAACCGAGACAAGCTCTTCACGTCCTGCTGTAACCTCTACCACTGCCGGAGGAACGCTTTCGATTTCTGATAAAGTGGTACTGTGATCAGCCAGAGCAAGATCCTCAATCTCGATCATCCCGAGCAGGCGGTTTTCATTATCTACCGTATATAACTTGCGATAGGCCCGGCGCGGTCTTGCCCGTAATACATTCAGCACCTCGGCAACTGTCATGTCCGGTCTGAAATACATTATCCTGGCTTCCATCAGGGCCCCGGCTGAATTTGGCTCAAAGGAAAGCGCGCGCCTTAAATCACTGCCTGCCCTGGGTTCTGTTGCATTAATGATCTGCTCTCTTTTATCAACATCCATAATTGACAACAGGATGCTTGCACCACGATTGGGGTCGATCTGTTTGAGTAATTCAGCGGCATATACGACAGGCAGCTCTTCGAGCATCTTTGCAGCGAGTTGTGGTGAAATCCGTTCCCAGATTTTTATAGTCTTCGATACCGGATGTCCAGCCAGAATTTCAGCCATCTGTTCAGTTTGCAGTTGTTCCAGTTGCCGCACTGCCTCGGCCGGATAGCGGTTAAATAATACCTCTTGTATGCTTTCATCTATTGCATTATTCATTTCGTTCATCTTGATGCCCCTTCTTGATATTTTCATACTCAGGTGCCAGCAGATCTGCACAGGCATCCCAGAACAATTCTGCAACAGCCAGCGCAGTGCCGGTAAACTCTTCCTGTTTCCGCGGAGTTTCCTCATCGGTCATTGCTTGATGAATTGAAACCCTGCTCAATACCCCGATAAATACCCCCATATGATCAATCACTGGAAAATTCTCCCGGTAATGCCAGTCAGGATAATTCTTGATACTGTCCAGGCTGGCACGGGCAGGAATACATTCGCCCGGCGATTTCATGATCATTTTCATGGGCTGATTGCCATCCGCGGTCAGTAACAGCCTGACATCTATAACACCCGCCAGTTGCTGCTTTTCATCCGTAATGAATATCTCGTTATGCCAGAGCTGCGATGAATTTCTTATTACGTTGATGACCTCATTAACCGTCATATCCTGGTGTACGCTGAAAACATGCGGGTTCATCACCTGCCCCACGGTACCTTCCGGATAACGCAATATCAGTCTTGTCATATTGGAAAACACCGGAGACATCGCCCTGATAAACTGGACGCGGATACCACTCTTCATCCGCCTGAGCAGCAAACTGGCACGTTCCACACCGAGCTGCATGACGACTTGCGACGATTTATCGATTGCCATTAATTTAAGGCATTCTGTAGAAATCGAGGGGACAATGTATTTGATGACATTTGCTGAAATTTTTGTCGGAACACTCTCCATGTAATGTGCAAGAGTCTCCGGCTCAAATTGCTCCAATATTCTCGCCGCGTCTTTGGGATGCTCCTCCAGGAAATGCAGTGATAATGAGTCAGCACTCATTTCAATATTCCAGATGAGTTCTAGTCATCGATTGCTTCATTGTCGAGCAGTACTGATGCTTCCTGATCAAATATTTTTGCCGGGATGAATGTTTTGCCGGTCTTTGTTTCCAGAACAATACCGGTCGGCAGTATTTCCAGTATCTTGCCCTGCATATCCTGAATTTGTATGCACTGCCCGATCTGATAATTCCTGCGTACATAACGTGCGGAAATAATATTAGATACGGTAGAACCTGCACCCAGACCAAAGGCCAAGGCAATTGAACCTGCAATGGCTGCAACAAAAATAATGAGGATATGCTCAAACAACTCCACATCCAGGCCTATCTGGGCAAGGCCTATGATCAGCGAAAGGGCAATAATACCGACCCGGACCAGCCCGCCAAGGGCGCCAGCCTGACGTAATCCGGCGGCATTAGCACTCTCTGTGATCCTGTCGCGGATAAAATTGCCCAGCATGATACCGCCGATGATGAACAGGCCGGCGATAAACAGATTGGGTAGATAGGTAAGCAGCCTGCCGAGTACTTCAGCCAGCGAGGGTAACTTCAGAATGGCCAAAGCTGCCCTGACAAACAACAGAATAATGATCCAGTAAGCCAGCCAGCCAAGAATATGGGCGACAGGCCATTTCAGACGCGTATGCAAAGAGACAAAGCCGATGGCATGGACTATCCTGTCTATCCCGGCGCCCAGACGTAAAATTATCCACTTGGCAATCCAGGCAAAAGCCAGCCCTAATACCAGAAGAATTATTGCGCCCAGCAGATGGGGTAGATAGTCGCTGGCACTGTGCACAAACTGGCCCAGGCCATCAAGTAAATAACCTTTCAGATCTGAGAATTCATACATTGGCAGGGCCTCATTGTTTATGGAACGGACTCCAAGTCGCACCATTATATAGCCGACCCAGAATATCTTATCTACCTTTGTTTCTGCAAATACTTGTTGGCTAACAGTATAAAATATATATCCGCCATACAACTCATCTCCAAAATAAACGGACTGATGGGCACAAAAGTAATTAAATAAGACTAAGGTAATTTACTTGAATAACATCATTGCATGATGGATTTAAAAAAATACAACGTTAACGGTTATTACGATGAACTGCTGAACCAGTGCCTGCAAGCCAGACCCGGTGCCGGATAACTGATCAATTACCTCCGGAAAATCAGTTTGGGTTCTCCCCCGATTTCACGGACACATCTAAAAAGAGTAATCATACCAATGGAGGTGTGTCATGCCAAAGAGAAGAAGATATTCGCAGGAGTTTAAACAAGAAGCCGTGCAACTGGCGAATTCATCTGACCGCAGTATCAATCAGGTCGCCCGTGAACTGGGCATCAATAACAATATGCTGAGCCGTTGGTGCCGAGCGTACTCGAGTGAGGGGGCCCGTGCCTTCCGTGGTCAGGGGGGGGGTGAGCTGTGATGAGGAGGTGACGACGTTGAAGCGTGAACTGTCACGGGTGAAGAAGGAGCGGGATTTTTTTAAAAGAAGCAGCGGCATTCTTCGCGAAAGAGTCGAAGTAAGGTATTGCATTATTGAACGTTGCCGCGATGCGTTTCCTGTTCGCATAGGGTCATGGATTGATCTGTAGCATGAGTGCGGCCGGGAGTTGTGCGGACAATTAACTTAAAATTAAAATAATTATCTGGCAAAAGTGTATCGGTAGCAGCAAGGTTATCAACCCGCCCCGGTAGTGAATTCAGGACTTTACTTTCAATCCATGCAGCAGCAGATCGACATGGGTTTGAAAATAAGCCTTGAGATCCAGCGGAGAAAACCTGTCAAAAACAGTCTTCCATATAGCGGCCGTCAATGCGGGGCTCAGTATGGCCTGCAATTGCCAATTCAGTGCACATGGCCGGAATTCACCTGCGGCCACTCCCCGCTTCACGATCTCATGCATGCTTTCGTGAGCGCGAATAATGATCTCCTGATAATAAAACTCCGCCAGTTCCGGGAAACGTGTGCCTTCACTAATGATCAGCTTGGGAATACAACTGGCATTGGTAGAGACCACATCCTCGTAGATGACCTTGAGCTGCTCACGCAGAATGTCTTCTGCCGAACCTGCCGGCTGCTTGCCAATCTGCTCTATCTTTTCCAGTTGCGGCAGGATCCAGTGCCGGACCATTTCGTGAAACAACTCTTCCTTTGAGTTGAAATAAAGATAAATCGTCCCTTTACTGATTCCCGCCCGTTCCGCCACATCATCCAGGCGGGTACCCGCATAACCGTTTATGGAAAACACCTCCAGTGCCGCACGGAGTATTTCTCCCGGACGTTCGTCTTTGCGCCTGACATTACGCCGTTTTTTTACTGGCTGTGATTTGTTTGTCATCAATTTGTCTGAAAATAGTGGTTGCGATTAATACACGCAGCTTTATAATACTGACTGACTGGTCAGTAATCAATAGCCCAATCGAAAAAAACTGCCCCCGAGGAATTTATTTACCATGAATCAGCAGCTTTTCCAGCCAAAAACCGGTGTTTTCAAATGGTTGGCAATAGGCATAACTATTTTGCTGGCGGCATGTGATCAATCCCAGCCACAACAGCCCATGGACATGCCCCCGCCCCAGGTTACCGTGGCCACACCACTAGCCATGGAAGTGACTGACTGGGATGAATTTACCGGCCGTCTTTATGCCGTCAATTCTGTTGAGGTTCGCCCCCGGGTCAGTGGTTATCTCCAATCAGTCAATTACATAGAAGGTTCTCTCGTCCAACAAGGGGATCTGCTCTATATTATCGACCCCCGCCCCTATCAGGCTGTACTGGACCAGGCGAGGGCCGATGTGACCCGGGCCAAGGCAGCCCTGGAACTGGCCGAAAACGATCTGGCCCGGGCCGAACGCTTGTATAAATCACATGCCATCTCGGAAGAAGAACTGGATTCCCGCGGCAAACGGAAACGCGTAGCGCTCGCCTCACTGGAAGCAGCGAAAGCAACAGTGAAAGCTGCCGATCTGAATGTTGAATTTACCCACATCAAATCACCCATCAATGGGCGTATCAGCCGGACGCGCGTAACCGAAGGTAATCTGATCACCGGTGGCGATTTCGAATCTACCCTGTTAACAACAATCGTCTCACTGGATCCAATCTACGTCTACTTTACTGCCGACGAACAAAGCGTTTTGCATTACACGCGGATGGATATGGCCGGCACCCGCGAGAGTTCACGCGTCACACCCAATCCCGTGTTGCTACGTCTGGCAGATGAAGAAGACTACATGCACAAAGGCCAAATTGATTTTGTCGATAACCAGATTGATCTCGCCACCGGCACCATGCGTGTTCGCGCAATTGTTGATAACCCTGATTATTTATTGGTCCCGGGAATGTTTACTGATGTCAGACTTCTGGGTGAAGGCCCGTATGACGCAATACTGGTCCCGGATACCGCCATCAACGTTGATCAGACCATTCAGTTTGTTTATGTGGTGGGAGAAAATAATACCGTCGAACGCCGCCAGATCAAGCCGGGCAGATTGCATGGGGGGCTGCGTATTATCCGTGACGGACTGGAACCGGATGACCGGGTGATTATCAACGGTATACAGCGGGTCAGGGCCGGTATGCCGGTAACCCCTGAAGCCGGCACGATAGAACCACCCGCCAAACAGCAAGGATAAGTCTTTATGAAGTTTGGTCATTTCTTTATCGACAGGCCGCGTTTTGCTGCCGTTCTTTCCATCCTCATCGTCATTATCGGTACATTGTCCTATTTTGATCTGCCGGTCACCCAGTATCCGGAAATCGCGCCGCCCACGATCATGGTGACTGCCACCTACCCCGGCGCCTCGCCACAGGTGATCGCGGATACCGTTGCCACGCCTTTGGAACAGGAAATCAACGGCATTGAAAACATGCTTTACATGACATCGCAATCGACGAGTGACGGCACGATGTCACTGTCGATCACCTTCGAACAGGGAACGGACCAGGACACCGCCCAGGTCCTGGTACAGAACCGTATTGCCAAAGCTGAACCCAAACTGCCAGAGGAAGTCCGCCGGCTCGGCGTAATTGCACAGAAAAGTTCGCCGGATTTGATGATGGTGGTACATCTGCAGTCACCGGATAACAGCCTGGATGAACTTTATATCGGCAACTATGCCCTGCTCCAGGTGCGGGATGAACTTGCACGCATTGATGGCGTGGGTGATCTCATCGTATTCGGTGCGCGTGAATACAGTATGCGCGTCTGGCTGAACCCGGAACGAATGGCAGCACTGCAGTTGTCCGCCACTGAGGTCGTCGCGGCACTGCGTGCACAAAACGTACAGGTTGCCGCAGGTAAACTTGGCCAACCACCCATGACCATGGAACATGCCTTCCAGTATACGGTGACAGCTCAGGGGCGTTTCATCGATCCCGATCAATTTCGCAATGTGATCGTAAAAACCGGAGAGGATGGCAGGCTTACCCGCATTGGTGATGTCGCCCGCGTCGAGATCGGCGGCCGTGACTATGTCAGGAACAGCTATTTGAATGGCAAGAATGCGGTTGCAATCGGTATTTTCCAGCGTCCGGGCAGTAATGCACTGGAGACTGCAGATCAAATCATCATGACAATGGAGAAATTATCAGAATCATTTCCTCCCGGTATTGCCTATCGCATTGTTTACAACCCGACGGAATTCATCAAGGAGTCCATCAACAAAGTCTACCTGACCATTTTCGAGGCCATCATTCTGGTGGTGCTGGTCATCATCGTCTTCCTGCAATCCTGGCGGGCAGCGGTCATACCGATTGTAACGATTCCGGTATCACTGATCGGTACCTTTGCTGTGATGTCCGCCTTGGGTTATTCGCTTAATAACCTGACGCTGTTCGGGTTGGTACTTGCCATCGGTATCGTCGTGGATGACGCAATTGTGGTGGTAGAAGATATTCAACGCAATCTTGAGAAAGGACTGGCGCCCCGGGAAGCGGCACGGGTGACCATGACGGAAGTCGGCAGTGCCTTGATCTCCATGGCACTGGTGCTGGTCGCTGTATTCATACCCACCGCATTTCTGGGTGGCATCCCGGGTGCATTTTTCAAACAATTTGCCCTGACTATTTCTGTGGCCACTGTGATTTCGGCCTTCAACTCACTCACATTGAGTCCGGCGCTCGGCAGGATATTGCTGCGTGCGCCCAAACACCGGAACAATGGTAATGGTGAAGTTACCGGACCCAACTTCTTTTTCCGCGCGTTTAACTATATTTTTGATCGGGCCCGCCGGAAATACGGCAAATTAATTTGCGTGCTGGTGCGCCGGCCGGTCATCATGATGACGGTATTCTTTATACTGGTGGGGTGCACCTACCTGGTATACCAACGGGTGCCCGGTGGCTTCATTCCGCAACAGGACCAGGGCTATCTGATTGTCCTCGTTGAATTACCAAAAGGCGCTTCTCTGGATAGAACCGATAAGGTGGTACAGGAAGCTACGAAAATTGCACAGCAGAACCAGGGTGTTACCAATGTAGTGGCGATTGCCGGATTGTCCGCTGCGACTTTTACCACATCCAGTAATTCCGCAGCAATGTTCGTATTATTAAAACCGTATGCAGAACGTGGCAGGGGCCAGTCTTCAAATGCCATCGTGGGACAATTGTATGGCGCACTGAATTCGATCCGGGATGCCTATTTCTTTGTGATAGACCCTCCTCCGGTCCGTGGTATGGGCCGTGGCGGCGGCTTCAAAATGATCATACAGGACCGCAGTGGCCGGGGTTTGCCCGCACTTGAAGCAGCCACGTGGCAACTTGCAGGTGCAGCCAACCAGAATCCGAAATTGACACAGGTCTTCAGCACCATCGATTCCAGCACGCCACAATATTTCCTGGACATTGATCGTACCCGTGCCGAAATGCTGGATGTGCCGGTTGAAAATGTATTCGAGACTCTACAGATTTTTCTGGGTTCGATTTATGTGAACGACTTCAACTTGTTCGGCAAAACTTACCAGGTGATTGCGCAGGCGGATGAGTCCTATCGTTTCGATCCCACGGACATCATGCGTCTGCGGGCAAAAAACACCAAGGGTGAAATGGTTCCACTCGGATCTATCGTCAAGGTTAAACAGAGACAAGGTGCTGATCGTGTATTACGTTACAACCTTTACCCCGCTGCTGAACTTCAGGGCAGCGCTGTACCCGGCGTCAGTACCGGCGATGCATTGATCGAGATGGAACAACTGGCAAGCCAGTTCCTGCCGGCCGGATTCGGTTATGAGTGGACCGAGATCGCATTGCAGGAAAAACTGGGGGGCAACGTCGGGATTATTATCTTCCCGTTGTGCGTGTTATTCGTCTTCCTGTTATTGACGGCACAATATGAAAGCTGGACACTGCCGGTCACTATCATTTTGATCGTACCGTTGTGTATTCTGTTTGCCCTGTCCGGTGTGTGGTTGCGTGGCATGGACAATAACATCCTGACACAGATCGGTTTTATCGTGCTCATAGGACTTGCCAGTAAAAATGCGATCCTGATCGTGGAATTTGCCAGGCAACGCGAAGATGAAGGCAAAGACCATATCGAAGCGGCCATCGAAGCTGCACAAATACGCCTGCGCCCCATCCTGATGACCGCATTTGCGTTTATTCTGGGTGTCGTCCCGTTAATGCTGGCACAAGGCGCCGGTGCGGAAATGCGCCAGGTGCTGGGCACTACCGTGTTTAGTGGTATGTTGGGTGTGACCATGCTGGGCCTCTTTTTAACCCCTGTATTCTATGTACTCGTTCGTGGTCTGGTGTTACGAAATGCAAAACCCGGTGAAGGAAAGTGATTAATGTCCATTAAACAACAAAGCCGGTTTGCGGCATTAATATGTATATTCATGGTCAGTAACGGTTGCGTAGTCGGTCCTGATTACACCTTGCCGGAAACCGATGTCTCACCCTCATTTTCTACAGAAGATAAGGTAATGTTTTTCACTGCTGCAACCGAAGTGGAATGGTGGCGCAACCTGCGGGATGAAACACTGAATGAATTAATCAGGCAGTCAGTTGATAACAATCATGACCTGCGCATAGCCCAGGCCAATGTCAATGCAGCCCGTGCCTTTCTGCGGGAAGTTGAATACGAACAATACCCTATTGTCACCACCGGTGGCGGCATCACCTTTGAAGAATCTAGTAAAGCCCGCAGCCAGGGCGCACCGGCAGGATTCGATCGCACCACTACCTTCTACGATGCCGGTCTTGACGCTGTCTGGGAGTTGGATTTCTTCGGACGGGTTAAACGCTCGGTTGAAGCATTGTCCGCAGACTATGAAGCCGCTGCAGCGGAACAACGTAACGTTTATGTAACGGTTATCGCAGAAGTCGCACGGACTTATCTGGAACTGCGTGGCGCACAATACCGTCTGCGCGTCGCTGAACAGAACGCTGAAAACCAGCGTGGCACCTATGACATGACCCGCTCCATTATGGAAGGCGGTATGGGCACCAATCTGGATATTGTCCGCTCGCAAGCGCAACTGGAATCTACGCTGGCTACCATACCGGTACTGGAGACCGGGATCGCCCGCAGCATCCATCGCCTGAGTGTGCTCGTTGGCAGCGAACCGCGCACGTTAATCACACAATTATCCAACCCTGAATTACTGCCGCAATTTCCGGAGTTGCTTAACATCGGTAATCCTGCCGAATTGTTAAAGCGCCGTCCGGATATCAGAAGTGCAGAACGTCAGCTTGCGGCGGCGACTGCCAGAATTGGTGTGGCTACAGCTGATCTGTTTCCCCGTGTCAGTCTGTCCGGCAGTGTCGGCTATCTGGCCACTTCATTGTCCGGTCTGGGTGAAAGTGATTTCAGAACAACCTCCGTTGGGCCCTTTCTGACCTGGCCCGCATTTGACCTGGGCCGGGTACGCGCACGTATCCGTGCCGCAGATGCCTCCGCAGAAGGACTGCTTGCCGCCTATGAACAAACCGTATTGACGGCATTGGAAGAAGCTGAAAACGCACTGGTGAGATTTGCCAAGGCCCGGCAACGCCAGGCGCATTTACAAATCGCGGCCCAGGCCAGTGCCATGGCGGTTGAACTTGCACGCGTGCGTTACAGTAACGGCGTAGACAGTTTCCTCAACGTACTGGATGCAGAACGGCAATTACTGGAATTGCAGGATCAACTTGCACAAAGTGAAACTGACACCGGTCTGGCGCTGGTGGCGCTCTATAAAGCATTAGGTGGTGGATGGGAGAATGCTGTTACAGAAGGAAAGCAAGATTAAGAACAAGAAACCGTGGTCTGACCCCTAATTATTCTTTTATTCATGAATTGGAGACTTGTGCCCTAATCGTCAAGTCGATAACAATCACGTCTATCGCTTCAACGCCTGGGTATTCGCCGGAGATGTCTTGCCAATAAGATTTTAGTGCACTGGCCAGTTCACTCAATCCGACGAGGCGGCCATTGATCCTCCATCGCTTTTCGGAATTTATTCTCTGCGATACCAACAGCATCACGCCGCATCCAGCACTTTCCTCTCGCAGATAATCGCCCACCAACTGGTTGCGCAGCCGCTCGCAAAGTTTGGGGCCGGACCAAACCTTATCGAGCAGTTTTAGTTCGATAGGCACTGGTGAATGCACGTTTGTATTGTGCAACCAGATATCCATGCGCTGGCTATTGGCAAGCTCCGGCTCTTGCGCTGTCGTATATTGTTCGCGGCACTGTAGGTTGAGCCAACCAGCTATCAACTTGCGCATCTCGGTTTCGCCATCTGCGCGCTGCCAAGTTTGCCAAGGGCTATCATTTCCGCGTTCCAACCAATTCTTCAGATCAAGTAGGCGATGCACCGCAAGGTCGAAGAGCTGACGATGTGTTGCGGGTGTGATTATTTGTGCCATATTAAACGAGCTGACCTGCTCAGCCGTCCAAGGCTCCAGATCGCCATCCTCTTCGGCTCGCTTGTAGGCCTGCTTGGCCATCCAGGGACGATAATCGGGATCGGGGTGTTCGTGAATCAGCTGCTTGATAACCGTATAACTCGCTTTGCCCGGAATTTCCGATAGAAGCTTAAACAGTCTGTTGCGTGCATCCTGTGCATCATCGCGCAGTTCTGGAGAATACACGCCTCCATCCGCACGGTTGATGTCCTTTTTTGCCAGAATGTATCGATGCATCAGGACGTAAAGTGATTTCAGATGCTCTGCTGTGCGGAAACCTCCAACACTAGGTCTACCCTGTTCCACATGTCGGCCACCCATTAGCGCTGTGATGAAAATCTGGGCAGCGCGTGTCGCCGCATCCTCATCGAGATCTGATAGCCACTGCTCGACTTCAGGGATGCCATTTACCGGGTTGCAATCGACGCGAAGCGCGTACCACCACGAAATGCTGTCCCGGTCATTGGCCTGTGCTATCTGTCGGCTAGCCAGCTCCGACAACTTTTCCGGGTCGATTCCGCCATTGCCCAATATCTGCAGGCAATAGTGTCGGTTGGTATTGATGCGTGTGGGGTTGGCTTCCACCCATACCAATAAAGCAGGAGCAATCGCATGATGAAGCCAAGGCGCATGATAAACCACATCACTCAGGATGTAGTGCATTGGTTTTTCAGGCTCTGTATTTTCCAGTTCCCATAGTAATTCCTGAATCGCGGCCTCTTCGACCAAGGCTGGAAATGCCTGATACATACGTTCAAACCAACTAGGAAATCCGTTAAGTTCCCAAGTGATGTACCGCAATGCGTGACGTACCTGTGTCTCGTTCAGGCTGTGTGGAAAATCGACAGTCTCAGCTGCCTCCATCTCAAGTCCGGCCATAGCGAATATCAATGAATACGTTGTGGTGTTATCTCTTTTAACTCCTTCAGATTGCAAGGTCGGCACATAATGCCGCCAATGATTGACGGCAGCATCGCGGTAAGCACGAGCGACAGCATCGCCGAATTCCGGGATGAGGTTCTGCCAGTTTGCGTTCTCAGAGAGTCTCGTTCCCGAACGACGATCCTGCAATTCACACATCAGCCAAGATTGATTATTGGTAAATTCGTCCGGCTTCAAATTCGGAGGATTGCGGACCCTATCTGGATTGGCGCGCAACTCCGCTATCCACGTGTCTCGATCCTGCTTTCTTCGCTCTTCCTTCTCATCCCGATTTCGTTGATATTCTGCATGTTCTTCTTCGTGCCTTCGCATCGTCTCTGACACTGGCGGGTTGAGCAGAATGTCCAACTGATGTCGCAAGACGGAATCATCGGCCACGGCAACTTGCAGACTGTTCAGTATGTGCGGCGGCCTGTCCGCTTGCACAAAGACCCGAAACGCTGTACTGAGTGCGACCAGCCTGTCATCCTGCGACTCGCGAGAACGCATGTAATCGAGCAGCCTTGGCAGGCTCCCCACATCGAAGTTCCAAAAATGGCCAAGCCAGGAAACGGACCAATCATCGGTCAACGGTTCACTTGATTTTGTCGCCCTGGCAGCCCGTTCCTTCTCGATGCTGGCCCAATAGAGGTCATCATTAAGTTCCGGCCAACTGGGGACAAGTCCCTGCAAATTGCCTTTATGCTCGCTGAAATCATTGTCATGCCAAAAACGCAAAGCTGGAACCATTAACATAATGGAGAGAGCTGACTTCCCGAACACCGCCTCGCTCCGTGCTTCGATCAGTCTTTCTACCGCATGCGTCGCGGGGCCGAGCAGCCACGCAAATTCCTTTGAAACACGGCATTCGCTGCGCTCGACATAAGGTGGCCTCTCCAGATAGCTGGGCAGCCCATCAAGCAGTTGGATGATTGCCTTTTGGCCAACGCCCAGCGGTAAACGTTCGACAAATTCATGAAGTGCGCGGCTTAGGCCTGTGCCCTTATATCGTTCATAAGGAGGCAGTTTACCCAGTGAAATTATCAGCCGTTCGACACTCTGGCTATCAGGTGCCGCTTCATCAACCAGCTCCGCGAGCAATTCGCGAGGAATCTGGGCATCGCTTTCGTTAAGTTTTTGCCACAAGCTTTGTTTCTGCTCCGCAGAGCCACAAGTCATCACTGCGCGGGCCGATACTCTTCGGGCATAGATCCCTCGCGAACTATCTACCGCAATGGCAACAAAAGGAGCTACGCAATTTGCCATTTTTCCCTGCCAGACCAGCCTGCCGAGAAAGAAAATGGCATCGTCATTGTCGCCGTATTCGCTGATAAGCTTCTGCGTATCTCCCGCGAGATCCGGATTCGCGATCCGTGCAATCGCGCTGTTGTCTCGTGCGGAGCGGTCATCCTCTCCCGAAACGATCCGATGGACGATGTCTACCAAAATCCTCCGCCTTTCCAACAAAGGCAGTCGGGACGGATCGCCACCTTCGACAGCAATTTCAGGGTGAATTTCCAGAGCCCTGTAACGGATCGCATCATCGAGCAGGATAAGCCATGGCAAAATCGGCCGAAGTCGGGGAGTAACAACTTTTTCACCATATTGCTCGCGGAAAAATAGAGATTCGACCGACTGGCGACTGTTACCTGCCTTTAGCAACCCTTCGAACCACTCAGCAGCAAGCAATTCGCGCACATCCCGATGCCGAAATCGCACTGCTCCATAAATGATGTCATTGAAAATTCCTCTCTCCAATAGCGTTCGCGCATCCTTCGGTTCCCAATCTGCGAGGACAGATTCTGCTTCGATACCCGGTTTGACCTGTTCAGCATCGGGCACATTGAAGCCTGCCTGACCAGTCAGCAGAACGGCGGCGGCCAAACGACGCACACCGTCTCTTGCCCGTTCAAGATTTAGAGGTTGGCGCTGAGCCCGATCAGGGTTGTGGTCATCGCGCAGCCGCTTATCGATGTTGTGGCGGAACAGTTCCATGCGGCCGCCCAGGGCGTTGTCATCAGCCCATTTGGCCAGAACACCTTCGAGATCAAATGGGCGCTCCGCCAGGCTCCAAAGATTGGCACGTTCAATTTCATGCAACAAACGCTCGATATCTTTCGCTTCACGAGCAACGCAAAAGCGCCGAACCCTATCTTTATCCAGGGGACGCAAAGTGTAGATCGTGAGGGCGCTTTGCGGTTGAGCTTGCTGCTCCTCTTTGCCAACTTCACCTACCTGCGGTGCGACAAGAAACAGAATCTCATCCAATAGTCTTCGATCTTCCCTCGGACGCCATGCGTAGGGTCGACTGGAGAGGTAGATGTGCGCCCTGTGCGCACCTGTTTTTATGCTTCTGGCAAAGAGGCGCAAGGCTTTTTCGAAGTCCCTCGGATTTTCGAGCCGCGCTTCATCGACAGAATCCAGGAAAAACCATGCTTCCCCCGTCGATTTCAACCATGATTGGTATTGAGCTTCCTCACCTATCTCAAATGCTTTATAGAAATCGGCCTCAATATCCTCAATACGGACAAAGAAAGCAGGCTTTCCTTGACGCGCCAATACTCGCGCACGTTGCCGCAATTCCTCGGTCTTACCAGCACCTGCTTCCGCCAGAATGACACAACGAAATTCGTTGTCCATTTCATCCCAAGTTTTTGCGCCTCCTTGACCCCAAAAAGATAAGATTTCTTCACTTTCCCTCTCTTCTTCACTTTTGGGTACAGGTGAAAATTGTCGATCTAATGAAACATAACTTTCCATCTGTATACTCTACACGATCGAATATGAGTAAAAACATTCAGTATAAATACTCTCAAAAGAAAAAACCGCAGTGATGGTTCAACCACTGCGGCCCTTTACCCTTTAGTTGCCATCTCCCTGATGTGTATGTCACCTTATCTCTTAAGTGGCGGCTTCCACCTGCAC
>JBCKWI010000031.1:0-19673 GCA_038922795.1 Gammaproteobacteria bacterium
ATACAATGCCCGGTTACAATGTTAAACAAGCTGGCGAGGAACTGGCCTTCGCAGATCTGTTTCAGGAACAAAAAAACTGAACAGTATAATTCTACTGAATCAATTCCCCGAGTTCACCAATATATTCGTCAATGATGGATTTTACATTACGCATATCAACGGTCTTCAGTATATAGTCAGTACATCCAACAGCCTTGGCCTGTCTTCTGTCTTCTTTTGATTCCGATGCAGTCAAGATTATAACCGGGTTGCTGAATCCGGAACTTCTCAATATCCTGGTGACTTCAAAACCGTT
This sequence comes from Gammaproteobacteria bacterium, assembly GCA_038922795.1. Classification (GTDB taxonomy): domain Bacteria; phylum Pseudomonadota; class Gammaproteobacteria; order Eutrophobiales; family Eutrophobiaceae; genus 2-02-FULL-47-50. Next base: position 296 of record JBCKWI010000031.1, read on the forward strand.
CATGCCGGGCATATCGATATCCATAAGCACAAGATCAGGTTTATTTTCCAGGCACATAGCCACAGCATTATTGGCATCATTGACAGTGAGCAGGTGATAATCAGTATTCGCCATGAGCATATTGATGATTTCCAATATCTCATCATTATCATCTACATAAAGGACAGTTTTCATTATATGGTTTCGCCTATGGCCTGTTTATAAGCATCGACATAACTGGTACTACATTTGATATTAGACTATCGAATATAAATAACAAGGAAGGTCATCTACAGATAACAGATCAGTCCCTTCAGATAACGGCCTTCAGGAAAATTCAATGCCACCGGATGGTCGGCCGGCTGGCCAAGACTGGCGATCATCCGTACTTCGCGTCCGGCATCTACTGCAGCATCAGCGACTATCTTCTGGAACAATTCCGGTGAGAGATGACCGGAACAGGAAAAGGTCACCAGTAAACCATTTTCTCTCAGTAATTTCATCGCGAGAAGATTGATGTCCTTGTAACCCCTGCATCCACGTTTTAGTTGATCTGCTGAGCTGACAAACTTGGGTGGATCAAGGATGACCATATCAAACTTCCTGCCGGCTTCCCGGTATTGCCTTAATACCGCAAAAACATCACCCTGTACATTCTCAAATTTACCAGTATCCAGACTATTCAACTCAGCCTGTTTTACGATCATGCTGATTGCATCTGCTGAGGATTCAATGCTGGTGACTTTTGCAGCGCCGCCACGCACGGCTGCGAAGGCGAAACTGCCGGTATAGGCGAAGCAGTTTAATATTTCTCTGTCCTGCGCCAGATGCTGGACTATATGCCGGTTGTCATGCTGATCCAGATACATGCCGGTCTTGTGCCCCTGCCTCACATCAACCAGAAAATCGATACCACCTTGCGTAATGCGAATTAATTCCGGTGGTTCCTCGCCCGCGAGCATACCTGTTTGTGGTTTCAGTCCTTCCTTTTTCCTGATCTCCACATCGGAACGTTCATAGATACCGACCGGTGAAAGTATCTGCTGCAATTGTTGAACAATTTCGTATTTGAAATGTTCCGCACCTGCTGAGAGGAACTGGCACACGAGAAACTCTGCATAACGATCCACTACCACACCGGGCAGTCCATCAGATTCAGCATTGATCAAACGACAGGCATTATCCTCCGGCGGAATGAATGTCTTGCGTAATTCGATTGCATTGCAAATGCGCCGTTTGAAGAATCCTGCATTTACTTCTTCAACGGGATCAAATGTCCAGATCCGCACACGTATTTGTGAATCAGGTGAATACGCACCCTTTGCCAGTATCTCGCTGCTTGCAGAGACAATACTGACAGTTTCTCCGCCGACAATACCTTTTTTCACATCCTGTAATGCGCCGGAAAACAACCACGGATGGCGCCGTAATACCGATTTCTCTCGGCCGGTTTTCAGAACAACTTTATGCATGATTATGGTAACTCAATTAATAGATTTTTTGATTATCTTGAAGCAAATTCTGACGGGAAGGTAGCAATATCAATATCCCACACCAATGGAAGCACCAGTATGACAAAGCAGGTAATCAACACCATACCGATAAGATACAACCAGATCCCCGCCTTCACCATTTGTGATATGGTCACATAGCGGCTGCTGAAGATTATTGCATTCGGAGGTGTCGCCACCGGCAACATGAAAGCAAAAGATGCTGCAATATCACCAAGGTGGCTATCCCGGCCACAATAATTACGAGATTGGTCCCTTCCAGTACCGTCAACTGTTCAGCAACGGCTTTCGTTAACCCGGATTCACTGAAACCCAGGGCCAGGGCAAAACCACCGCCAAACAAGATTAGTATATCCCACGGAATCGTGACGGCTGTTTTCCAGTCCAGCAGAAATTCCCGCTTTTTGAAGTTTGATGGAATAATCAATAATAACAGAGCGCAGGTAATTACGATGGTTGAGTCCTTTACAAATTTCAATGATTCAATATCTACCAATCCATTCACCAGCCACAACACGGCAACCAGAATCAAGACCATTAATACCCTGAACTCCTGGCAGGTCATCGGCCCCAGTTGCTTAATCTCCTGATCGAAAGTATCGCGGCCTCCCGGTATCTGCGTTACCCCGCTGGGATAGGCAAATCTGGTCAGGTAAACCCAGGTAATCATCAGCATCAGAATTGACAGCAGCATGGCAAACTTCATCCAGTCCACCAGACTGATTGTCTGCTGATAGGTTTGTTCAGCAACGCCGGCAAAGATTGCATTCGGTGGTGTGCCTATCAGGGTTGCGATACCGCCAATCGATGATGAATAACCAATTCCCAACATCAATGCGATACCGAATTTAAAATGGCCTTTGCGTGTATCAATGGTATTCGCTGCAGAACAGCCATACCGATGGTAATCATCAGCATGGTAGCGGCCGTATTACTGATCAACATCGAGAGAAATGCTGACGCCAGCATGAAACCGAGAATAATGCGTTCCGGCGTCACACCCACCAGCCGGATCGTGTGTAACGCAATACGCCGGCGCAGGTTCCATTTCTGAACAGTCACTGCAATAAAAAAACCACCCATGAACAGAAAAACCACATGATTGCCATAAGCACGCGTCACCTCACTGCCATCCATGATACCGAGCAGCGGGAAGAGCACGATTGGCAGCAGTGAAGTCGCCGGGATCGGGATCGCCTCGGTGATCCACCAGGTCGCCATCAGCGCGGTGATCGCTGCGACACGCATGGCGGCAGGAGTCATACCCTCCGGTAGCGGAATAAAAATGAATACCAGAAATAACAGTGGGCCAATGATCAACCCTGTAGTGGAGCGCGTCATAGTGTTTAATATCAGGTTATAATGATTATTGTGAGTATCTTCCGGTAATTATGTCGTGAGCATCATCAATCTCAACAAGTTATTCCGCCGTAGTCATCAGCGCTGGCTTCAATCTGGAAATTGACGGAATATCCTTGCGCCGGGAAATGCTGGATGCTGCACAACCGTATAATTTCCGCATACTGGGACCTAACTGCGTCGGCATGCTGAATCCTGATATCGGCCTCAACGCCAGTTTCGCCCATACCTATTCACTCTAGGGAAACATCGCGCTGGTCTCCCAATTCGGCGCCATCTGTACCGCTATCCTGAACTGGGCCAAATCCCGCGGTGTTGGTTTCTCATATTTTATCTCTCTTGGCGACAGCACCGGTATTGATGTGGGTAGTGAAAACATTCATACGCGATATGATGATGAGGTTTGTCATGCTTCATCCGGCACACAATTGCAGTATTGCCAAAATCCCGCATGACAGCGGGTATACCTGCTTTGCGGCGGGTTTCGGAAAAACGGCCGGCGGCGGCGGCGATTAAAGCGGCTTCAATAGTTTCACCATTGGACAGAAGCACGGATACGCCATTGTTGCCCAAGTTTATTGATGTGATAGCGGTATCAGTCATCACCTGAACATTGGTCAAGGCCTCAACCTCTTCATACAGCGCCTTGCGGATCGGATGATTTACAACCAGGCATCCCAGCGCCTCTTGTCCGGCTTGACGATAATCGAAGTGCAGGAAATACGGTGATATGCCGTCCAGCACCCTGGCTTCCTTTACCGGTGATATGGATTCAGCAGGTATACGAGCCAAACACCAAGGTCCTTTAATAATTCGACGGAGAAATGGGTAAACGTAATATCACGTCCATCCATGGCGGGGTCAGCAAGAGCACTCCTTGGCAACCTTGTCAATGACGATGACATTCAGACTGGCAGACTGGAATTTGCAAACGAACGGGCAAAACTGAGTCCCACCGGACCCGCTCCAATGATAATGACGTCATATTTCATACCAGGTTATCAAAAATTCTTTCCGGCAAGGTTGTGCAAAATACTGAATAAAGTAACCCATGAATCAGGCTCAAAATATCTTAAATTCTCATCCCGCCATCGCTGTAATCCCGTAAACTCGATAAGTTACAGTTTATTTCACCGTGATATTACACTGTGAATCTGATGCCGGGTAATTTGATCTAGATCAAATTGTTCTGATTTCAATTGTGAAATCATTCTTTGCGGCATTTCTTTCCAAATGATGCTGTAAAAGAAGAAGAAGGCAGACCGGCATATCCAGTAGCAGCAGATACAAAAACCGGTTTCAGATCCTGATTGCCAGAAAGGGGATTTTTGCATGACTGATAGCGGCTATTCCGGTCTCCGGCTGATTATCATTAATGCTGTTTGTATTTGAATCCGCGCTGAAAATGTTGGCAAACAGGTTCCTTCCCCATAATCGTCAACGGCCACTGTATATAAATGCGGTCTTGGTATGGATTGTGATGATTAAAGGGAATGAACGGACGGAGTATGGGGGCAAGGCATATGACAATAAAGTGCGGCTGACGCTACTGAACGGCAATGCGAGATAACAATTTACCTGCGATTTAAAGTGAGGGCCATATGGGGGATCTTATAAAGATATTCATTCGAATGGTGGCGATAACCGCTCTGTTAGGATGGGCCGGGAATATCTATGCCGGATATGGTATGAATTTACCTGAACCGGCATCCAGCAGCGCACGTGATATCTACACTATCCATATGCAGACGGCTGCGATTGTTACGGCGTTTTTGATCATTGTCTTCGGTATCGTCGCATACACCATTTATTTTTTCCGCAAAAGCCGTGGTGTTGTTGCGGATCAGGAGTTTCATAAAGGCTGGTTTGGCCGCTGGGCATGGGTGCTTGTCCCTGTCATGGTCCTGGGCGTAGACCTGAGTATCGCCGGTAACGCCGAACGCGTACTTAAACAGCTATGGTTGGTCCCCAAAGATGATGACATGATGGATGTCAAGGTTATCGCTCATCAGTGGTGGTGGGAATACGAGTATCTGGATCATGGCGTGACCGTGGAAAGCCGCTATGTGCCCAGGGAGGAATCCGGTGATCTGTATCTGCGCGAAGTTGATAATCCACTGGTGCTGCCGACCCATGCCAAGATCCGTTTTCTGCACACCTCGGCCGATGTCATACATGCCTTCTGGGTGCCGGAACTCGGCATGAAAAAGGATGCTATCGCCGGTTACATTACCGAGACCTGGACTGAGCTTGACCGGGAAGGCACATTCCGCGGCCAGTGCGCCGAACTCTGTGGCACATGGCACGCACGGATGCCCATCGTTGTTGAAGCAGTCAGCCCGGAAAAGTTTGAGGCCTGGGTAGGGGAGCAGAAAAAAATCATGCTGGCTGCGGTTGAAGAGGCTGCTTCTGACAAGGAATGGAGCAGGGAAGATCTCATGGAGAAAGGGCGCGGGAGCTACAATAAATACTGCGCCGCCTGTCATCAACTGGGAGGAGAAGGCTTGCCTCCATCATTCCCGCCACTCAAAGGCGGCAAGATTACTACCGGACCGCTCCCGGATCATCTGAATATAGTCCTGAATGGCAAGGTCGAGACCGGCATGCCCGCCTGGGGCGAGATGCTGAATGACCTGGAGCTTGCCGCCATCGTCACCTACGAACGTAACGCCTGGGGCAACGATACGGGCGATGTGGTGCAGCCGGGCGATGTCGCCGCGGCGCGTTAATCGTTTGCATATTTGAAACCTGGAGGATACCGAATATGAGTACCGAAGCAGCAGTACACACGGCCGGGGAACACGGTCCGCCGCATGGCTGGAGGCGCTGGATTTGCAGCACCAACCACAAGGACATCGGTACTATGTACATGATTTTTGCGCTGATCATGCTTTTCCTGGGTGGGGCCAGCGCCATGGTGATCCGAGCGGAGTTGTTCATGCCGGGGATCCAGCTGGTTAATCCGGATCTGTATAACAGCCTGGTGACCAATCATGCACTGATTATGGTGTTTGGCGCCGTCATGCCGGCGGCGGCCGGCATGGCCAACTGGATGATCCCCCTGATGATTGGCGCGCCGGATATGGCCCTCCCCAGAATGAATAACCTGAGCTTCTGGCTTTTACCGGCGGCGGCCGTCATGCTGGTATTATCGTTTATCGTGCCCTTCTTTCCGGGTGGCGGCACACAGATTAATACCGGCTGGACCCTGTATCCGCCGCTATCGATCCAGGTGGGGATGTCCATGGACTTCCTGATCTTCACCGTACATCTGCTGGGTATTTCATCCATCCTGGCATCCATTAATATCATTGTCACCATCCTTGGCACACGCGCGCCGGGGATGACGTTGATGAAAATGCCCATTTTTGTCTGGACCTGGCTCATGACGGCATTCCTTCTGATCCTGATTATGCCGGTTCTGGCGGGTGCCGTGACCATGCTGTTGTTCGATCGGCATTTCGGCACCAGCTTCTTCAATGCCGCCGGCGGTGGAGACCCAGTGCTGTTCCAGCATCTCTTCTGGTTTTTCGGTCATCCGGAAGTGTATGTCCTGTTATTGCCCCCGATGGGCATTGTTGCCTCCATCATTCCCATATTCGCACGCAAACCCCTGTTTGGCTATCACTCGACGGTCGGGTCGATCATCGCAATCGGCACCATCGGAATGCTGGTATGGGCGCATCACCAATATACCATCGGCATGTCACTGGGCGCCGTCACCTATTTCATGATCGCCACCATCCTGATCTCGATCCCCGTGGGGCTGATGGTGTTCAACTTCATCGCTACCATGTGGCGCGGATCCATGACGTTCGAGACACCGATGCTGTTTGCGATCGGAATTATACTGATGTTTTCCTTTGGTGGATTCACAGGTGTGATGCTGGCAGTGGTCCCACTCGACATACAATACCACGACAGTATGTTCGTGGTTGCCCACTTCCATTACACCCTGATCACGGGAGCGTTATTTGGGTTGTTTGCGGGCGTTTTTTTCTGGCTCCCCAAGTGGACCGGCAATATGTATGACGAGAAACTCGGCAAACTGTTTTTCTGGACCACAATCATTGGTTTTAATCTCACGTTTTTCCCGCAGCATTTTCTGGGACTGGCTGGCATGCCACGGCGCATCGTCGACTACAATGTCATCTTTGCCGAGTTCAACATGATCTCGAGTATCGGCGCTCTTATTTTCGGCCTCAGCCACCTGATTTTCCTGTATATCATCATCAAAACCATCCGTGGAGGAACAAAGGCAACCAATAAGGTCTGGGAAGGCGCCAAAGGGCTGGAATACGAACTGCCATCGCCACCGCCTTTCCATAGCTGGACAACAGCGCCGGAAATCAAATGACAGGCGGCCGGTTTCTTTTGACAAGATTGTGACTGACCGGAACAAGCCGTTAAGGATGTTGAATATGAATGAACCGTCAGGCAATACAACGAAAAGCCATAAGCGGATGATCGTAACATTGGCTGGCATTGCTATTGGCATGTTCGTATTTGGTTTTGCCATGGTTCCTTTGTATAAGTTGCTTTGCCAGGTTGCGGGATTGCAGTCTGTGGGATCTGCTTCACGGATGACGCTGCAAAGTGATATGGGAAATGCCCAATCAGAAAGCCGGTGGGTTACGGTTAAATTTGATGCAACGATCAGTCGTGGCTTGCCATGGGAATTCAAGCCTGTGGTCAGAAAAATCAGAGTGCGTACAGGCGAAACCAATGATGTTAGCTATATAGCCAAAAACCTTTCCGATGAGAGGATCACCGGTCAGGCCATACCCAGTATCGTGCCTTGGCAGGCCACGCAATACTTCAGCAAGACGGAATGTTTCTGTTTGCAGCAACAGGTGCTTGAACCGCGTCAGGAGAAAGAGATGAAACTGCGTTTTATCGTTTCTCCGGTCCTTCCGGATAACATCGAATCACTGACCCTGTCATATACTTTTATGAATACCGGTACCGAATCAGTCAAAAAACTCAGGGCCGGGATGAAAACGGAAACAGTGAATAATTATAAAACCGGTTCTTATGCCCCGGCAGCCGGCCAACAATCCCCTGAATCAGGTAATAATCAAATCTTTTTAACCTTGAGGTAACCAGTCATGTCTGCTCAACATGGAGAATACTATATACCCGATCCCAGTCCCTGGCCGTTTATTACCGCTGTAGCGGTGTTAAGCATTGTGTTCGGCCTGGCGCTTGTTATTAACGGCCTGTTTTTCGGTGGTATCTTTTTATTGGGCGGGCTTGTCCTTTTTGCCTATCTGCTGTTTGAATGGTTCGGCGATGTGATACAGGAAAACCTTGCCGGATATCACAATGAAAAAGTAGACAGTGCATTCCGGCAGGGCATGCTCTGGTTTATTGCCTCCGAGGTCTTCTTTTTTCTCAGTTTCTTCGGCGCACTCTGGTATATACGCAATGTTTCGGTTGACTGGCTGGGCGGAACCGGATATCTGGCGGCAACGCATGAATTTCTCTACAGTCAGTTTGAGGCGCAATGGCCCACGGCGGGACCGGGCGCAATGGGGGCGGAATTTACCCCCATGGAGGCCTGGGGTGTACCTGCCCTCAATACTCTGATTTTATTGACCAGCGGAGCGACGATCACCTGGGCGCACTGGGGCCTTAAAGCTGAAAACCGCAAATTGCTGATAAGAGGCATGGCGGCAACCATTGCCCTCGGCCTGCTGTTTGTGTTGATGCAGGCCTGGGAATATCAGGATGCCTATCAGAATCTGAACCTGACCTTGCGCTCCGGTGTTTATGGTTCGACGTTCTATATATTAACCGGTTTTCACGGTCTGCACGTGATAACAGGTTCAATCATGCTGGCCGCAATTCTTGGACGGAGTCTGAAAGGGCATTTCACCCCACAGGATCATTTCGGATTTGAGGCCGTTGCCTGGTACTGGCATTTTGTGGATGTGGTATGGCTTGCCCTGTTCTTCTTTGTTTATATGGTGTGATATTTAATCACAGGCACTGCATACGCATAAAAGAAGACGGCAAAATGAATTCGCCGTCTTCTTTAAAATATAAATATTCTTCAGGGCGTTGGAGGTTGTATGAAACCAAAGAACGCACTGGCGATAAGCAGGACAAACAGAACCAGTGCAAGGGTAACCCTGGCTGACAGCGCTTTGACGACCCTGGTCTTGTCCTTGTCGCCATGGTCCTTGTACAGATAATACATCGCTTCTCCAAGGGCGATAATAATCATTGCCAACAATATGAGCGCAGGTAATTTGAAGGTAAGTGACATGTTCCATCTCCCGGTTTCTTGAAGGATCACGAATAAATAGTAGCTGTGCGGACATATTCTTTGCAAGGAATATTATTCAATACATATCCATAACATTATGCTTGGTAATTATGCTTTCCGCCCCGGAATTATTTTGTCGATTATCATGCTGATACTTGTTGGACTTTTCACGAAGCTTGGTTTCTGGCAACTTTCACGCGCAGAGGAAAAACAGAACCTGAAGGAAACGATAGAATACCGGAACAACCAACCCCCTTTGATCGTGGGTGGACTGATGAAATTCGGACCTGATATGCGTTTCCGGAAGGTTGTTGTGCGCGGGATTTTCAGAAGCGATCTGCAGATATTCCTGGAAGGCAAAAAGCACAACGGCCGTACCGGTTACCATGTCATAACGCCGTTATGCATTGCCGGATCGGATGTTCACGTTCTCATTAACCGGGGATGGATAGAAATGGGCCGCGACTGGAATACGCTGCCTGCGGCGCCGGCGCCGGAAGGGATAGTGGAAATCAAAGGGACAATAGACTTCCCGGCGAACCCCCTGTTTGTCTCTGCTCCATCCGCCGCGTCGGGAACCGGATGGGGGAAACGCTGGCCCTTTCTGGATCTGGAATATTTTGCCAGTCAAAATGAAATTGTACTGCAGCCATTTGTCATTCTGCAGAATCCCGGGGATCAACATGGTTTCGTCCGTGACTGGCCGGCTTTTGATCCAAAATGGGAGATGCATATCGGCTATGCGATACAGTGGTTCGCCTTTGCGGTGATTACAGCCGGGATTTACCTGGGTCTGTCCGTGACCCGCAGGAAAAACCAACATGAGGAAGCGCTATGAATGAAGCGGATGCCGCCACCGGCAAATCAATGACAACAATGTGGCTGTTGATTGCAATCTGTGCCTTCCCTGTTGTTGCATCATGGTTTTTGTATTTCAATCCAGGTCTGTTGCCGGCACAACGGGGGAACCGGGGCGAGTTGATTCAGCCGCCCCGTCCCGTGCCTTCAGTCAACCTGTACACAATCAATGGCCAACAACTCACGCCTTCCAGTCTTCATGGCTACTGGACGCTGGTTACCCTGGGCGGGAATTCTTGCGACAAGGTTTGCCAACAACATATTCATGATATTCGCCAGATCCGTCTCGCTTTGGGAAAGGAAATGTATCACATACAGCGATTACTGGTCTTGACCCGATCGGAGCAACCGGATGAGTTCCTTGCAATGATCGCCGGTTATCCCGGCATGCATGTTGTGACTGGCGGAGATACAGCGTTTGACAGCTTCCTGTCCGTTTTCGGGAAATCCGGAGAAATGGACAAAGATGTTGTTTATCTTATTGACCCGATGGGAAATCTCATGATGCGTTACCGCCCGGGAGTCCCCGCCAAGGATATTCTCAAGGATCTGGAGCGGTTATTAAAAGCCACAAAGCATTGGATCGGCCAAAGCCATCCGGATCAGATCTAGGCTGCCACTATTCTTTCCATAATCAACTATCAGGCTTTATCCAGCCACAACAGGCTTGTGATGTCTTATTTGATCGAGATCAATTTTTTCCAAACCAGTCATGGGATAATTCTCAGGAGATTTATCAGGGGGTCTTTTTGATGAGCAATACACCCGTAATATTTATTGCAATCATCATAGTGGCAGCGGTAATTATTGTAACCACGTTAATGATTGCGATAAAAGGAAATATCAAGGTTGGGCAGCGGTTCCGGGGAAATCTGATGGAACGACTGAAACAATTGCCTTTCTTCAGGATGCTCGGTAAACGCAATTACGATGTGTCAACATACCTGCATAATACGCCGACGGTCGATATAGAAAACCAGCTGCGCAACTGCGAGGATTGTTCGACAAGGAAAGAGTGCGAAGACACCCTGGCCAAGGAAGAGACATCGGAACCGGATTATTCCTTCTGCCCCAACAATGAGGTTTTCGAGCAGGGAGAAAGTACGAAGGCCAAAAGTGTTATTCATCAAGACAGAAAAAAGACCTGACCTGACAGCGAGTCTCGTTCCCTTTATTTTCACCGCATGGTTATCGGACAGTGCCAACAAGGATTCAGCAAAATCCGCTATGACATTCAATCGACAATCAGGAACAGTTGCTTTACCCGGATCAGCGATTCCACTGTAAATAAACATAGCCATAGCGGAAGTTTTGGCTATAATGCCCGCCTTCTTCAGGCAGGTGCTGCCCACCCATGATTGAACAGATCCGCAATATTGCCATTATTGCCCACGTAGACCATGGTAAAACTACCCTGGTAGACCAGCTTTTGCGCCAGTCCGGCACCTTTGAGTCCCGTGCCGTTCTTCAGGAACGCGTCATGGACAGCAATGAGCTGGAACGCGAACGCGGCATCACCATCTTGGCCAAGAATACGGCCCTGCAATGGAACAATTATCGCATCAATATTATTGATACACCGGGCCATGCCGATTTCGGCGGCGAAGTGGAACGGGTATTGTCCATGGCCGATTCCGTATTGATACTGGTGGATGCCGTGGATGGCCCCATGCCCCAGACCCGTTTCGTCACCCAGAAAGCACTGGCCCGTGGCTTCCGGCCTATTGTTGTCATCAACAAGATCGATCGTCCCGGCGCCCGTCCGCACTGGGTGCTGGATCGCACCTTCGATTTATTTGATCGACTCGGAGCAACTGACGAGCAACTCGATTTCCCCGTGGTCTATACCTCAGCGATCCACGGTTACAGTTCGCTGGATTCAGAATCACGCGAAGGTGACATGCAAGTGTTGTTTCAGACCATCGTGGACAGGGTGCCGCCACCGGATGTTGATGCTTCCGGTCCATTCCAGATGCAGATCAGTTCTCTGGTTTATAATAGTTATGTCGGCATCATCGGCATCGGCCGCGTCACTCGCGGTTCCATAAAAACCAATACTCCTGTTACTGTAATTAATACGGAAGGCAAAACCCGGCCCGGCCGCATCTTGCAAATCTATAAACTGCTTGGTCTGGAACGTTATGAAATCCCCGAAGCCTCGGCTGGCGATATCATTGCCATGTGTGGAATAGAGGATCTGGGCATCTCGGAAACCCTGTGTTCATCCAAACATCCCGAAGCTCTGCCGCCACTCTCGATCGATGAACCCACCGTCAGCATGACCTTCCAGGTAAATGATTCACCCTTCTGCGGCAAGGAAGGCAAGTATGTCACCTCGCGGCAGATCCATGATCGCCTGCAGCAGGAACTGAAACACAATGTCGCGTTGCGCGTAGAAACCACCGAAGACCCGGACAAGTTCAAGGTCTCCGGTCGTGGTGAATTACACCTTTCGATTCTGATCGAAACCATGCGCCGTGAAGGTTATGAGCTCGGTGTCTCCCGGCCTGAGGTGATCCTCAAGGAAGTGAATGGTGGAATACAGGAACCCTATGAACAACTCACCGTGGATCTTGAAAGCACCTATCAGGGTGCGGCCATGGAAATGCTCGGACAATGCGGCGGGGAAATCAAGGAAATGTTGCCGGACGGCAAAGGCCGTATACGGCTGGATTATATTATCCCTGCCCGTGGCCTTATTGGATTACGCACGGAATTTCTGACTGCAACTTCCGGCACCGGACTCATATATCACGTCTTTGATCACTATGGCCCGGTTAAAAAAACCAGCATCAGTGAACGTGTCAATGGTGTATTGATCTCCAATGGCACAGGCAAGGCATTGGGTTATGCATTGTTCAATTTGCAGGAACGCGGACAAATGTTGATCGATCCCGGCGTTGAAGTTTATGCAGGGATGATCGTCGGCATACATTCGCGTGATAATGATCTGGTGGTGAATCCACTCAAGGGCAAGCAACTGACCAATGTCCGCGCTGCCGGCAAGGACGATAATATCCTGCTGACTCCACCCATTCGTTTCAGTCTGGAGCAGGCGCTGGAATTTATTGATGAAGATGAACTGGTCGAGATCACACCGAAGAACATTCGTTTACGTAAAAAATTATTGCTGGAACACGAGCGTAAAAGCGCTTCCAGAAGGAAAGCAGGCTAGGGATTTCCGGATTCCTTGCATTTCATTTTAAATCCGCAATTTGTAACATCTTTTTCACGGCAGACCAGATCGCCTGAATCTGTGCTTGTCCATTCGCCTGCATCAGGCACTATCCTGCATTTTGATTCCAGTGGATTGCCATCAAGAGTGACTGGCCATTCCACGGTCGTATAACGGCAAGATACATAGGCGTCATAATCCATAATGCGCACGGCATAGAGATCCTTGACGGAAAGCAGTTCCTCGAGTGTGGTATTTTCTGTTACCGCCCAGTCATAACTCCTCGAGATTTTTTTGCCCCTGATCTCCTCCGCAGTGGGACAGACATCTGCCGGCACATATGACATCAGGAGCAAATATATAATTCCAGTATATGCGGATATTTTTAACATCACCTGAGTTTAATAAGAAATCTGATAATACAAAAATGTTTTCATTAACCGGCTCACCCTGGCTTGTTGTTATAAAGGGTCTGCTTTTGAAGAAAAAATAACAGTGATTATTAATTCACAATCATGCCAGCTTTTTTTCAGGAATGCGGGTAATAATGTCCTTAATTTCTTCTGATGATGCCTTTTGATGTTCCATGCCTTGTACAATATGTATAGTAGACAACAAATGCCGGATAAAGCGCCGGCAATGTACGCAAATAAAGATGTGCATTTTTACGGAAAAGGATTCTTTCCAGCTCAGGTTCTTGTCCAGATAATCGCTGGCGAGATTAGCAATTTCACTGCATTTCAGCATTGCCCTGTTTCCTGATATTGATCGATGACTTGCATTAATTTAACTCTTGCCCGGTGTAGCAATACCCGTACATTAGAGTTGGTGATCTGCAGGATGTTACAGATTTCCTCCAGCGGCTGCTGCTCAATATCGCGCAGGAGAAACACGGATTTTTGCACGCCGGGCAGCAATTCCAGCGTTTTCTCAATACACTGTCGCAGTTGTTCATTCTCCAGTAATTCTTCCGGTGATTCAGTATCCCAAAGGGGTGGTGGTGAAGACCAATGGCCATCCACATGGAACCGTTCGTTTTTCAGATAAACAGGAATGCCCTCTTCCAGATCATTCATGCTGACCAGTCTGGATTCTTTTCTTAATCTGGTTTTTGCCTGGTTGCTGACAATGGTATATATCCAGGTCTTGATGGAGGAGCGTCCCTCGAATGACGGCAAGGCATGATAAATGGAGACCCAGGCCTCCTGCACAACTTCTTCAGCAAGGCTGTCCCCGATAATAGACCGCGCAACAATCAGCATCTGCCGGTGATACTTTTCCACCAGGCTTTCAAAAGCCTGATGATCCTGGTTTTTTAATCGTACGAAGTCCGGATCGCTTTGCATATTCTGATTATCAGACATCATTATTCATAATCTCTTCTGCCAGTACAGGATACGATTGTTTGCCGGCATTGCATAATCCTGTCTGAAAATCATGCCGGCGGCTTTCGCCAGATTATCAAGGTCCTCAAAATTTCGAATACCACTCTGCGGGTCACGCGCTTTCAGCCACACATCAAATCTGGCATTACTGTCGCTGGTATATTGATTGTGATAATTGAACGGGCCATACAACACAAACTTGCCCAGACCCGGAAGAAGTTTGCCCACGCCGGAAAACATGGCCTCCACTCCGCCTTGCTCCATGATGTGGGCGGTGTTGGCCGAAAATACCGTATCGACTGTTATTTCCGGCCAGTCCTTTTGTTTCACATCCAGTAATACTGGAGCACGCACATTGGATAATTCCGCATCATGCAACCACGCCTTGATATCAGCATGGTTTTCTTTTACATCGCTGGTATGCCACACAAGATGCGGCATCTTCGCTGCAAAAAATACCGCATGCTGACCGGTGCCACTGCCTATCTCCAGCACGCTCTTGCTATCCGCAAATAAAGGATTGATCACGGACAGAATCGGTCCCCGGTTCCGGTCACAGGCTTCTGCATATGGCTTATTCATGTTCCATAGCGATTTTCAATAATGCGGATCATACATCTGCATGGCGATATGTTGTCTCAAATTGCCTGCGGGTCTTGGTTCCCGTGCAAGGTTCAGGTCATAGGCCATCTCCGCTATAGCCGTTGCAATCCTTAATGATATGTCACGGATAGCGGCAAGCGGTGGATAGAGGGCGCCCATATCCAGAGCTTGCTTTGAGACAGTATCAGCCAGGGTCTTTGCCGCCACCAGAAACATCTCGCCGGTCAGGTGACTTGCGCCGCAGGCAACGGCTCCCAAACCAATACCGGGGAAAATATAGGCATTGTTGCCCTGGCCGGGATGGAATGTTTTACCATTAAATGTCACCGACTTAAACGGACTGCCGCTGGCGAAAATGGCTTGGCCCTTACTCCACTCATAGGCCTGCTCAGCAGTGCACTCCGCCCTTGAAGTCGGGTTGGATAACGCAAATATCACCGGCCGTTCGTTTACCGAAGACATGGCCTCGATGACTTCTCTGGTAAACGTGTCTGGTGTGCCGGTCGCACCGATTAACACTTGTGGCCTTAATGTGTTGATTGCATCAATAAAACCCGATTGTTCGTGTTTATGTGCATAAGGCCTGTTATGTGCCATGAGATTACGCCGGCCGGCAACCACCAGCCCATCAACATCAACAAACCATAAATGCTGTCTGGCTTCATTTTCACTCAGGCCTTTTTCAACAAAAGCGGAGACCATCAGATCACCTATGCCGGTTGCGGCTGAACCTGCACCGAGAAACATGATGGTTTGATCTGCAAAGTCAACCCCGGTAATCCGGGTCGCGGCATAAACCCCGGCGAGGGCAACGGCGGCTGTACCCTGAATGTCGTCATTGAAACAAAGCACCCGGTTACGATACTTCTCCAGCAAGGCATAGGCATTAGGTGTCAGAAAATCCTCGAACTGGATCAGTGCCTTTGGATATTTGTCCTGTACGGCAACGATGAATTCTTCCACCAGATCAAAATATTCCTGTCCGGTAAGACGTGCATGCGGATAACCAAGATACAGCGGGTGGGTCCTTAACGGCGTATTATTACTGCCCATATCCAGCATGACCGGCAAACATTGGGAAGGGTAGATACCGGCACAGGCGACATACAGTGAAAGCTTGCCGATGGGAATGCCCATGCCGTTGGCGCCCAGATCGCCCAGACCGAGGATACGTTCACCATCGGTCACCACGATCACACGCACGTCGTCTTCCGGCCAGTTATCAAGGATCCGGCGGATGTCGCCACGGTCATCAGGCGTAATATAAAAGCCCTTGGGTTTGCGGAATATCTGCGCGAACTCACTGCATGCCTGCCCTACTGTCGGGGTATAGATCAATGGCAGCATTTCCTCGATATTATCCATGATCGTGCGGAAAAACAGGGTCTCGTTTCTTTCCAGCAAGGCTATCAGAAAAATATAACGTTCTATATCCGAGGTTTTACGGCGAAGATTTGCCAGTACACGATTCAGTTGGGTCTCCAGTGTACCGACTGAATGCGGCAACAGACCGCGCAGCCCCAGGCGTTCACGCTCTTCCCTTGTGAATGCAGTCGATTTGTTCAGCCTGGCATTGTGGAGAACATCGTAGCCATTTTTATCAATGGGTAATTTCAATCTGTGCCTCAGTCTGCTGAAATATTTTTTACACGCAGGTTCTTCAGCCGGCCGCGTTTTGTTTTACTCTCCAGCCGCTTAAATTTTGATGCTCTGGTGGGTTTTGTCGGTTTGCGCTTTTTACGGACGGCGGTCACACTTCTTATCAATTCCTGCAATCTTGCCAGTGCCATCTCCCGGTTCTTTTCCTGGCTGCGATATTCCTGGGCCTTGATGATAATCACACCATCTTTGGTAATGCGACGGTCGTTATATTTCAACAACCGCTGTTTATAAAATTCCGGAAGAGATGAGTTTTGGGTATCAAAACGCAAATGAATAGCTGTAGAGACCTTGTTGACGTTCTGTCCGCCCGCTCCCTGGGCGCGTATGGCATTGATCTCGATCTCGTTATCCGGGATGCTGACCTGGTGCGAAATCTTCAACATAATGATCAACGCTATGGTTTTTTGTCTTTCAACAAGGACTGCAGATCAGCAAACGGCTTGTGTGTAGAAACAGGATTGTGACGGCCACGTGCCTTTGCTTCAGCACTTGAACTATTTTCCAGATAACGTGCGTGTTCATTGTCATGACAATAAAGGCACAATAACTCCCAGTTACTGCCGTCCGGGGGGTTGTTATCATGATTATGATCGCGATGATGTACCGTCAGTTCATGCAGGTTTTCACGGGTAAACTCCCGGCTGCAGCGCCCGCAAATCCATGGAAATAGTTTGAGTGTCTGTTCACGGTAGGCATGACCACGCCCTTCACTCTTGCGGCGTGACTCTGCAACGATCTTATCAAACCTGTCAGTATCCGGTTTTTTCCTGCTCACGGTGTTGAAAATACCAGGAAGATTTCAACCCAAGTTTAGTCATTAATACGGATGTTGTCGTCTATTTGAACAGACAATGTTTTCCATAGTCAGCCGTTTCATTGGCGGTCCAGTCGCCCTTGGGCTTTTCCATCATCATTTTGCACCAGGCTTCACTCCCCACTTCCGGTGTACAGCCTGTATTAAAGATTACTGCCATCAATATGACTGAAAATATCCATGGTTTTTTCATTTCTGCATCCTCATAATCAATTAGTTTCGTTATACCTGAAGCAACCGACGGTATGATCATTCACCATTCCCACCGCCTGCATGAATGCATAACAGATAGTTGCACCCACAAAGGTAAAACCCCGTTTCTTGAGATCCTTCGACATTACATCTGAAATGGCCGTATTTGCCGGGACCTGTTTCAACGTTTTCCAGCGATTGCAAATCGGTTCACCATCCACGAATGACCAGATGTATTTATCGAATGTACCGTATTCATTTCTTACCTTGATAAATGCTTTGGCATTCTGCACCGCGCCCCGAATTTTGAGACGGTTACGCACGATGCCCGGATCCTGCAACAGTGATTGTATCTTGCGTTCGTTATAACGGGTCACCTTGTTGAAATCAAAGTTATCGAAGGCCTTGCGAAATGCTGCGCGTTTTCTGAGTATCGTGATCCAGCTTAAGCCAGCCTGTGCACCTTCCAGGATCAAAAACTCAAACAGTCTGCGGTCATTATGCACAGGGGCTCCCCATTCATTATCGTGGTAACGGATATAGAGCAGATCATTCGTGCACCATGCGCAACGTGTTTTTATAGGCATATCTGGATATCTTTTTTTATCAACAAGTTAAATTAAAAGCTAAAACAACATAATGATGATGCATCGCACAAAATTATGCGCTAGACTTTAGTTTAATCATTTAATTAATGCCATTCGAGGTAAATAATACTATGGAAATTAAGGACAAAGTTGCGGTAATTACGGGAGCGGCCAGCGGTATCGGTCATGCGGTCTGTCTTGAACTGGCAAATAGAGGTGTCAAGGCTATTGGTATGGTGGATATGAATGATGAAGTCAAAACAGCCGCTGAACAGATAAACCGTAACACCAAAACCGAGATTGCATTTCCCTTTATTGGAGACACAACCAATTCCGATTTCCGCACCCAGGTTTACAACGACCTGATCAAGCGACATGGCGTAGTCAGTATTTGCGTTCCCTGTGCCGGGATTACCCGTGATGCACTGGCCGTCAAGGTCAACAAGGAAACCGGCAAGTCTGAAATCTATCCCATAGAAAAATTCCGGCAAGTTGTAGAAGTCAACCTGATTGCCCCGACCTACTGGGCCATGGAAATGATTGCACACATTGCAGAAGATCGTGCAAGCAAAAGTTTAAAGAAATGGCATCCGGATGAAAGAATTCAAGGCACAGTGATCTTTATCGGTTCCATTTCATCACAGGGTAACAAAGGCCAGGTGTCTTATGCGAGCACCAAGGCTGGGCTCGAAGGCGCCGCAGCAACGTTGACCAAAGAAGCGATGTTCCATGGTGTACGTTGCGGAGTGATCCACCCGGGCTTTACCGATACACCGATGGTGCGTGCTCTCGGTGAAGAATATATTGAAAAATATATCCTCAAAGATACCCAACTCGGCCGATTGATTCGTCCAACCGAAATTGCGGATGCAATCTGTTTCATGATCTCCAACTCCGCGGTGAGTGGCGAACTGTGGGCAGATGCAGGCTGGCATCCAACTCCCGCTTAAAGAACCCTTTTCAATAGTTTCTTCCCGGTCAG
>JBCKWI010000032.1:0-19583 GCA_038922795.1 Gammaproteobacteria bacterium
CTCATTGAACCGTGTAGAACGGAAATTGATATGAACCAGGACAGCGCGTTCGCTGCCGGCAGATAAATCATTCAAATCATGACACCAATTACTGACACTGCTTTTGAAATACTAGGCATCAGTTCCGCTGTCATCCTCAACCCTGGGCATTTTGACATTGCGTGCGGGGACGATAGTTGATATGGCATGTTTGTACACAAGCTGGCTCACTGAATTTTTTAATAACACCACAAACTGATCAAACGACTCGACCTGCCCCTGTAATTTTATACCGTTTACAAGATAGATGGAGACAGGGACCCTTTCCTTGCGTAATGCATTCAGGAATGGATCCTGTAATGTATGCCCCTTACTCATCAGGATTCTCCTTATTATTTATTGTTATTATCAGCCATTAGATATACGAACCGGCCAAGGGTTCTATAATTCATTAATTATATTATATTTTTATTCAGACAGAGTGATTTTATCTGCCAAATAATTCAGTAAGTTAGCCGGGATAGCAGCATCCTGGCTGGCAAACCACTCCGCACCCCGCTCCCGGCGAAACCAGGTCAACTGACGCTTGGCCAATTGTCGCGTTGCAACAATAGCACGCTCAGTCATTGTTTTGTAATCAAGTTGTCCAGCCAGATAGCGCCATACCTGACGATATCCCACCATACGCATGGCCGGCAGACTGGCGTTCAGATTGTCCTTTTCATACAAACCCCTGACCTCATCTACCAGGCCCTGATCCAGCATCTTTAAAAAACGCTGACGGATATGCTCATGCAAGTCCTTTCTCTCAGCCGGACTAATCACGATCTTGATCACGTTGTAGGGTAAGGGGATGGATGAGCCCATGCCGTAATGCGCACTCATGGGTTTGCCTGTCAGTTCATAGACCTCCAGTGCCCGCTGTATGCGTTGTGGATCATTGGGATGAATCCTGCCAGCCGCTTCCGGATCGACTTTCGCCAATCGGGTATGCATGGTTTCCCAACCCACAGTTTTTGCCTCTGCTGCAAGCCGCAGCCTGATCTCTGTATCAGCCGGCGGTAATTCCGATAGACCTTTTTCAAGTGACCGGAAATACAGGCCGGTTCCGCCCACCAATAAGGGAATTCGTCCGGCAGCATGGATCTGTTTGATCTCCACGAGCGCATCATGACAAAAGCGTGCGGCGGAATATGACTCAACCGGATCACAGATATCAATCAGGCGATGCGGGGCTATCCTCAGAATTTCAGCAGAGGGTTTTGCCGTGCCGATATCCATGTCCCGGTAGACCATGGCGGAATCCACGCTGACGATATCCACTGGTAATCGCTGCACCAGCTCAACTGCAAGTTGAGTCTTGCCGGTGGCGGTGGGCCCCATCAGAAACACCACTGGCATATGTGTACTGGAATCAGCCATTCAATATATCTTGCAGTGCCTGCATATCGAGATAACGTAATGCCGTTTTGAATTCTTCATCAGTGGCTTGTTCTTTAATCCTGTAAAGATCAACAAGTAATGAGTTTATCTCTGACGATGTCAGTCGCTCTGTTGCACTGTCATTGGCATGCCGGGACAGTGCCGTCAGGAGATGGGTTATTTGTTCATCTGGCAGGGTATCCGGTTTCAGTACAGCTATCACATCCCTGATCAGAGAAATGGCATCTGCACCGGGCAGCGCCAGAGGTAATTCCCGTATCATCAATGCTGCCGGCGCCGTGCGGTTTATGACCAGACCGGGTTTTTCCAGCAGGTATTGATATTGATCAATTAATTCTGCTTCAGCAACAGTGACCAAACAGGTAAGCGGTACCAATACTGGCCTGGAGTCATTTGGATTTTCAGACCAGTGCAGTCTTAATTTTGTATATGCTATCAATTCACGGGCACGATGCACATCTACCAGCACTGTGCCATTTGCTTCTTCTGCAATGATATAACGCCCTCCAATCGATATGGCAGATGAAGTGATGACCTTGCCGGATTGTGAAACTGCATGGTTGAGGTCAGAATATTGATAATCCGGTTTTGTTTCACGGACACGATAATTTCCGGCTGACAGATGTTTATCATTTAACATCTCTGTCTGTGTCTGCTCATTCAAAACCCTGTGCAGGCTGCCAAATATAAAATCATGCACGGTCCTGGCATCACAAAAACGCACTTCCTGTTTGGCCGGGTGAACATTGACATCGGCAGCAGCCACATCCATATCCAGATAAAGCAAAAAAACCGGATGGCGGCCGGGATATATCCTGTCCTGAAAGGCAAGCCGCACGGCATGATTGATGAGCTTATCTCTTACCATGCGCCCGTTCAGGTAAAAATACTGTTGATCAGTCTGGCTACGCGCGACATCAGGCAGTCCCAACCAGCCATGCAACGTCATATCATTCATTTGCTGATTTACATATAAAGACTGCTCCTGAAACGCCCGGCCCATGATTGCGGCCACCCACTGTACAGGGTGTTGTGTATCATCAGAAAAGTGAAATATCTGGCGATTGTTATGGGTCAGGTGAACCGAAAGATTAAACCGGCTCAATGCAATCCGTTTAACCAGGTCCTGGATGTGAATGAATTCTGTCTTTTCTGAACGGAGAAACCTGCGTCTTGCCGGTGTGTTATAAAACAGGTCCATTACTTCTACTGTTGTGCCGGATAGATGAGCTGCCGGTTGTATTACAGGGGCTGTGTCTCCGGCGGAAATAGACACAGACCAGCCATGATCATCTCCACTCTGTCTTGATGTCAGTGTAAATCTTGAGACCGATGCAATACTTGACAGTGCCTCGCCACGAAATCCCAGCGTTCTGATTCGCCACAGATCGGCATCATCACGTAATTTACTGGTGGTATGGCGATCCACTGCGAGCACCAGATCATCAGCGTGTATGCCGTGACCGTTATCCTCTATCCGGATCAGGCGGCTGCCACCATTCCTGATATCAATATTAATCTTGGTCGCACCGGCATCCAGACTGTTTTCCAGCAACTCCTTGACCACGGACACCGGCCGCTCGATCACCTCACCGGCTGCGATCTTGTTGACCAGAGTATCAGGAAGTTTATGTATGCGCTGAGGAAGTTCGCCATCTGCCATAGGTCATATCATACGGCAGCGGGCAATACGGTTATAGACTTGGTGGGCTGGAACTAGCTGTCGCTGGGAATGGATAAAACATGTCCTACCCTGATCACATCATTTTTCAGATTATTATGTTCGCGCAGGCGTTGCATGCTGATGCGGTACTGCTGTGCAATTGCAGACAAGGTATCACCACGGGTAATCACATGCTTGCGCGTCACAGTAGTGGCAAGTAACGTACCTTCAGGCGCGTATTCATTAAAATAACTGCGCAGGCCTTGAAGTATAGCGCCGGCCAGTTTCTCCTGGTAATTGCGATCGCGTAATTTTCTCTCTTCTTCCGGATTGGAAATATAAGCTGTTTCCACCAGGATGGAAGGAACATCCGGCGATTTGAGTACGGCGAAACCAGCGGATTGCACCTGGCGTTTATGCACCTTGCCTACACTCTTCAAACCGGCGAGCACACGATCTGCTACGTCGATGCTCATCTCCAGGCTGGCCGTCTGGGAGAGATCAAGCAATACGGAGGCCAGCATATTATCATTCACATCCAGATTGACACCGCCGATCAGGTCTGAAGCATTTTCACGCTCGGCCAGCCAGCGTGCAGCCTCGCTGCTCGCGCCTCTTTGTGACAATATATAAACCGATGAACCACTTGCCCTCGGATCCTTGAAGGCATCAGCGTGAATCGAGATAAACAGATCCGCCTTGTGTTGCCGTGCTATTTGCATGCGTTTGCGTAAAGGCAGGAAGTAATCATCTTCCCTGGTCAAGACTGCGCGCATACCCCGTTCCCGATTGATCATATCGGCCAACCGTTTTGAGATCTGCAGGACTATCGCTTTCTCATGCATACCATTGGGGCCGCGGGCTCCGGGATCTTCACCGCCATGACCCGGATCAATGACAAGCACGATTTCACGCAAGGCACCGGGTGTTCTGTTGATGGAAGCGGGTTGTATCTCCTGCTGTTCGTCTGCACTGTATAGATCGACGACCAGGCGGTGACCATATTGCTGGTTTGGTGGCAGTAAAAAACTTTTAATCCGGGCATCTGTTTTCAGATCGAGCACCACCCGCAGATCGTTCGGGTTGCGCATAGCGCTGCGCACTTCTTTGAGATACTTGTCAGCAGCGATGGGCTGCGCAGGTGAATTTCTCAGACGGGCATTTTGTATATCCAGGACCACACGGTGAGGATCAGAGAGCTTTTCCAGCTTGTGCTCCACCCTGTTGGAGATATCAAACACAATACGGGTATTGTCCGGAGCCGCCCAGATGCGGACATTCTCCAGCTCTACCGGGTTTGCGATAGCGCGCAAACTCAAAAAAATCAGTGCTGACAGATAGATTCCACGCATAGACTTTACTTGAATTTTCTTGTGTTTATCTATTATTTATTGGCTGTTAATTGAATAATTTCAAATTTTTATTATAAAATCAACATATATGTATGTTTTATATGTTAATAATAGCTTATTTCAAGGACTGTAATAACGCCTCTCCGGCGGGAGTTTTTGCCTCAAAAACCAGTTTGCGGCCCATCTCAAAAAATTCAAATTGGATCATCAGATCGGGCTGACCCAGCCTGGTTCCGGCCTTCTCCGGCCATTCAACCAGGCAAATAGCTGACGGGCTGAAATAGTCGCGCAATCCGATAAGCTCCAGTTCATCAGGGGAATTCAGGCGATATAAATCAAAATGATAGACCGGTTTTTCGGCAAAACTGTAAGGTTCAACCAGAGTATAGGTTGGGCTTTTAACTGCGCCTTTGAAACCGAGTTGACGAAGAAAGCCCCTGACAAAAGTTGTCTTTCCTGCCCCCAGTTCTCCCCGCAGGAACAGCCTTATACCCGGCGGACAACCCAGGGCCACCTTGCCACCGAGTGCCTCCATATCAGCGCTTTCCGGAACTTCAATGATCATTTCCGGCAATCTTCAATGCCGGGGGATATTGATCAGTTGCCGCAGCCACGGCATCAGATCAGTCGCCAGCATTCCACGTTCCCCCGCCTTTGCTGCCTCATCACCGGCAGCGGCATGCACACAAACACCCAGTCTGGCAGCATCCACAGGATTTAATCCCTGTGCCAGCAATCCGGCGATTACGCCGGTCAGGACATCGCCCATGCCACCGGTTGCCATGCCTGGATTACCATCACTGCAAACGGCAATGTTACCCGCCGGATCCATGACTAATGTCCCGCTGCCTTTAAGGACAATCACACCACCATAGCGCCGTTGCAGTTCCTGCACAGCGGCAAATCGATCATGTTGAATTTCAGCACTGGTGCAATCCAGCAAACGGGCCGCCTCCCCCGGATGCGGGGTCAATATCCAGCGGTCATTACGGACTGGTTCTTGTGCCAGTAGATTCAGCGCATCGGCATCAACGACTAACGGTAATCGTGTTTCCAGTACCTTGGCCAATAACATCAGTGACCATTCTGATTGTCCCAGACCCGGACCTATGGCGATGACAGTTGCCGTTTGCAGTAATCCTGATAACTGAGCAGGTTGCTCAACGGCATGTGCCATGATCTCAGGTCTGGCAGTACTGATATGCACCGCATGCTGACTGCGTGTAGCCAGGCTGACGAGTCCGGCACCAATTCTTCCTGCTGCTTCAGCCGCCATGAGTGCAGCTCCGGCGTAACCCAGATCACCGCCAATAATCAATGCATGACCAAAATCACCCTTGTGTGCGCTGCGTGACCGTTTGGGTAATAACCGCAACTGATTTTTCAGATCGATACGGAGTGTCGCAGGGTTAATGTCATTGTATATTTCCGGGGGCGCATTCAAATCATGAAAACAGATCTTGCCGGAACAGGCGGGTCCTTGTCCTGTAAACAATCCCTGTTTCAGACCGATGAATGTTATTGTGGCTTCCGCCATCACCACACTGCCCATGATCCGGCCTGTATCCGCGTTCAGGCCTGAGGGAATATCTATCGATAACACTGGTATTCCGGATGTGTTGATATCTTCAATAATATTTTTCATCTCGCCTGTAATCTCACGATCCAGACCCGTACCCAGCAAAGCATCGATTATCAGATCAGAATGTTCCAATGTGCCTGCCGAATATTTTTCCGGCTTGACTCCTGCTGCAATTAATTTGTCAGCCGCTCCTTTTGCATCTCCCTTGAGTTGATCCAGTGGACTCGCATGCAAAGTATGCACTGCAAGACCTGCCTCATGCGCAAGCCTGGCAATGACGTAGCCATCACCACCATTATTGCCACTGCCACAAACTACTTTGATACATTTTGCATCTGGCCAAATGTATTTTAGTACTTTAAATGCTGCTGCCCCGGCACGTTCCATTAAAGTCTGGCCAGAAATATGGTGTTTCTTGATAGCGGCCCCGTCGAGGGCGCGCACCTCCGCGGCACGATAGAGATACTGTGGCAGACCAGTTGATTCGTGTTTCACGTCAGATGGTCAGGGTTTATTAAAATACTTTTCCCGGTAAAACCGGAGTTCATTGATTGAGTCACGGATATCATCCATGGCGAGATGAGTTGATTCCTTGTCAAACTGTGGTTTGTCCGGATACCAGCGTTTCACCAGTTCCTTGACTGAACTCACATCCAGATTCCGATAATGAAAATACTGTTCCAGTTGTGGCATCAACCGGTGCAGAAAGCGGCGATCCTGACAGATGCTGTTACCACACATGGGCGATACCGCGGGAGGAACGAACTTTGCAATAAATTCCAGGGTCATATTTTCTGCATCCGTCGCGGTATGGCGGTTGTTGCGGACACGTTCCGACAATCCTGATTTGGCGTGTTGTTTGGTATTCCATGCATCCATGGCCTGCAAAATACTGTCTGCCTGGTGGATAGCAACTACCGGGCCTTCTGCCAGTATGTTTAATTGACTGTCGGTAATAGCAGTGGCTATTTCAATGATATAATCATGATTGGTATCAAGGCCGGTCATCTCCAGATCGATCCAGATCAGATTTTCAGTTGATTGTGTCATGCACTAACCTGTTAGACTTGTATAAAGCTCATTTTAACCATATTAGACAGTGTAACCAAAACATAAACAGGAATTTAAAGAACCACCATGAATGAGTTTACCGTTATTTTTCTTGCCGCTGCCATAACCAGTATCGTGGTGCACTGGCTGTTGACCCGGCGCCATATCCAGCACATACGCAAACACCGGGCGACTGTACCCGCAGCGTTTGACGGCAAGATACCACTTGCAGCACACCAGAAAGCCGCTGATTACACCGAGGCCAAAGTCCGGCTGAATCTTTATGAGCTTGTTATTGCTACAGTTATTTTGCTGATTTGGACGATTGGTGGTGGCTTGCAATTACTGGATGAGGCATGGCGCAGTCAGGGGCTTCCCCTGTTATGGACCGGGACCGTGTTGCTGTTATCCTTCTTTGCTATTTCCGCATTGCTCGATTTGCCATTGAGTTATTATCGTACTTTCAAGCTGGAACAGCGCTTTGGTTTTAATAATTCCACTCCGAAGATTTTCTTTTCTGACCTTTTCAAAAACATGGTGCTTGGATTGCTGATTGGCACACCCATGATCGTGCTGATTCTCTGGATCATGGAAAACTCCGGTTCACTTTGGTGGTTTTATGTGTGGCTGACCTGGCTGGCCTTCAGTCTCTTCATGATGTGGGCCTACCCTGCTTTCATCGCACCACTCTTTAACAAATTCCGGCCGCTGGAAAACCTGGCATTAAAACAACGTATAGAAAATCTGCTCAGCAGAAACGGTTTTACCAGTCAGGGTATTTTTGTCATGGATGGATCATCACGTTCCACCCATGGTAATGCCTATTTCACCGGACTGGGTGCAAACAAACGCATCGTATTTTTCGATACTTTGATCGATGAACTCAGTCCGGAAGAAATCGAGGCAGTCCTTGCGCACGAACTGGGTCATTTCAAATGCAATCACATCAAAAAACGTATAGTGACGCTGGGGGTGGTCTTCTTTATCGGTCTCGCATTGCTCGGCTGGTTGATCAACATGCCCTGGTTTTATACCGGACTTGGAGTAACTGGGCCATCAACCTATATTGCCTTGCTGCTGTTTATAGTGATTGCTCCGGTGTTTACTTTCTTCCTGCAACCGGTGTTTTCCTGGATCTCGCGTCAGCATGAATTTGAAGCAGATGATTTTGCCGCAGCACAGGCGCAGACTGAAAACCTGATCCAGGCGCTGGTAAAACTTTACAAGGAAAATGCAAACACGCTCACACCAGACCCGTTGTATTCGGCGTTTCATGATTCCCATCCACCGGCACCGATCCGGATAAAGCACTTGTCCGGCAAGACTGCTTGAATTAACGGATGAGAATTTTTCTTTTCACACTGACAGTTATTGCCTGTTCAGTGTCATTGACAGCCGTGCATGCCGTGGACATGGAACATGGCAAACAACTGCATGAAAAAAACTGTATGGGTTGTCACTCCTCTGAAGTTTACACACGTGAAAAACGCGTGGTAAATAACTTCTCGGAACTGAAAGAGAGAATCAGACAATGCGAACTTGCCAATGATCTCACCTGGTTTGATGAAGACATCGACGCAGTAATTAATTATCTGAATGCGACTTACTATAAATTTGAGGCTGAATAAAAAATTATTTTAACCACGAACAACTTCGTTTTCTTAAATAAGAGTTTATAACTCCCGCCGTCCCGCCAGGGCATGAAATATCGTACTGGTACCGACAAATTCAAGTTCTCCTCCCATCGGGATACCATGCGCGATCCGGGTTGGGCGCAGCTTATGCTTTCTTACCATCTCACTGATGAAATGCGCTGTTGCCTCACCTTCCACAGTTGAGTTGGTGGCGAGTATGACCTCTTTGATTTCACCTTCATCCAGCAAGGCTGCCAGTTTGTCCAGGCCCAGTTCTTCCGGGCCGATGTCATCCAGGGGTGATAAGTGTCCCATCAACACAAAATAGAGCCCTTTGTATTCAGCATCTTCAATGGCATAAACATCTGACGGGTTTTCTACTACGCATAACAATGAGCGATCACGTTTCCGGCTCATGCATAAATTACAGATTTCAGTCTCGCTGAAGGTACGACAGCGTTGACAATGGCCAATATGATCCATGGCATCATTCAGGGCAGCGGCAAGATGGCGGGCACCTTCACGGTTGCGTTGCAAGAGGTGATAGGCAATGCGTTGTGCTGATTTTTTACCTATGCCCGGCATACAGCGCAAAGCATCGATCAATTTTTCCAGAATGGAAGATTCAGCCATGGAAAATTAACAGCGTATAAACAGCAAACACATCAGAATGGTAATTTCATTCCGGGCGGTAAACTGATGCCTGCGGTCAACCCTGCCATTTTTTGCTGGGTCTGTGATTCCACCCGCCGGTTAGCGTCATTGACCGCGGCGGCAATCAGATCTTCCAGCATTTCCTTGTCATCACTCATCAGACTGGCATCGATCTCGACACGTTTCAGATCATGCCGGCCTGTCATAGTGACCTTGACCAGACCGGCGCCAGCCTCACCTGTTACTTCCATATTTGCAATCTCTTCCTGCGCCTTCTGCAGTCCTTCCTGCATCTTCTGCGCCTGTTTCATCATATCGCCCAAACCACCTTTCATATCAAACCTCTACCTCACTATAAACAATTAATTACTTCCAGAACGGACGGAATTTTTATCGACGTCCGCATCGAACAATTCTTTCATCATTTTGATATTTGGATCATCCTCGACTGATTTTTCAGCCGCTAGTTGTCTTTCCTGATCTTCCCGTATTTTTCTTTGTGCCGGTGTTTCCGAATCAGGATCCTCAACTGTTAGAACCATTTTTATGTGCTCCCCGAAACGGGTTTTCAGGGCGGCATGCAGGCGGTCCTTTTGTGCGGTATTCAGCAAGTGTTCCTGCGCTGGCGACAATACCAGATGTATTTTATCCTTGCTGTGTTTTCTCAGGACACAATGACCAGCAAATTCCTTGACCAGGCCTGCAAGTGCCATTTGATCGATAATGTCCCGCCACTCATCCAGGGTAATTGCTTCAGTATTGTTATTACCATCGGCGGTAAATTTATTATTTTGGCCCGGCCGGGTTGTCTGTTTTGGTTTTGTTGATTCCAGCACAGCAGTTGTGTGTGCCTGATTTGAATCTCTGCTGGCGGAATGATTCGAGATAACCTGTTGATATGAAACCGGAGACAATGGGCGGAAGGCCAGCATCCTGATTAACGTCATTTCGAAACCGGAACGTGGGTCCGGCGCTACAACCAGATCACGTCGCCCGGCCAACGCTATCTGGTAATAAAGTTGTACATCTTCCTTGCTGATCTTTTCTGACAATGCTCCAAGTACGGGATCTGTCTCCGTTTCATCTGCCTGGCCTGACAATACCTGACAAATCGCTATCTTTTGCAACAGAGAGAGTATTTCTACCAGCACCGTATCGTAGTCCGGGTTATGTTCTGCAATATGATTGGCCCGTTCCAGTACTGTTTTTGCATCACCAGTTATCAGCACATCAAGCAAGGCATTCAGTTCCAGACTATCGATCGTTCCGAGCATGACGCGTACCTGATTCTCCACCAGACTACCACCGCCATAAGAAATCGCCTGATCGAGTAAACTCAGTGCATCACGCAGGCTGCCATCCGCGGCTACTGCAATCAGGTGCCGTGATACAGCATCACTCTCCACGCCCTCTGCAGTCAGTATGTGTGCAAGCTGTTGCTCAATCTGTTCCACACTCAATAACTTCAGATTAAATTGCAGACAGCGGGATAAAATAGTAACCGGGATTTTTTTGGCTTCCGTCGTTGCCAGGAGAAACTTGACGTGTGGTGGAGGTTCTTCGAGAGTCTTCAACAAGGCATTAAAACTGTGGTTCGAAAACATGTGTACCTCGTCAATCAGGTACACCTTGTAACGGCCAACCGCTGGGGCATACTGAACGTTGTCCATCAAATCCCGGGTCTCATCCACCTTGGCGCGGGACGCTGCATCGACTTCAATCAGATCAACAAAACGGCCTTCATCAATACTGACACAGGCAGAACAAACACCACAGGGTGTTGAACTCACGCCCTGTTCACAGTTCAGGCATTTGGCCAGTATTCGCGCCAGTGTGGTCTTGCCAACACCACGGGTGCCAGTGAACAGATAGGCGTGGTGTAACCGGTCGTTGTCCAGCGCATTGGTCAATGCCTGCAATACATGTGTCTGTCCAACCATGTCTGCGAATGATCTTGGCCGCCATTTACGTGCAAGGACCTGATAACTCATGATTCAGTCTTGAATTCCCCGGAAATTAAACAATTATAATCAGTAAATCAGTATTACAAGGGTGATACCCTACAATAATACATGTACATTCAACATACTACCGCCAGGAAATATCAAGAACTCTTGAAAAACGTCATGGGCGAAGGTCAGACCAGGCGAAAATCGGCGACAAAGCGGACGCCTGCATGGATGCAGGCGGTAGAGCGACGCAGGAAGCCAAAGCCGAGTTTACACATTAGTCTGCCGCTACCCGGCCCCGCATTTCAAGCCGGTTTTCAACAACGTATGACCGAGCGCAATAGTTTTTCACTTATAAGGGAGGCGGCCCATACCCGCCTTACCCCGGCACCCGCATCCATCGTTACCGCTGCTCCCTTCCGGGCCTGACGGGGTTCACAACTTCGCGTCGCGGGGAGACCGGCACAGGCCACCATAAAGGGGAAGAATAGTAGTATTAAATAAATACAACAACAAATTAAAATTCACAATAATGTCGTAAATTGTCCGGACTTGAGCTGATTCTTCAACGAAATTAGCTGAAAGCGGTCAGGATTTTCCGCAATCTTCTGAAATATGTATTCAGCCCCTATCAGTAAGCAGATATTTTAGGTATAAATAATCATCAATATAACGGATAGGAAGATGTCATATGATACTGAAAGAACTCATACATCACATGTTTATGCGCGGACTCGGTCAACTTCTGGTCCTGCATCTCACCAAAGAGAGTGTATTCCTGGGACATGTCTCCTACGAGAAAGGGAAACTCATGATCCGGGACAGGGGGCTTCTTGGGAATGGAGTAAAGCCCGCACAGTTGGCACCTTGCTGGGACTATGGACTGCTAGGCTGTCTTTACAGCACAGACAAGTTTGAATGGAACAGCCTGACTTTCTGCGGCCTCGAACAAACGGAGATGCCTGTGGATTTAAACGATGCCCGACAGGGTGCATTATTTGCAGCGCAAAACCAATATGGCGAAAACCTGATTAATTTTACTGGTAGCGTCTATCGTGGTTATCAATTGATGCTGGATAACCACTACCTGCCTGTCATTACCCTCAATCTGATAAATACCAAAACCGGCGAAGCCGGACTGGCTGTGAGTGATCTGCGCGCAGCCCCGATCGATCTTGCGATTATCAGAAAAGTAAATGATATCGTCAGAGAATCAATTGAAAAACAGTTATTGCTTGAAGTAGAAGATGTTCAGGTTAATTCTGAAAAATTTGATGAAATGTTCGGGAATTTCCCGCCCAGGAAATAAATTAGTTACTTTAATAAATAGAAAGCGGGCTTGAGACAGCTTTATTAAAATCAAGGAGAAAGAGAAACGGATTATCCCCTATGCAGGAGCAGGTTCTCCACGATACGTTCAGAGGCGTGGCCATCGCCAAATGGATTGACGCAATTAGCACGTCGGCGATACAACCCTGAATCATTTAAAAGAGCAAGTACAGAGTCCTTTATCTTCACAGGATCTGTCCCTACCAGTTCAGCAGTACCTGCACTAACCGCTTCCGGGCGTTCAGTGGTTTCGCGCACTACCAGCACCGGTTTTCGCAGCGACGGTGCTTCTTCCTGGATGCCGCCGGAGTCCGTGATAATTATCCTAGATCGATCCATCAGGTACACAAAACTCAGGTAGTCCTGGGGGTCGATCAAATGAATATTGGCAATCCCGCCAAGCATTTGATGTACAGTGGCCATTACCGCCGGGTTACGATGAACCGGAAATACGATCTGAACGTTATGATGGGATGCCAGATCATGCAATGCCTGACATAGCCTGCTCAGACCGCCGTCAAGGTTCTCCCGGCGATGACTGGTAACCAGCAACAGCGGCCGTTTGTCAAGAAAGTCAAAGCGTTCTTTCACGCGCTGTGCCGGCCCACCCTCTTGCCGCAATAGTGCCACCGTCTCCAGCAAAGTATCGATGACGGTATTACCAGTAACCAGGATGCATTGCTCAGGGACACCTTCATTGAGCAGATTGCTTTTGGCGCCAGCAGTTGGCGCAAAATGCATTGTACTGATTGTACCTACAATGCGACGCTGCATCTCCTCTGGCCAGGGGTGTCCGAAATGATAAGTACGCAATCCCGCTTCCACATGACCGATACGGATACGTTCGTAGAATGCCGCCAGGCCTGCGCCGAGTGTGGTCGCGGTGTCACCCTGTACCAGTACCCAATCAGGTCGTTCCCGGCGGAATACATCACCCAGTTGCCGTACTGAGTCACCCAACAGACTCGCCAGGGGTTGAGAGTCCTTCATGAGATCTAGATCAATGTCCGTCTTGATGCCGTACAACTCCAATACCTGATCCAGCATGTCGCGATGCTGACCGGTCACGCAGACCGTCGTACGAATCTCGGGTGACTTTTGCAGGACGCGGACCACGGGCACCATCTTCAGCGCCTCAGGTCGAGTACCAAATACCACCATTACGTGCATAAACGCTCCAGTGAATCAGTCAATACCACAGAGTAAAACGGAAAAAAGTACCATCCTGGCGGATGGCGTCTTCAATTAATCCTTCCCGGTATTGCACGGTGAAATCAACGTAACTCGCGGGGGCGCGATAAAGCGATTCCCGAAACCACCAACGTGTACTTGCGCCAATACCAATCCCGGCGGCCGTTTTCTCCACCGCTGCCGTGTCCACATCTACTGCGAATACCAGATGCGGTGTGAATGTGAGGTTGTCTGCTACGGGTACTCTGAAACTGTGCCCCCACCGCGCCTCAAGATTGTCGATATTACGCGCCTGATCAATAAAATAAGCTGCTTCAACAAACAACGTCCGGTAAGGCCAATGGTCCAGATAGGGCTTGATATCAACGCCTTCATCTAAAGAGAAACCCACACGCAGCAACCAATCATCATCCGCCAGTTTGCCGATACCGATTAGCCGCTCTGACGTTAGCACCAGGTTGTAGTCACGCAACGGTTTCCAGCGTACGCCCAGCGAGCCCTGGTTAGTCTCAATGCCTTCAGCGCCACCACTTTGATCATCAAGTGTCTGAAAACTCCTGACAA
Source organism: Gammaproteobacteria bacterium (assembly GCA_038922795.1). Lineage (GTDB taxonomy): Bacteria > Pseudomonadota > Gammaproteobacteria > Eutrophobiales > Eutrophobiaceae > 2-02-FULL-47-50. The sequence continues at coordinate 14,391 of JBCKWI010000032.1, forward strand.
AGAACTGTAATTGCCTGCCATCACGGTAACCAATGCCGGGAGGTTGAAAATAGACTTCGCTACCGATCTGATTGATGTCACCTTTATTTCCCCTGCCCCGGGCAAAGCCGGGTAGTCCAATCGTTCCAAGACCCGTTTGTCCGCCGGGTGAGATGCTGTCTGAAATGATCAATCCCCAGTTACGGTTGAGATCATCCACGGCCCGGCGCAAACCGAACAATTCGCGAGGGGCATAGGATTGCTCTTGATCTGGCTCACTGTGATTTGCATCAATCGCGGCCTTGAATAACCGGTCAGCTTCCTTGTTATAAAACAACTTGCGCGCAGCGTACCCGGCGTCCCCATATTGCAACGCTGTCAGTCCGCCATGACGTTCCGCTATCTGGAATAACTCCAATGCGCGAACTTCATCAGCTTTACGCAATGCCTCATACCCAGTGCTGACGAGCGCATAATTGACTTCAGGGCTGTCAATCAAAGCGTTATCCGGTGGCAAGTTTCCGTCATGGATAAGGTATGACTGCCATTTTGCCGTAGCCTGGGTATCGCTGGCTGTCACATACGGGGCAATCGTTCGTGCCGCTTCCTGATAGTGACCATTACCGGCATGCAGATCAGCAAGTGCCATGGCGATGTTACGGGCCTCCTGATCAGTGAGTTGACCTGTTTGCAACGCATCGCGAAAATCAGTGATGGCCCCGTCATGATGATTACGGCTGATACGCAGATATCCGCGCTGCGCGAGCATGCGTGCGTTGTCTGGTTCAATGGCAAGCGCCTGATCCAGGGTGCGCGCAGCAGCTTCATTGTCATTACGCAGGGACTGTACCTGGGCCAGCAACGCGAGCAGTTGCGGATGATCAGGGCGCAGACGCAATGCTTCCTCTACAGAGGTGGCGGCCTGCTCGAGATCACCAGTGGCAATGGCTTTATAGGCCTGATCGGTTAATTTGAATGCCTCGCCAGTCAGGGGTCCGGCGCCGGAAACCGGCGCCCCGTACAGGGTGAGCAGGAATATGATGAATAGGTATCCTGGTTTCATGGATGAACTACTTCCGGTTGCCCTGCCCGTGATACTTCCCCGCGTTGTGTCGCGAGGGCGCGTTCGAGATTGCTCGAACTGATTACCTCTTTGGCTACCAAATAGTCCCCCAGCCGCCCGTGTTTTTTGGGGTCGTAATCACGCACCATCTCAGCAAGGACAGTCTGGTTCAGAATTTTCATCTTAATCAGCACATCACCGAGTAAGCTGCAGGATTTGGTCTGGTCCAATTCACCGGTTTCTCCGGTCGCGGCCAGTTGCAGGGCCGCAGTCATGTCGGTTTCGGTGACAATAAATTGCTTGATCTCACCTGCATTGAAATCCGCCAGTTCTCTCTGACCGGATTCGGGCAATGGTGTGCATACACCAATATGCAAAACTCCCTCCGCCGTCACCCGCAAGGGTACGACCCGATATCTTACGATCAGGCGATGTGGCAAAAGCCGCAATCTGTCCTTGAGTCCATCAAAGTCCACTGTAGCGCGCTGGAGCCGATTCTGTTGCGCAACAGCATGTGCAAGTATTTCCGCACTCACTATGCCACGTTCAAGCAGCAGTTTCCCCACCATCTGCCCGGTCTCAGCCTGGCTCGCGAGCGCGGAATCCAGTGCGGCGTTGTCGATGGCTCCCCATTCCAGCAGCAGATCACCCAGCCTGCGCCGGAAAGTACCGAGTTGCTCCTCGGAGGGATAGGCATGATCGGTCTTATCCCAGGCTATGCGTTGCCCGGTCAGCAGGTGATTCATAAATAACTTCCAGGCCCGCATCGTGGCGAAGAAATTAATGAAGTTATTGACTACCAGACGAGGTATCGAGAGCAGGGCCTGTTCCCAGCCATAGAGCTTACCGACAAAAAACGTGCGATGGCCAATACGGTTAATAAAAAACAACAGATTGATTGACATGAGTGTCAGGAAAAACAGATTGTTTTGCAGCCATGAATTGACACTCATAGCCGGATACCAGCGACTGGCGACATAAAGCATGAGGTAGTTAATAACCACAAAATACGCCAGCACTGTTACCAGCGAAGTAACCAGGCCTTTGCGGTCCCGCCATAGAAAATACCTCGTCCAGAAATCCCCTTGCCAACGCTGGTTTTGCCAACCCTGAAAAGCGATACCGATGATCCAGCGGGCCCGTTGCCGGTAGGCGCTGACGAAGGTGTCCGGAAACAACTCGCGCGGAGCAATAAGGCTCTGGACGGCCTCATTCCGATAACCGCCAATGAATCGCCGTCGCTTGACCCGGAAAGTCACTGGAAATTTAACAAATACCTGGGTTGCATTCATCATTTTCATACGGAAACTGAAATCATAATCTTCCGTCAATGATCCGGTGTTAAAAGGTTCGTTGGCATTTTCCGAGACCAGGATCTGGATAATACGGCGGCTATAACAGGAAGCGACGCCCGCACCTGGCACAAATCCGGTCAGGCTTTCGCGCACTATGAGTTCCTTCTGATGGAATTCTGCGAAATCGTCCATATAGGTGCCGGCAACCCACTGCGTCCATTCACGCTCCAGCGACAGCACCGGTAGTTGTATGAAATCCTTTCTCGGCAACAAATAGTTAAATAACTTTAACTCAAGCGGGTGCACCACATCCTCGCTGTCATGGATGATCATGCCTGCAAATTCGCGTCCGTTATTCCGCTCATCAAGCAGGGCGGTCTGCACGATCCAGTTCAGGCAATCTGCCTTGCAGGTCGGCCCATCCGCCGGGACGCTGGCGCGCACTACCTGACGGTGTTTGCGCGCCAGTTCATCGACCACGCGGGAAGTGGCAAGATCATTCTTGTAGGTTCCGATAAACACTATATAGCGGGTGTATTCCAGGGTGGCAATCAAATGATCAACCATACGGCCGATGACCTTGTCCTCCTGCCATGCGGGGATCATAATGGCCAGCCATTTCTCGGCCGGTTCATGCAGGGATTGCAACCGCAACGATTTATAGCGGCGATAGATAAACCGGGTACGGTAGATCTCACGCAACCAGTAGTAAATGTCAATGAACAGGTCGTCGGCGCTGCTGATAAAAATAATCAACGCCAGCACCACAACCATACTGTCCAGTATGTCAACATAACTACCAACAATTTCAACCATGGTCATCAGTCAGCGTTGTCAGATTAATTAATTTATCCAGTGCCCCGTTGTACGGGCGTCATTTCAAAGTCTGCATGCACGAAATATGCCTTGCTCTCGCTGAAGGTGTTTGATTATTCATAACGCCACGCCTAGATGCTTGAGAAACAACACTGTTCATCGAAGATGAGCGGACGGGGACAGCAATCAGGCCACCGGACTAATTACCCGGAGAACATTCAATCAGGGAAAGTTGTCGTCAGAAAAAGACACTTGTAAAATTGAAATTGCAGTTATGATTACAAAATATATCCCGTATTTTGACCTGCGAGTCAATCCTCGGCTGTGCCGATTTGCTTGCGGCTGCAGTTGCACAGGGATCTACCGATTACGGAAAAAAATGTAAAACAGTCGAACGAGGGTCCAAATCCAAACCGGCCCATACCCACACCTTGCCCAGGCATCTGCTTCCATCGTTACCGCTGTTCCCTTCCGGGTCTGACGGGATTCACAACTTCGCGTCGCGTGGGACCGGTACAGGCCCCCATTAAATAAAGGAGTGGGTGTTAGTATTAATCAGATGAAAGGACAAATTGAAATTCAGGATGATGTTGTAAAAAATCTGGACACAAGCTGATGCACCAACAGGATTAGTTGAAACTGGCGGAGATAATCTGAGATCTTCTGAATTAAATAGATATACCCTATCAGTAAGCAGATTTTTTAGGTATAAATACTGATAAATCTAACGGATTGGAAGACGTCAAATGATACTGAAAGAACTCATACAAGACATGTTCAAGCGAGGACTCGGCCAACACCTGGTCCTGCATATCACCAACGAAAGCGTATTCCTGGGACATGTCTCCTATGAGAAAGGGAAATTGATGATCCGGGACAGGGGGCTCCTGGGCAAGGTGAAACCTGCACAGTTGGTGCCATGCTGGGATTATGGGCTCCTTGGTTGTCTTTACAGCACAGATAAATTTGAATGGGACGGCCTGACTTTCAGCGGCCTTGAACAGATCGACATGCCTGTGGATTTAAGTAGCACCCGGCAAGGGGCCTTGTTAGCAGCAGAAAACCAGTACGGGGAAAACCTGATTAATTTTACTGGCAGCGTCTATCGTGGTTATCAACTGATGCTGGATAATCACCATCTGCCTGCCGTTACCCTCAAGATGATAAAAACCAAAACCGGTGAAAGCAGTCTGGCCGTTGGTGATCTGCGCGCTGCTTCTATTGATCTTTCAATTATCAGGAGAGTAAACGATATTGTGAGAGAGTCCGTTGAAAAGCAGTTATTGCTCGAAGTGGAGGATGTACAGGTTAATTCTGAAAAATTTGATGAATTGTTCGGAAATTTTTTACCGAAGTAATAGCGTTTCTTGCAGTTATCATACTGTGTTTTCATCTGGTTAGTACTGAAAATCGCATTTAATACAAATTGCATAAGACCCTCTTTTTGTTTAACCTTCGCGACCCTGAATAGTAAATACATACGGAGAGGTGGCCGAGTGGTTGAAGGCGCACGCCTGGAAAGTGTGTATACGTTAATAGCGTATCGCGGGTTCGAATCCCGCTCTCTCCGCCATATAGAATTTTCCCAAAATTATTCCTGATACTTTGCTGGCAGCCTTATCTATTACACGCTAGAATTTGACCGTGGTCTGCCACGCAAAAGAATCGACAGTGGGGACGTAGCTCAGCTGGGAGAGCGTCGCGTTCGCAATGCGAAGGTCGGGAGTTCGATCCTCCTCGTCTCCACCACTTCATCTAAATATAGTATGTATAATCGATTAAATGCCCCGGTAGCTCAGTGGATAGAGCGTCCGCCTCCTAAGCGGAAGGCCGCAGGTTCAACTCCTGCCCGGGGCGCCAGATTTCATTACCATGATATTGTACGAGTACCAAAACTCATCCATGAACCTGCGTTGTTATTTTCTTGTAACAGGCTTGCATTTACTAATTCAGGTTTCTTAATGAATCTACCAGCCTTCCCTGGCGCAATAACAACCGCTCTGTTTGAACCCGGCCTTGCCGTCCATTGGCAAGGCGCTC
>JBCKWI010000033.1:0-17863 GCA_038922795.1 Gammaproteobacteria bacterium
TATCATGCCGTGGCAGCCATTTTAACTGCTTCATCCACATCAACTGTCACCAGCCGTGAGACACCTGCTTCATGCATGGTTACGCCCAGTAACTGGTGAGCAATCTCCATGGTGATCTTGTTATGTGTAATAAAGATAAACTGTACGTCTTCCGACATTGCACTTACCATCTCACTGAAGCGGCCGACATTGGCATCATCCAGTGGTGCATCAACTTCGTCGAGAATACAGAATGGGGCCGGATTGAGTTTGAAAATAGAAAATACCAGTGCAACGGCAGTCAATGCTTTCTCTCCGCCCGACAGCAGATGAATGTTACTGTTACGTTTTCCAGGTGGTCTCGCCATAATGGTCACACCGGTCTCAAGCAAGTCATCTCCTGTCAGTTCCAGATAAGCCTGGCCACCACCGAATAACTGCGGGAAAGTCTCCTGCAGATTTGAATTAAGTTGGTCAAAAGTCTCCTTGAATCGGGCACGGGATTCCTTATCAATCTTCCGGATTGCATTTTCCAGTGTAGTTAAAGCTTCGCGCAGGTCGGCATCCTGTTTATCCAGATAAGACTTGCGTTCTGAGAGCTGATTGAATTCATCGATTGCGGCCAGATTAATGGGGCCCAACCGGTTTATCTTCTGGATGATCTGTTCCAGCCGTTCACGCCATACAGATAGTTCTGCCTCTCCATCAAGCGTAGCGAGTATTTCCTGGATCTGATGACCTGACTCGCCGAGTTTTTCTTCGATCGTCTGCAAGCGGACACGGCTTTCCTGATTAATCAGGCGTGCCTTTTCCAGATTATCCCTTAGTTCCTGGATCCGGCTTTCATGTTGCACACGGGCCTGTTCCCTTTCTCTTAATGTATTCTCCGTCTGCTGCACCTGACTCCTCGCTTCACTCAATATCTTTTCAGCATTGACCTTTTCCTTGAGTTTATTTTCCAGCTCAAGCTTCATTTGCTGTAATGGTGCCTGGTTGTCAGCCAGAATCTTGTCCAGATCCGTACGCCGGGATTCAAGATGCGAAATCTGTATTTGACTGCGCTTGATGGATTGTTCCAGTGAAGCACGCTGGGAACTGATGGATTCCAGTTGTAAGGCAATGCCATGGCTTTCTTCATGTGTTGTCTGCCAGCGTTCCCGGGCAAGTGTCAGGGATTCACGATATTTATCGCGCTGGGCAACCAATCCGGCCCGTTGTTTTTCGAGTTCTTCCTGATGTTCTTTAAACTGACGTATATCAGTCTGGACAGTTGTGATTTCATTTCTGTCGCTTTCAAGTTCTTCCTGAAGGTCTCCCAGCTCTTCCCTGATTTTTTCTGATCGGATATCGGTCTGCTCCAGCTGGGCCTGGCTGGCAGCAAGGCTGGCGCGGAGTTCAGATGTCATCTCCTGCTGTTTATTCAGGGACGTTTGAACTGCATTCAGTTGTAACTCTGCCTGTTCCAGTGCCGTATGTGCCTGTTCTGTTTTTTTCTCAAGTTCAGCCAATACCTGCCGGGATGCGGACATGGTCTCCCTGAGGATCTGAATCTCCTTTTCCCGCGACAACATGCCAGCCTGCCCGTCCTGGCCACGGTGTATCTGTGACCAGTTAATACCCAGCCAGAGTCCTTCCGGAGTAATGATCGACTCAGTCCCGGTGAGGTCAGGACATATGGCAAGCGCTGCGTCCACATCATTGGCGATATAAACGTGTGCCAGCAGATGCTTGAGCGGGAAGTCGCTGTTGACCTTGTCAGCCAGGGAAGGAAAGCGGCCGTGTGTATCTGCATTGACAGGAGTACCGGTAGCGATAATACCCAGATTGCCGGTTTCCAGTTGGGATAATTTGCCGGTCTGGCTGGTGATATCGTCGACACAGATGTCTTGCAGGAAACGATCCAGTACAACTTCAACTGCGTGCGCCCAATTGTCATCCACCTTAATCTGCTGGGCCAGTTTCGGGGCCTGTGCCAAGCCATTTTTTTTCAGCCAGTGCTGAACATGATCCTGGTCTTCTCCGAGGGCGGACTGTTGCAAGGCATCAAGTGAGGCCAACCGCCCTTCCTGTTTCTGATAATTCAGCCGCTGTTCATTTAATTGTTCGTGCTGTTGCTGGCTGGATTTCCTGCTCACCTGTAACTGCTGCCGCCTTGCTTCGAGTTCTTCTCCAAGCTGGGCATAGCTGGCCTCAGCTGCCTTTAAACCAGCAGACCGGGTATCAATCGCCTGCAACAGGCCCTCACGATCAATCGTTTCCAGTTCCTGTTGCAGACTGTTCTGACGTTGTTCAATGTCTTCAATACCAAGCTCCAGATGTTCCAGACGCGTTTGCCCGACTTCACAACGCCTTGCATATTCACTGGCAGTGGTATTGAAGGTTTCCCATTCCGTCTGCCAGGCCTGCATGGCTTGTTCAGATTCATTCAGGAAAGCATAAGCCTTGTCGCTCCCGGCACGTGAACCCTGGAGTAATGGCTCCAGTCCGGCTTTGGTGGACATTAATCCAGCCAGTCTGGCTTCATCCTGTTTGAATTCTTCAACCGCAGCTGCGGTTTCGCGCTTAACCCGTTCCAGTTCCTGTTTAGTGCCGGCAATACGTTCGTTAATATGGTGGATCTTCTGTTCCTGTTGCGAGATGTCGCCACCGATGCGATAAAAACCGGACTGGGCTTCATTGAAATGTTCATTTGCAGCACTGAGAATTTCGCGTTCCTTGACCATGGTATTTTCAATCTGACGTAATTCTGCGATGGCGGCCTCAACGTGGTTTTCATGCAGCCTGGCCGCTTCCTCCTCCTTTTCGGATTTTTGCTTTAATAGCTTCCATTGCAGGGCCTGGGATTCGGCCTCCAGTTGCCGTTGTTCCTGTTTCAATACCTGGTAGCGTTCGGCCGCTTTGGCCTGTCTCTGCAGGTGCTTCAACTGTTTGTCGAGTTCTTCGCGGATATCGTTCAGGCGGGCAATATTATCTTTGGTATTACGGATGCGGTTTTCGGTCTCGCGCCGGCGTTCGCGGTATTTGGAGATACCGGCGGCCTCTTCAATAAAGGAACGTAATTCTTCAGGCTTGGCTTCAATGAGACGGGAGATCATTCCCTGTTCAATGATCGCATAACTTCTGGGGCCCAGACCGGTACCCAGAAAAATGGCCTGGATATCGCGGCGGCGGCAGCGTGTACCGTTCAGAAAATAACTCGACACGGCATCCCGGGTAATCTGGCGCTTGATGGATATCTCATCATAGCTGGCATATTGGCCGCCCAGTTTCTTCTCGGAGTTATCAAAGATCAGTTCAACCGAGGCCTGCCCGACCAGATTACGCGCACTGGAACCATTAAAGATGACATCCGTCAGTGCGTCGCCACGCAGGTGTTTGGCCGAACTTTCCCCCATGACCCACATCACGGCATCGATTATATTGGACTTTCCACAACCATTCGGACCGACAATACCGACCAGGTTGGCGGAAATGATTAGCGTGGTGGGATCAACGAAAGATTTGAAGCCTGAGAGTTTTATTTTGCGCAATCGCATGGGGCGTAACAATACAGAGATCACATCGTACAGACAAGCATCATCTAAAATTATTATTTACATTAATTATATCTTGTAACTTTATGTTTATTAAATTAATTAATACACAATTTAACTAACTGTATCAAGAACGGATGATAATTATTATAGCGGTTTTGTGTTATGTTTCGCACACCTCAAATCACGACAAAGTGTAAGATAAAAGATGTCTGCAAAACCTTCAGAAACACTGGAAACATTTCCGAATCCGAACCCGGCCAGGGACTATACAATTCATATCGAAATACCTGAATTTACCTGCCTGTGTCCCAAAACCGGCCAGCCTGATTTCGCAGTCCTGAACCTGGCCTATGTCCCGGACCAACTCTGTGTTGAATTAAAGGCGCTAAAACTTTATTTCTGGTCATATCGTGATAAAGGGGCTTTCCATGAAGCTGTCACTAACCAGATCCTTGAAGATCTGGTAAATGCAATACACCCGAGATTCATGCGCCTGACCGCAGAATTCAATGTTCGCGGAGGTATCTATACAACTGTTGTTGCTGAACATCAGCAGCAAGGCTGGACGGCGCCGACACAGGTGCATCTGTCCTAATCAACTCTGACAATTGCTTATGCAGGACCTCATCAAGGGTTTTAAATACACACTCAATGGTTTTGACCTGATCATCAAACCCGAGATCAGGCTGTATGTCCTGGTCCCGTTATTGATCAATGCCATATTATTCGCCGTTGTTATCAGTTACGGAGTTCATACGCTGAATGAATTCATCAGTTCATTCCTGACCGGCTGGTGGGAATGGTTACGCTGGTTGCTCTGGCCATTGTTTGTGATCATCAGTCTGACGGTTGTGTTCTTCTGTTTTTCCATAGTGGCCAATCTGATTGCCTCACCTTTTAATGGATTTCTGGCAGAGGCCGTGGAAGCACAAATCACCGGCATCAAGACACAGGATAGAGGCGGTCTTGCACAATTACCGGCAGAAATAAAAAAGGCCGTGAAATCCGAATCTACGAAGATTATCTATTTTCTCGTCCGGGCCGTACCACTCATTCTGCTGTTTTTTATTCCATTCATTAATTTTACAGCCCCGTTTCTCTGGGTCCTGTTCGGCGCCTGGATGCTGGCCCTGGAATATCTGGATTTTCCAACAGGAAATCATGGCATTATCTTCTCCGAGTTGCGCAACATGATGAAAACCAGACGCCAGCTTGCCTTCGGGTTTGGTCTTGGCGTGATGTTGCTGACCATGATTCCGGTGATCAATTTTATTGCGATCCCGGTTGCAGTCTGCGGTGCAACAAGGCTGTGGATTGAACAGATCAAGCGGCCTGAGCTGAAATCCGGTCTAAATTCATGATTGCTTCGGTAATTTCTTTCTGGTATAGATGCACGCTGATTTTTTAATGGGCGGAGAAAAAACGATGCCTGCCAAGAAAAAAACCGGCATAAAAAAGGTCGAAACCAGCGCTAAAATTACGGCCAAAAAGAAAACGGCTGTGAAAAAGGCTGCTGTGTCTGCAAAGAAAAAACCTGTGAAGAAATCGACTGCCGGAAAATCCGCTGCCAGAAAAAAATTCGTGAAAAGTAATCTGCTCAAAGGAAAGAATTAAAAATACGGTTAAAAACCAGGTCAGAAATGTAGTGTAATCCTTGAAAAGGACCCGCTGCCAGTTGAAAGTCATTGTGCTCAGTGTCTTTCGGATCCCGCGCAAATTAATAAACCAGCGATTCACTCTTTTGCGGTATTGTTCAAATTCAGCTCCGAATTTCCGGTGCAGGAATAATTCTTCGGCAGCCACGATGGCTATATAGGAAAACAGGAAGAAACCGCCACCCAGCAAATAAACCCAGAAATTATTATAGATAACCAGAAAACCAATGATTATGAAAAGATTGCCAACATACAGCGGGTTGCGGCAGTGGGCGAAAATGCCTTCCGTCACCAGCGTATCAGCATGTATTCTTTTTTGCTTACCGCCCCGTTTGATATAAGCCAACCCGATTACTGCAGCCCGGATCCCTTGCCCGATGAGTATGATCAATATGCCGGTAATATCCAGCCAAATATCGAGGTTCTCGTCCTCAGCGAATGGATAAGGTTTAAAGAATATAAAAAGAACGAAAAGAACTGCGGGAAACAGGATATTACGATAGCGAAACAAAAAATTCCCATAAGCGATCAACATGGTAACCAACTGGTAATCTATCTGTAGTTTACTTTACAGCAACAATGCCTGAAAAATTATACCACCGGAAAAATTCCTCTATATGAGAGAACCCCGTATCAAGGAGTAACTTCAGGTTTTCTTCATGGTGATAAGGTATTAAAACATTTTCCAGCGCTTCACGCTTCTGGGATATTTCAAGTTCTGAATAACCCATGCGGCGTTTGTAGTTATAATAATATTCAATAAATAACCGGTTCAGCAGGGTACATGAACCGGTGACCTTTTCCACGAGAATTAAACATCCGTTGTTATTGAGGCCGTTATAGATTTCCCTGATGAGTTTTCCCCGGTTCAGTGGTCTGACAAATTGCAGTGTTAGCAGCAGGATAACAACCGAACTGTTCTCTATACCCGGTGGATCATTCAGGTTGGCATTGACCAGTTTAACTCTGTCCTTGCACGGTTGATCTCTGAATTTATGGCTTGCCTTTTCGAGCATTTCATTCGAGTTATCCATGCCAATAAGCTGAACGTCCTTGTCCAGTAAATTACTCAGGAGGGAGAGGGTAGTGCCAGTGGCACACCCGATGTCATAGAGATTGGTACCATGCGCGGCAAAACTTGCGGCCAGTTCACAGACCATTCGCTGAATTTCGCTATAATTAGGGACCGAGCGGTTGACCATGTCGTCAAACACAGACGCGGTTTCAGCCCCAAATTTAAAATCATGCGCAGGTTGTGGTATTGCGAAATTCCTGTCTGTTATTCCGGATTCAGCCTGGTCCTTTAATCCGGGTTTATTAATAATTCTGAACATATCTGAACTCCAAAGTGGATTGTTAAGAAATATCACAGATACCTTAAGGAATGCTTAAGTCATCATTTCTCAAGATCTACGGGAGGGGACTTGAAGTATTTCTTACCTGTAATCATCGCTGAAACGATGGCGTTTTTCTCACGAATTTCAGTAAACGCGACGCCGATGAGGTGTAAAATTACGGCGAGGAGCAAGAGATAAAACAGGATTTCGTGGGTCTCGGCGATGGGTTTACGGACCGCACGCATCCTGTTATAGGCCGCTTCATCTATGCCCTCTTTTGAACCGGGTTTGATGTTGACTATCTTGCTGTGGTCCTCTCCGGCGCCCGCAACATATTCCTTGACCTCATGTCCGAGAGGCGGCAGGTAGAGATCAGTTCCCGCCAGGGTAAGGCCGCTGATGCCTTGTACGAACAGTAGCAGGTACATGACTCCAATCATCAGCCGGGCAAGAGGATTATGACCGAGATACTGCGCCGGCCTGTCTGAAAAAAGATTTTTAACGTATTTCGATAAATCACCCAGATAGCCTTTACCAAAAGGCAATATAGTTTTCCATCTGGCGTAGTGATTTCCGGCAAAACCCCAGATGATGCGCCATATCAGGTTAGCCACGAAGGCATAGCCCACGTAAACATGTATGGTTTTAAGCAGGATTTTGCCTTCGGGTGTTATACCTAAAGTGGCGGCATTCAGTATGGCCACACCCAGGGCAATAAGGGTAAATATCAGCAGGGCGTTAAGCCAGTGGAATATCCGGGTAGAACGGTCCCAGGCCGGATATTCAATATAAAAATTAACAATTCTGTTTGTGGACATGTGAAATCAACCGACTGAAAATTTCAGCTAGTATGAGCTAATTAGCTTAAATTATGCTTAAAGGACAGTTTTAATTTTTGGCCCAAATCAATCATTCAACCGATAAAAATAAAATTGACTTCACAATAAACATTGTTCATTATTCCTACAGTAACAGGTTCCCTGTCACAGTTCTTGAGCAGGGTTAAATGGGAAGCCGGTGCATTGTTTAATAACAGTAATGCCGGCGCTGCCCCCGCAACGGTAAACGAGTTAATGATCAGTCTGAATACCACTGTGTAGAAATACATGGGAAGGTGACTGAACAGGATAGTCTTTCTATCGCTCGTGAGCCCGGAGACCGGCCTGCTGCAACATTAACCATATCGCGGTGGGCGATAGAGGCGAAAATACTCCTGCGCTCTGGCCGGTGTAGTTCTTCGTTTTCACCCCCGTGATTTTTGATCATCTTAGACAGCGCGGGTGAGTGCAGATGAGAAACAGAATATCCTTTTATATCGTTGCCGGTTTATTACCGGTTATCAATGTTAATCATGGCCATGCTGAGCCGGTTGAGTCGCTGGAAGACATTGTTGTCAGTGCGACACGCTGGGAGACGCCAGGTATTCCAACAGCCGGCAGCATTACTGTAATAACCCGCAATCAGATTATCGAATCCGGCGCAAACCATGTTATCGATGTTCTGCGAGGCCAGGGCGGTGTGCAAATACGGGATCTTTACGGAGATGGCAGCCGGGCCACTATCGATATGCGTGGTTTTGGTGATTCGGCTGGCGCCAATACTCTTATCCTGGTTGACGGCCGGCGGCTGAATAATACAGACCTGCATGCACCGGATCTGAATTTAATTTCGATCAAGGACATCGAGCGCATTGAGATTATTCAGGGCAGCGCCACGGTGTTATATGGTGATCAAGCAGTGGGAGGAGTAATAAATATTATTACCCGGCAGCCGGATGCCCTGGAAATTGGAGTTGACCTGGGTTACGGCAGTTATGATCAGCAATTGCAGGTTCTGAATCTCGCGAACCGTTTTGATAATGGAATCGGTATACGCACATCCCTGGAGCGACGCCTGTCTGATAACTATCGCGATAATAATGATCTTGAATATCTGAATGTCTTCACCAATCTTTCCTATGATTGGGGCCGTGGCAGTATTTTTGCGGAATTACAGCGGACAAATGAGGAGCTTGGGGTGCCGGGAGCGCTTTTTGCCAATGAAATAAATATTTCCCGTAAACAGACTACCAAGCCACTGGACTTTAATGATTCCATTGCTGATGTCTTTCGTGCCGGTGGCGCATTTTCATTAACCCCGGACTGGGACATAGCAGGAGAATATACCCGCCGTGATGAAGACGTTAACGGTAACATAACATTCAGTGGTGGTTTCGGTTTTGCATTTACCCAGAAAAGAATGCATCAAAGTTTTAATCCGCGTGTGCGTGGAAAAATTTCGTATGGCAATCAGGAAATGTTGCTGGTGGCCGGAGCCGATATCGAAAAAACTGATTACAAACTTGTTTCCTTTACCAGAAGCGATCAGGATCTAAAAAGTATATATACACTTGCAACACTGCCCCTGAATGATGTTGTGTCCATTACTGGTGGTTTAAGAAAAGCTTGGGTTGAGAATAAAATTGTGGCATTTGTGCCTATCAAGCCTGCTGATCATCTTACTGCGGCCACTATGGGCATAACAATTACACCTGATGATGCATGGCGGTTTTTTATCAAGCGTGAAGACAATTACCGCATCCCCCTGGTCGATGAACAGACTGATGTGTTTTTCAGTGGCTTGCCCGAACTGAAAACACAAACCGGGACATCCTACGAAGCAGGGGTCGAATGGCGGAACCGGTGGATTTCATCCAGGCTTCTGGGTTATGTTCTGAAGCTGGAAAATGAATTGGCCTTCAATCCCCTGATCGGTCTTTTCGGGCAGAATGTGAATCTTGATCCAACCAAACGAACGGGGGCCATCTTTGATTTTACAGTCACTCCTGTTGACAAGATCACAGTCAGTACAAAATACACCTATACTGATGCGAAATTTGAAAATACAGTGAATACAGGTGAAAGGATACCATTGGTGGCTGAACATCAACTACACTTTTCTACTACATACCGCTTTCTTCCTGACTGGAGTCTCTACGGAGAGGTACTGTTAATCGACGACAGGGTTGCCTCCGGTGATATCCAGAATAACTTCGCATTACTGCCGGGATATGGTACCGGCAATCTTTATCTGCGTTACGATAACGGGGTCTGGAATATTAATGCCCGAATAAACAATATATTGGACAAGAAATACAGTGACAGCGCCGGTGTAGGATTTAATCCGGGGACCGGGAATATGGAAACCGGCTTTTTCCCGGCCCCTGAAAGAAATTTTATGCTTACCGTTGGCTATGAATTTTAACTGTGCCGGATTTCATTATTTCAAACTATAATGATAATAGGCTAATATTCTATCCGACTGGCCAGAGAAATTACTAATGAACATCAAAACGACAATATCCTCCGGTATCTGGTTATGCTTTCTGCTTGTGATCCTTGCAGCATTATCCAGGCTGGTCCCGCATCCACCTAACTTCACCCCGTTAGGTGCCCTGGGTTTATTTGCCGGGTCCTATATTGCCGTGCGACGGTACTGGCTCGTGCCCTTGCTGGCATTGTTAATAAGCGACATCTTTATAGGATTTTATCATCCTGTGACCATGATCAGTGTTTATCTGGGTTTCTTCATCTGCGCCATGATCGGGCGTATGGTTTTGCGTGGGCACCGCAGTATTTTACGGATTGGCGCGACTACATTATCTGCATCGGTTATCTTTTTTGCGTTGTCGAATTTCGGTGACTGGTTGTCAGGCTTCAATTATCCATTGACCTGGGAAGGACTGGTCACGTGTTATGTCATGGCCATTCCGTTTTTTGGCAATACGTTGCTGGGTGATCTCTTTTATGTAGCCCTGTTGTTCGGGATATATGAGGCTGTCAGGTCATGGATGATGCAATCACAAGGCATAAGAATTACCTGAACATGCCAGTAGTTTAATTTTTCTCCTCTCAATATCTCCGGTAGTCTCAACAATGGCGAAGCGTCTGACAAAAATCTATACACGCACTGGCGATGACGGCACTACCGGCCTGGCGGACGGAAAACGTGTTGAGAAAGACGGCCTGCGTGTTGCTGTAATGGGTGATGTCGATGAACTCAACAGTATCCTTGGGGTATTGATTGCGAGCGGTGTGGGGGAGGATATTGCCGGTTATCTGCTTAATATCC
The DNA here is from genome assembly GCA_038922795.1 of Gammaproteobacteria bacterium. Lineage (GTDB taxonomy): Bacteria > Pseudomonadota > Gammaproteobacteria > Eutrophobiales > Eutrophobiaceae > 2-02-FULL-47-50. The sequence continues at coordinate 10,618 of JBCKWI010000033.1, forward strand.
AGCACCGTTTGTTTGATATTGGCGCCGAATTATCAATCCCCGGTAAACCAGTCACCCAACCAGCCCATATCAGCCGTCTTGAGGAACTGCTGGATACCTATAATGAAGACCTGAAACCACTGGATGAATTTATTCTTCCGGGTGGCACATTATCCGGTGCGCTGTGTCATTTTGCCCGTGCAGTATGCCGCCGCGCAGAGCGGAGTATGGTGAAACTGGCCAGGACGGAATATCTGAATCCAAATACGTTAAGTTACATCAACCGGCTGTCCGATCTTTTATTCGTGTTCTCACGGGCCATCACACAGGCCAAAGGCGGCAAGGAAGTTTACTGGGACAAGAATCGCCTCAAACAGTCGGTCTGAATTGTGATTTATTCATCGATAAAATGTTGATATGAAAATCGATGGCCGGATCCCGCTGGTTATAGGTGTGATAGGTCATCACACATTTACTTCACGGAGACAGTCACAATTAACAGGTCTCGTTAAATCTGTTCTGGGACATATCCAGGGTAATTTTCCACATACTCAACTGAGAATAATCACGACCCTTAACAAGGGAGATAATTATGTAGTTGAACGCGCAGGACTGTAAATTGGTGCTGAACTCGTGATCGTCAACACACAGATTGATGACAAACATGATTTGAATAACGGCGAATATTCAGAATTGAAAAGCAGGGCCACATCATGTTTTACCTTGCCAAAACCAACGGAGATCCAGGGAAAATCAAATACCGGACTCTCTCCTGGTGAACTTCAATATCTTCAGGCCTATGCCTTCATCGCCCGGCGATGTCATATCCTCTTCGCTATCACTGATGATAGTGATAACGATCACATTATTTCCCAGATAATTGGATTCAAACTGACCGGGGCCATGGACTGAATGCCGCCGGAATACAGGGGAATGAAAAATCATCTTTATCCGCCTGATCGAGGGCCCGTTATCAGGCTTTCCCTGTCCACGTTGCATACTCATTCCGAGGATTTATATGAGGCGAAATATTTATTCCCGAATGAAACTGTCAGCTATCAACTTGAATCCATGTCTTTTGATATTGAGGACAAACATAACCAAATTGGATACCCTCGAACACTGGACAAACTGGACGAGTTTAATTCTGATGTCATCGTTATTAGAGAGAAAGTTGATCAAAAAAAGTCCGGATTATATCCGCTGTTGCCCGATCATTTAGCCACTCAGCTTTGTAATGAAGGGAAAACATTCATAGTGTCTACCTGTATGCCGATATGCTTGCCGGTTTTTATCAGAATAAAACCAGAAAGATTATAAATTCGCTTTATATTTTTTCGTCATTGAACTGGGCAAGGAAGCATTAAGGGAGAATGGTGATTGGGTCGCTTTACACAGGGACAGGCCCGTCAAGGTACCCGGTGCTGGCAAATCAAATATTATTGAAGCATCGATTAAACTACATAAAAGAAATCTTAAAAACTGAAAATACCTCATGTTGAAGCCAGGCCCGGACAAATTCACCAGTATTGATGACCTGGCGTCATTCTGGGTGGAGCATGGTCATGATCCTGATCTGCCGGAACATGACTATCTCAATCCGGGTAATACCGCTCTTGAACTGGGTTATCCTTCACTTGCCTATGACATATTGAAACAGGGCATGCTTCAATATCCGCATAACCTCGCCCTGAAATATTCAGGGGCCCTGGCACTGGCGCGCAGTGGTTCGATTACGACTGCGGTCAACCTGGTCGGCGAAATATTACCGCTCTTGAAAGATCAGGATCCCCTTTACGCGGATGCCCTCAGTCTAGCGGGCAGATTGGCAAAAGACTTCTGGTCAAAAATCAAAGATACCAGTCAGCGTCAGGAATATGCCCGGAAAAGTATGGATTATTACAACAAGGCATTTGTATTGACCGGGAAAGCCTATCCCGGAATTAATGCTGCCACGATGGGTCTTTTCTGCGGCAAGACACAACAGGCAACTGATATCGCCATACAGGTTCATGAATTATGCCAACAGCAGCTCAGGTCTGGCATGGAAACAGACCATTGGCTCCATGCAACAATGGGTGAAGCGGAGCTGTTACTGGAGCAATACGATGCGGCACAGGATTGTTACAGACAGGCTGTTCAGTTTGCGGGTAACCGGTTTGGTGATATTGCCAGCATGAGACGACAGATTAGATACCTCTCTGTTTATCGGACCCATACCGGCAACATCCTGGAGTTGTTACGTGTGCCGGTTGTGCTTGCATTTTCCGGTCATATGATTGATGCCGAGGAACGAACTGATGCCAGATTTCCACCTGAAATTGAGCCACTGGTCAGGAAATCCATCCGGGATAATCTTGAACAATTAGAAATGGTCACCGGATATTGTTCGGCTGCATGTGGCGCAGACCTGATATTTCTGGAAGAGATGCAAAAACGGAACCATGAAACACATATCATCTTGCCATTTAAACGATCTGACTTTATCAAATCCAGCCTGGAGATTGCCGGCCAGAAATGGGTGGAAAGATTTGAAGTTGTATCAAAACGCGCAACCACGCTGACATACGCGACACAGGAAAGCTATCTCGGTGATGACGTGCTCTTTACCTACACTAACAGGCTCATCTGTGGCAAGGCCATACTCAAGGCGCAGGAACTGGAGAGTAAGGCAGTTCTATTAACGGTAGTTGATCAATCGGTTCATGCAGAGAGTGGGGCACGCTGGAGAATCTGGAATCATGGCGTAATACGGGGAACCAATCAATCCAGATAGATCCGGGTCTATTACGAAAGAATATGGATCGGCCAGAGAGCCAGGCATCGCAACATCCGGCAGGCAGTCAGCACATTCCGGACAATAAACCAGGAAAGATACAGTCTCCTATTTCAGGAAGGCAGATCAGAACCATGATATTTGCCGATTGTGTCGGTTTCAGCAAATTGCAGGAAGAAGATACACCATCCTTTTTTGTTAATTTTCTTGGTCATATAGCCAGTATAATGAAGCAGGTTGATGATCCTCCGGTGTTTGTCAACACCTGGGGAGACGGATTATTCCTGGTTTTTGAAGATGTTAACCATGCTGCAGAGTTTGCCCTGTGTTTACGCGAGATGGTCACCACGACTGACTGGAATCTGTTCGGTCTGCCAACAGATACCAGTATACGGATCGGTATGCATACTGGTCCTGTTTATTGTGCGGAAGATCCAATCATCATGAAAAATAATTATTTTGGCACGCATGTAAATATAGCTGCACGCATTGAACCGGTCACAACACCTGGTTCGATATATTTAACAGAACAGTCAGCTTGCATGCTGGCAGTCAGTGCCAACCGGGATTTTACAAGTGATTATCTCGGCATGACTGAACTGGCAAAGAAATACGGCAGTGGGTCTTTGTACCGATTAAGGCGTGCCAGTACACCAGAATGATTAATATAAATTAATGTTTTGAACAAGTCTAAATACCAGATAAATTTACTGTGCCATGCGGTTATTTATTAACTATAACCAAAATGGTTTCTAAATTTTCAACTAAAGGAGATACTCCATGAGAAAAATACTGGCAATTCTCGCTTTGATTCCACTGTTATACACAGGCTCTGTATTGGCTAGTAAACCACCACTACCCGACTCGAGTCAGGAGCCTGCATATGATTCATCATCTGATTTGAAACCCTCTCAGGATAAAAATAGCTGATTAATAAATTATTCATGAGTATAAAAAAACCCTGGATTTATATCCGGGGTTTTTTTATATCAGAATATGATGAACCGCAGGCTATCAGCGACATCGAATTTAGCAGTGGAAAATTGACTTGCGCAGTGCTGCTGAAGATTCGCATGAACACCTGAAAAAATGAGGAAAATAACCGGCCTGAAGGTTGATGGTTTTGATGTGGTCACATTTGATAGTGATGAATGGCAAAAATATTAAATAATTTTTGTTATTATTTATTTTCCCAGTTTTAACAATACACCATCACGGTTTAAATTCACCTTATTTAGGAATGAATTTCCAAGCAATATGACGCTTGGAAATTCACTATCATGGACTGAACCCTGTACATCATTTAATACAATGTCACCCACGCGCACTTCTTTCAATTTAACCAGGTATGTTTTTGCGTAGCCTGAGGCTGTTTCAGATAAACTTTCCACGCCTTCCATCTTGTAATTAAGACCAATCCGGTTCGCATGATGCTTGTTCATGGCGATCAGGGTTGCGCCGGTATCCACCACAAATTTGACCTGAAACCCGTTGATGCTGCCGTTGACTTCATACATGCCCAGACTGTCGGGTGCAATGGTGACTGTTGTACCGGAGGCGGGAGGAGTGAACTCACCGCTGATATGCGTACCAAGGGTGTAGGTTTCTTGACTGCCATCAATCTCAAGTACCGCTTCTCTGCTGTTGGCGGAGATCAACCTGACGCCCTCAGGGCTGGTTTTACCAATCGTGAGTATATGCTGTTTGCCATCAATATTGACGATGGCCCTGTCCTTGAATAGACCGACCACTGTAATTTTTTCAACCGCCATGCACGGTATCGAAAACAGGAGTAACATCAAACTGATATTTTTAATCATCATGTCATAATTTTTGTTTAATATATGATAACCATAGACCATATTTATATCTCATATTTCATATTTTATGAAACCCGTATTTGTTTTTAGACATATCGCATGTGAGGGGCCCGGTTATCTGGCCGAATTTCTCTCGGCCAGAAATATTTCCTGTCAGATTATCAGGATAGATGAGGGCGAGCCGGTACCGGCAAAACCGGACAATGCCTCCGGGCTCGTTTTCATGGGTGGACCGATGAGTGTTAATGGCAATTTGCCCTGGATCAACGCTGAGCTCGATCTGGTTCGCAAGGCACACGATCAACATATCCCGGTCCTTGGCCATTGCCTCGGCGGACAACTGATCAGCAAGGCATTGGGCGGACGAGTAGAACGCAATTATGTCACCGAGATCGGCTGGTTTCCTCTGGAACGAATCGTCCGGAATTCTTCACCGGACTGGCTGGACAAATTATCTTTTGAAACTGAAATTTTTCATTGGCATGGTGAGGCATTCACGCTGCCCGAACAGGCCATACCATTATTCAAAAGCCGGTTTTGTACTCATCAGGGTTTTGTTTTAAATAACACCTTCGCACTCCAATGTCATGTGGAGATGGATAAAGAAGCTGTCAGGGAGTGGCTGACATTTTATAATAATGACTTGCCTGCACCAAGCGAGAGCGTGCAGTCCGGCAAGGAGATGTTGCAGAATATTGAACAGCGTATTGCCTCATTGCATGAGTTCGCTGATGTCATTTATACACAATGGTTAAAAGGTCTTACTGAATAATAGGGTTGAAACATCATGATCATCATCCTGCATCCCGATAGTGATAAGACGGATCCAAACTATCAACAATTGATCAGCTATCTTTCCAATCTGCCGGGCATATCTTACCGTATTCATGAGGAAACAGGCGCCCTGCAAACCCTGACGGAGCTTTACCTGATTGGTGACACCTTGTCACTGGATGCGGCAACAATTGAAAGTTTTGAAGTAGTTGAGCGGGTTGTGCGCATCTCCCGTGAATATCGCATCCTGGGCCGGCATAAAGATGACTTCCGCCCCAGTGATTTCGAATACAACGGCATCCGGTTTGGCCAGGACAATCTGCATGTTTTTGCCGGGCTGTGTGCTGTCGATACCCCGGAACATGTCGAGATCATGATGAAGGCATTGCGGGATAATGGACAACAATGCACACGCATGGGGGCATATAAACCCAGGACCAACCCATATTCATTCCAGGGCCATGGCAAGGAATGTTTGCCTTACGTGTTTGAGCTTGCCGGTCATTACGATATCAAGGTCATCGCGATGGAGATCACGCACGAAGACCATATTGATGAAATTCAGGAGGCACTCGTCAAATCCGGTTGTCCCACCGGTGTGATGTTGCAGATAGGTACGCGCAACACACAGAATTTTGAATTATTAAAAAGTGTTGGCAGGCAACGGGAATTCCCGGTGCTGCTAAAGCGGGGCTTTGGCATCACACTGGAAGAATCACTGAATGCGGCTGAATATCTGGCGAACGAAGGTAACCGGAGTATCATTTTCTGTTTGCGGGGCATGAAAACCAATTTTGCCGATCCGCACCGAAATCTGGTAGATTTTGCCCATGTTCCGGTGATTAAACGCATGACAAGAATGCCGGTGTGTATTGATCCGTCACACTCAGTTGGTGGCCGTCTTGCTGCACCCGATCAGCTTCTGGATATTATGCATGCTACCGTACAGGGCGTAATCGCAGGGGCAAATATGGTACTGGCTGATTTTCATCCTGACCCTGCCAAAGCACTGGTGGATGGTCCGCAGGCATTGCATTTGCGGGAATTACCATGGTTTCTTGAAGATATCAAAATTGCCCGTGAGGCCTATGAGCAGCGCTGTGATGTGGCAAAAGCTTATACTTCAACCTGAATTGAGTGTTGTTTGGGGACAGTTGATATATTCCAGTTTGCTATTCCCCATCGAATAATCTCATCCACAGCCAGATGATAGGCGATGATGCCGTCGGCACGGCCTGTGGTGCGGGAGAGGTGTTATTGATACACCGGAATGAATGATGGGTTAAGCGTGGTCTGGATTGTATATATCGTTCGACGATATATACAATCGAAACAGGTAATTTATGCCAGATGCCGTTCCTTGATCTCATCCAGAGTTTTGCAATCGATACACAATGTGGCGGTAGGTCTTGCTTCCAGACGGCGGATACCAATCTCGACACCACACATCTCACAATAACCATAATCCTTATTATCCAGCGCTATCAGTGCTTCATCAATCTTCTTGATTAGCTTACGTTCGCGATCGCGAGTGCGAAGTTCGAGCGCAAACTCCTCTTCCTGTGTGGCGCGATCGTTAGGATCAGGAAAATTTGATGCCTCATCACGCATATGATGAACAGTGCGATCAACTTCCTCCATGAGTTCTCTTTTCCAAATCAATAATATTTCCCGGAAATGAGCGGTTTGTTCCGGCCCCATGTATTCTTCGCCGCTCTTGATCGTATAGGGCGTAAAGTTATCTTTTGTGGTGCCTTTTCCCCCGGCACGTTTTGACTTTTTATTAATATTGGTAACTTTGCTCATATTTGTTTTAGCGGTCTTTTTAGGTTTATTAGAGATTGAAGATTTTTTTGAAATCTTTTTCTTTTGCGCAGTTGTAGATTTTTTCACGGAT
>JBCKWI010000034.1:0-17706 GCA_038922795.1 Gammaproteobacteria bacterium
TAGTGAATCCCGGCGGTTTCTGTTAGCATCTGGTTCCAGTGTATATCAAGTCGCCCGCCACTCTAGGTAATATCAGGAGCGATTCTCTGGAATCGATGCGGACGGCTCCCCCCGTGATTCTTGTTCAAAAAACAGCATGCCGATGACGCATTTTATCTTTATAACAGGTGGTGTGGTTTCCTCGCTGGGCAAGGGTATTGCCTCGGCCTCACTGGCGGCCATCCTGGAGGCCCGCGGGCTCAGGGTGACCCTGTTAAAACTTGATCCTTATATCAATGTCGATCCGGGTACCATGAGTCCGTTCCAGCATGGCGAAGTGTATGTCACCGACGATGGGGCCGAGACGGATCTGGACCTCGGCCATTATGAACGCTTCGTCAGGACGCCGATGGGAAAAAGCAATAACTACACGACCGGGCGTATCTATCTGAATGTGATCCAGAGAGAACGCCGGGGTGATTATCTGGGTGGTACAGTGCAGGTGATTCCGCACATCACTGATGAAATCAAACGGTGCATCATGGAAGGTGCGGGCGATGCCCAGGTGGCGATGGTGGAGATCGGTGGTACGGTAGGCGATATCGAATCCCAGCCATTTCTCGAAGCCATACGCCAGATGCGTATAGAGCTTGGGCCTGAACACACATTGTTTATACACCTGACACTCGTACCGTTTATTGCCGCGGCAGGTGAGATCAAGACAAAACCCACGCAGCATTCAGTCAAGGAATTACGCTCCATTGGTATACAGCCGGACATTCTGGTGTGCCGTACCGAATCACCCCTGCCGGACAATGAACGTAAAAAGCTGGCGTTGTTCACTAATGTGGAAGAGCCGGCCATTATCTCGGCTGTCGATGTGGATAACCTCTACAAGATCCCGCGTCTGTTTCATGCTCAGGGTCTGGATGAGATTGTTGCCAGAAAATTCAAAATGGATCTGCCGCCTGCCGATTTTCACGAATGGGACAATGTGGTTAATGCCATAGAAAATCCGCACCGTGAGATAAATATTACCATGGTCGGCAAGTACATCGATCTGGCGGATTCGTATAAATCCCTGACTGAAGCACTCAAGCATGCAGGCATACATACCCGTACCCGCGTCAATATCGCCTATATTGATTCAGAAAATATCGAACAGTCCGGCACCGGTTGTCTCGAACATGCCGATGCTATACTGGTACCGGGTGGTTTTGGCAACCGGGGTATCGAAGGCAAGATTATGGCGGTCCAGTATGCCCGTGAGCAAGGTGTGCCTTATCTTGGCATTTGTCTCGGTATGCAGGTGGCGGTCATAGAATTTGCGCGGCATAAACTCGGTCTTGAGGGTGCCAACAGTACGGAATTTGACAAGCAGTCCAAAGATCCGGTGATCGCCTTGATTACGGAATGGCAGAAAGCAGATGGTCATGTCGAACAACGGGATGAAAATTCTGATCTGGGTGGAACCATGCGTCTGGGGGGGCAACAATGCCGCCTGGTTGAGGGGACACATGTCAGACAACTTTATGATAAGGATGTTATCATCGAAAGACACCGGCATCGCTATGAATTCAATAATCGTTACAGGGAAAAACTGACCACGGCCGGTCTAAAAATTGCCGGTACCTCAATGGATGACAAACTAGTGGAGATTATAGAGCTGCCGGATCATCCCTGGTTTATTGCCTGCCAGTTTCATCCTGAATTTACTTCAAACCCGCGTGATGGCCATCCATTGTTTACAGGATTTATCCGTGCTGCCAACAAATATCGTGACACCAAACATCCGGAACTGAAAAATGCAGCTATGTAATTTTACGATTGGCATTGAACAACCGTTGTTTTTGATTGCCGGTCCTTGTGTGGTAGAGAGTGAGGCCATGGCGATGGATACCGCCGGCAGGTTAAAGGAGATCACAGAGAAGCTCTCTGTCCCGTTTATCTACAAGTCTTCCTATGACAAGGCCAATCGAACTTCACATGCGAGTTATCGGGGGCCGGGTATTGAAAAGGGACTGGAAATACTGGCCAAGGTAAAGAAAACTATCGGCGTACCGGTATTAACTGATGTCCATGAAGACTCGCCACTGGCTGAAGTCGCGGCTGTAGTAGATGTGTTGCAAACACCGGCGTTTCTCTGCCGGCAGACAAACTTCATACAGAATGTCGCCCGGCAAGGGAAACCTGTCAACATAAAAAAAGGCCAGTTTCTTGCGCCGTGGGACATGAAGAACGTCGTGGAAAAGGCCAGGGACACAGGCAACGGGCAGATCATGGTCTGTGAACGGGGGACCAGCTTTGGTTACAATTATCTCATCAGTGATATGCGATCGCTGGTGGTCATGCGTGAGACCGGATGTCCGGTCGTGTTTGATGCCACTCACTCGGTACAGATGCCCGGTGGTCAGGGAGCAAAATCCGGGGGACAGCGTGAATTTGTGCCAGCACTTGCGCGTGCAGCAGTGGCCGTAGGTATAGCCGGCATTTTTATGGAGACCCATCCTGATCCGGACCAGGCCCTGAGCGATGGCCCCAATTCGTGGCCTCTGGACAGGATGAGTGAATTACTGGAAACCCTGAAAGAGATCGATGTGCTGGCAAAACAGCACCGGTTATAAATCAATATAATAAATAAGGCAGGAATAAAGAGTGTCAGCAATAATCAACATAATCGCCCGCGAGGTGATTGATTCACGTGGTAATCCGACCATAGAGGCTGAAGTATTTACAGAGAAAGGTGCAGTGGGTTCCGCCATGGTGCCATCTGGTGCATCAACCGGCATCCGTGAGGCCCTGGAACTTCGTGATGGAGATCCGGCGCGCTACAAAGGCAAGGGTGTGTTGAATGCAATCAGGAACATCACTGAAAAAATAAATCCGATGATACAGGGCAGAGATGTCACCGATCAGGCGGGCATGGATCGTATGATGATTGAACTGGACGGCACACCGAACAAGGCGAATCTGGGTGCCAATGCCATACTTGCTGTTTCGATGGCAACAGCACATGCTGCTGCCAACGAAGAAGGCATCCCGCTTTATCAATATCTGGGTGGTGAAGGTCCTTTTCAAATGCCGGTACCGATGATGAATATTATCAATGGCGGCGCCCATGCGGATAACAGTGTCGATCTGCAGGAATTCATGATTCTGCCGGTAGGTGCCAGCAGTCTGCGTGAGGCAATCAGATATGGAACAGAGGTATTTCATTCACTCAAATCCGTATTGGCCAATAAAGGCCTGGGTACTACGGTGGGTGATGAAGGCGGGTTTGCACCTAATCTCTCTTCCAATGAAGAGGCGATACAGGTGATCCTTGAAGCGATCGAGAAGGCCGGCTATCGCGCAGGGGAAGATATTTTACTCGGACTGGATGTGGCCAGTTCGGAATTTTACCGGTATGAGCGCTATACACTGGCCTCTGAAAACAAGGTACTGAGTTCTGAAGAATTTCTGGATTACCTGATGCCATGGTTCGACAAATATCCCATCATCACCATGGAAGACGGGATGGCGGAAGAAGACTGGGATGGCTGGAAGATGCTGACTGAACGGCTGGGTAAAAACGTGCAACTGGTAGGTGATGATCTGTTTGTAACGAACACGGAGATTTTGCAGGAAGGTATCGATAAAGGCATAGCCAATTCCATTTTAATCAAGGTCAACCAGATCGGCACGCTAACAGAAACTCTGGCTGCTATCGATATGGCGAAACGGGCTGGTTACACTGCCGTGATATCCCACCGTTCCGGGGAAACTGAAGATACCACGATTGCCGACCTGGCAGTGGCAACGTCAGCAGGGCAGATTAAAACCGGTTCACTTTCGAGATCAGATCGTGTTGCAAAGTATAACCGCTTAATGAAGATTGAAGACCAATTGGGCAGCCGCGCCAGCTACCCGGGCAGAAAGGCATTTTATAATCTTGGGAATTAAATGCAGAATTATTGATTGACCAATGAAATTTCTTTCATTTTTACTGATCACCTTACTGGTATTACTCCAGTACCGCCTCTGGATCGGTAATGGCAGTCTGACGGACGTTCATCACCTGCAAAAGGCAAAGCAGGCACAACTGGAAGAAAATGAACGTTTGCGCGAAAGCAACCAGGCACTGACTGCAGAGGTCCATGATCTGAAACATGGATTTGAAGCCATTGAGGAACGTGCCCGTAGTGAAATGGGCTTGATCAAGAAAGATGAAACATTTTATCACGTCATCTATCAGATTGAACCTGAAGAAAATCAGGAATAATCTGTCATGAACAAGGCAGCTGATTTCTGGGCGGTTATCCCTGCCGCAGGTACCGGCTCACGCATGCAGGCTGATATACCCAAGCAATATCTGCAACTTAACAGCAAACCTGTTATTGAACATACACTCAATGCATTCTGTGCACATGAGAAAATCAAGGGTATCGTCGTTGCAATTTCTGAGCAGGATAGCTGGTGGAAGAATCTGGCAATCTCATCTCATCCAAAGATAAAAACCACACCGGGAGGTGAAGAGCGTTGTCATTCAGTATTAAATTGTCTGCGTTTTCTGTCCGGTATGGCGGCGGCAGAGGATTGGGTACTGATTCATGATGCTGCACGTCCTTGTATCAGCAGTGGAGATATTGATCATTTAATTGGCAAGCTGGTTGACCATCCTGTTGGCGGGTTGCTGGCACTGCCTGTGCGTGACACCATGAAACGTGCGGATGTTGATAATGGAGTGAGTGAAACGGTCGACCGTAACGGTTTATGGCATGCATTGACACCACAGATGTTCAGGTTGGCCGGGTTAACCCATGCCTTGCAACAGGCGATAGACCGGAATCAGGTAGTCACGGATGAGTCGCAGGCAATGGAATTGGTGGGATTAAAACCATTACTGGTGGAAGGGCGGGCCGGCAATATAAAAATAACCCGGCAAGATGATCTTGCACTCGCTGAATTGTACCTGAGATAGTTGATATTTTTGAACCTGATACAGGATTAAAAAAATGAGAATTGGTCACGGTTATGATGCACATACTTTTGCAGCAGACAGGCCGCTGATACTTGGCGGCGTCACGATTCCTTATGAAAAAGGTCTGGCTGCGCATTCCGACGGCGATGCCGTTATCCATGCATTATGTGATGCATTACTGGGTGCGGCGGCATTGGGTGATATTGGCAATTATTTTCCTGATAGTGACTCTCAGTTTAAAAATATCGACAGCCGCATACTCTTGAGAAAAGTCATTGAGTTAATTCACAAGGAAGATTTAAAGTTTATAAACGCTGATATTACTATTCAGGCACAGGCGCCGAAGATGGCACCATACCTCAATGATATGAAAAATAATCTTGCAGATGATCTCGACACGGAGATTGGTAATATCAATATCAAGGCAACCACCACTGAAGGCATGGGCTTTATTGGACGCAAAGAAGGGATTGCTGTTCATGTTGTTGTCTTGTTGGAGTAGTTGATACATACCCCAATTTGGGTAGAACACAAATACCTCATTTGGAGTAGAAGTTTTTTGTAAAAAATTCTGTTCCAATTTAATCACACTTTCACTCTTATACGCTGCTAGACTTTTCTTTGTCTGATTTCAAGACACGTTTAATAACTATTTATATTTTACATTTTTCTTCAATGAAAAATGGAGGAGTAGTCATGAGCAATGTTAAATATCACAATGTGGAATCTATTCAAAATTTCAAGCAAATAAATGTTCATATTGAACCTGAAAAAGGAATCGTGTGGGTGTATCAGAAACCGCATCCCAGGCCATGTTTTAATCCGGATCTTATATCCGAGGTACGTAAGATTCAAAAAATGCTGGAACAATATAGCGGTAAACTTCCATGCAACGGTAAACTTGTCCCAATTAATTATCATGTGCTTGATTCGCAAACACCTGGTATTTTCAGTATGGGAGGGGACCTCTCCTTGTTTAAAGAATGCATTATCAATAAAGACAAAACCAGATTACTGCAATACGCAAAAACATGTATTGATACTATCCATTCCTTTATCGTTGGATTCAGATTACCCATTACGACAATCTCTTTGGTCCGTGGTGATGCTTTAGGCGGTGGTTTCGAAGTCGCACTATCAAGTCATGTTGTGATTGCAGAGAAAGGTATTTCATTTGGATTTCCTGAGATCCTTTTTAATCTATTCCCGGGTATGGGTGGTTATCATTTATTGTTACAACGTCTTAATCCATATATGGTCCAAAAAATGATGTTGAATGGCCGTGTATACAGTTCCGAGGAATTATTTGACATGGGTGTTATAGACATACTCGCTGAGAGTGGAGAGGGTAAAAACTCTGTTTACTCTTATGTGGAAAAGTCGGCTAAGTATCGTAATGGATTTCGTGCTATGCAACAAGTGAAACAACGTGTTAATCCCATCACCTATGATGAACTTTGGAATGTCTGTTCGTATTGGGTAGATATCGCAATGGAGATATCAGAACGTGATTTAAGACTTATGGATAGACTGATAAAAGCCCAGAACCGGAAAGCAGCAACTGGTTATCAAGAGTCAGCGATGAGAGATACTGGCTAAATTATTTAACTAAGGAACCTCTGATTAAGTGTCTTTGCCGTCATGCTGGTGAAAACCAGCATCCAGTAAATAAAATATCGCACCCCCATCCTCGACAACTGCTCCCGGCGTTGCTCTACCTCCTGCGCACTGCTCCTGTGCGTCCTGCACTCGCAGTATTAGTATATCCGTATACGTTTCCATGCAGTCGTACCTTCCCCCTGAAAGGGGGAAGGGGATACTGGCCGGAGTTTATACCCGGAGGGTGCCAGAATGACAGCTTGTAGCCACTGGTGACTTGATCAGAACATCCCTAATATAGTTTGAAATAAGTTGTTAAAGACACTGTAAAAGATCAGGCAGTCTGTCGATCCTGTCAGTTATGATGAATTACTGGATATTTATAATTTATGGGTACAGGCTGCCAGATGGCGGTTGAAAAAACATTATTGCATGAATACTTGCCGTGAAAGGAAGAAACTAGAGTACAGCTGAATCAAGTTTATCAAGATATGCAAGCAGGGCAGACTGCGTTTGCTCAAACTGATATTTGAGTTTTACAATTAATGCGGGTAGATCCTGACAAGCGTTGTTATGAATATTGTCGTGTATGAGTGATGCATAGTGCCCTAATGCTGTAGCACCAATACTCCGTGCGCTGCCCTTGAGTGTATGGAGGTAGCCTTGTATGGTCGAATAATCATGCTGTCCCAGCGTCTGCTCGATCCTGGTAATGAGATTGCCGGTATCACTAAGAAAGCCATTGATTAGATTGTCCATAAAACCGGCATCTTTGCTCATGGAGGCAAGGTTATCCAGATATTGAAAGTCCAGGGTTGATACATTCAAATCCCGTTTTGAGATCGAGTGTGAAGATGGTACTGCTTTTTTATTAATTCCCCGTTTGTCAGGTCTTAATTCAGCAATTGTTCTTAATAATTTTACGGATTCAACCGGTTTTGTCAGGAACGCATCGATGCCGGCCTCCTCACAGGCATTCAATGCATCAATCGTTGCATCCGCTGTATACATAATAATGGGTGTATGTGCGCTACCCGTATTTGTAAATCGAAATATTTTGGCAGTTTCTATTCCATCCATTACAGGCATATGCATATCAAGGATAAGCAGATCAAACGTTTGTTGTTCAGTTGTATCAAGGACTTCTTCACCGTTTTCGACGATGTGAACATGATGTCCGGCATATTCAAGAATTGTTTTTATCACTTCCCTGTTTGTCGGATTATCTTCAGCTACCAGAATATTTAGCGGTGTCACAGTTAAATTATCAGACTGATAATCCGCCAGTCGAGTTATATTATCTGTATTCGTCAGTTCCAGACTGGTAGCGTGTATGGTATTGAACAGCGTTCTTTTTTCAATTGGCGTATTGAGCACACAATAATAACCAAAACCCAGTAATTGAGAGTGAATTATATGGTCTCTGTTTTTGCTAATGAGTACCAGATTAGTGTGTCTTGATGCTGGATCAGTGCGGTACTGTTGCGCAAATAATTCAGCATTAATATCAAGCCCCTGCTGATCAACCAATGCAACATGATATGGAATATTATTAGCGGTGGCATTACTTAATCTGGTATTGGCATCGAAAGCAGATACCGCATAATCCCAATCTAATTGCCAATCTGACAAGAGTTTTATCAGAGTAACATGTCTGACCCCCTGTGTGGCAATGAGCAAGATACGCGGTTTGTTCAGAGCAGGTGTTTGTGGTGCCAGATCAGATGTGTCTGATTGCTGAACGAATACCAATTCAAACCAGAATGTACTGCCTTGTCCAGGTTCACTAATTACCCCGATTTTACCACCCATCAGCTCAATAAGACGGCGTGATATCGCCGTGCCAAGCCCTGTCCCACCGAATTTTCTGGTAATAGATTGGTTTGCCTGGGTAAATGTTTCAAATATTCGTCCTTGCGCTTCCTTCGGTATACCAATGCCGGTGTCAATAACTTCAAATCGTAATCGTGTCTGGTTTTCATTGGTATGAATGGTCGCCACATTGACTTCAATTCCGCCCTGGTTGGTAAATTTAATGGCGTTTCCTATCAGGTTGATCAGCACCTGACGCAGATGCATGGCATCACCGTACAATTTATATGGTACATCAGGGGAAACGTGCAATATGCATTCAAGCCCTTTGGACTCGGCTTGTGGTGCCAGCATTTTGATAGTGGTATTGACTAACTCATGCAGATCAAAATCTATATTTTCTATATTGATTTTTCCTGCTTCGATTTTGGAAATATCAAGGATATCTTCGATAAGGGCCAGGAGGATGTGTGCAGATGCCTGTATGGTACTGACAAATTCCCTTTGTTCCAGTGTCATGTGTGTAGTACCCAACACATCACTCATACCGATGACCCCATTTAACGGTGTGCGCAATTCATGACTCATATTTGCCAGAAATTGACTCTTGGCCTGATTGGCACTTTCCGCCTGTTTAACCGCAGTCTGTAATCGTGTAAGTAGTGTAGAAACATAAAGAGGTAAAATAATAAGAGCTAAAAATACACCATATCCAATCACATACTGCTCCTGCCAAAAAGAACTGTATTTCATGACCAACATGAACCCGATAATGCTCATAACCATGCTTGTAAATAGATAAGCCTTGCCAAATCGAAATCCATGTCCAAAGGTTACCCATAGATAAATAACAAAGAATGGCGCAGCTATAGCCCCGGAAACTGCCATAGCATAGGTCGTTGTTCCAACATCAGATATTACGCCCAGAATACGTCGTTTATGATTTATCCGAGGATCAATATAAATCCAAAAAATAATCGTCAGACAATAAGGGATTGCCGCAATGTACATATAAACAACATGCTTATCGATTGCATCATATCGAAATGTTATAGAGGTATATATGACGAGAATAATACAATTGATAAGCCGTATTATGGCCTGTTCAAATTCCGTGTTGCCACGGATTTTTAATTCTCTTTTAAAGTCGATGTTCATAGGATCTATGGATCAAAGATTCGATAATTATCATGCATACATTTTACAGCATTAAGCTATAGAAATAATTACATTGAGTAAATTGCACATAATCATGCTTTGATCAGGCCATCTTGAACTTTATAAGTTATTTATGTCGTTTGATTAAGACATATACAGCCCCGGTCCCTCCATCAGCCGGACGGGCCGAACAGAATGCCAGTATTGCGCTGTTTTTTTGCAACCACTGGTTCAACCTGTTTTTTATGACAGGTTTTTTATCTTTTGATCCATGCCCCTTGCCATGTATGATTCTGACACAGCGATAATTATGCTGCTGGCAGTGGCTAAGAAACCGCTTTAAAGCAGTCTCTGCATCGGTCACGGTCATACCATGCAAGTCCAGTTCTTTCTCGATTGCGAATTGGCCGCGGCGTAATTTCCCCATGACTCTTTGCTGAACCCCGGGCCGTTTGAAAAAAAGTTCATCACCTGTCTCCACATCCATCACGATGAATGGAGATTCCAGAATAGACTTTATAACAGCCTGCTCATCAGCATAACGTTGTAAGGGTATGGGTGGGGGTCTGCGTGTCCTGAGTTCCGCCCGATCCTGTTTGATCATGGCCACATTTCCAACACTGCTGCGGAAAAGGTTGCTGTCGGAGTCTGATATTTCCTTTCTTTTCGCCATGATAAAACCCGGATGGTAATATGCTGGTGAAAGTGTATATCAGCTTCCGGCAAAAGTCAGGGTCAAAATGTGTTCAGGGTTGTTCTGCCAGCCTGTTTTTTAGAAAACTTTTAATGTGATTTAACCAGGGTAGACGCAATATGAGCAGGCCGATGAGAATTATACCCATCAGCAACGGTTCCCTGATATCAGCCTTCACCAGCCAGAGAAAATGCAGCACACCTAACGTAGCTATCAGATAAATCAGGCTATGCAATTGTTTCCAGTTTTTGCCCAGGCGTTTCATCATCCTGTTGGTAGAAGTCACCGCCAGCGGGATCAGCAAGACAAAGGCAGCAACGCCAATGGTAATATACGGACGCTTGATGATGTCCCTGCCGATCTCTTCCCAATCGAAAAACTGATCAAGGACCAGATAACTCAGAAAATGCAGACAGGCATAAAAGAAGGCATAAAGTCCCAGCATACGCCGGTAACGAATGAGTTCGTTCCAGCCGGAAAATTTACGCAGGGGGGTTACGGCCAGTGTTATCAGCAGAAAGTATAATGTCCAGTCACCGGTAAAGAGACGCACCTTTTCAATCGGGTTAGAACCAAGATTCCCTGTTACAGCATTAAAGATAAGTATAATAAACGGGACCAGACAGCAAACAAACAGGAAATTTTTTACGGTGAGCAGGGCACGCATTAAAAATGTTTATGCAGGTCCATTCCCGTGTAAAGGCTTGCAACCTGATCGGCATAGCCATTGAATATCAGGGTTTCACGTTTGAAGAAATCGCCGATGCGGCGTTCCTTGCGTTGACTCCAGCGCGGATGATTCACTTCCGGATTCACATTTGAATAGAAACCATACTCTCCCGGTGCCGAGATATTCCAGGTAGCGGGTGGTTCTTTCTCTGTGAATACTATCTTCACAATGGACTTGATACTCTTGAATCCATATTTCCATGGAACAATCAGACGGATCGGTGCGCCATTCTGGTTAGGCAAAACCTTTCCGTATAAACCTACCGAGAGTATACTTAATGGATGCATGGCCTCATCCATACGCAATCCTTCAACATAAGGCCATTGCAGGACCGAGCGTTTCTGCCCCGGCATTTCATCGGGCCGATAAACCGTAGTGAAGGCAACATATTTGGCTTTTGAAGCGGGTTCGAAGCGTTTGAGCATATCGCCCAGCGGGATACCCACCCACGGTATGACCATGGACCAGGCCTCGACACATCGCAGGCGGTAGATGCGTTCTTCCAGCTGGTGTGGCGCTATGAAATCCTCAAGATCATACACACCGGGTTTGGCACAGGCACCTTCAATGGCGATACTCCAGGGCCGGGGTTTGAACTGGCCTGAATATCTCGCCGGATCTCCCTTATCAGTCCCAAATTCATAAAAATTATTATAGGTCGCGACGTCATCGAAAGGTGTCAATGGTTCGTCAGTGGAGTAAGGGCTCTTACTGATAGCAGATAATTTTTCACCCGCCGGTCTTTGAGATGAGTTTTTGTCTTCTGCAAAGATCAGTCCGGGGACTGACGCAACCAGCGCACCAGCGATGCCGGTGCTGACCACATGTTGCATGAATTTACGGCGCTGGTGATAGATCGTTTCGGGGGTAATCTCTGACGGTTTGATGTCAGCCGGTTTTTTAATCAGCATGGGACAACCTTTTATAAGCAGATTATTATTGATTATTGACCCATACTGGTATGCAGGAGTTCAAGGATAATTTGCTGACTGATAAAGCCAACGGACATGATATACAGAATTTGCCCCAGCCTTCAGCACCTGGCGCCCGGTACTCGCATTTTGTCCTCAATCCAACCATCCCCGTGCATTCCTGAACAACTGCATCCAGGGGCTGTCTTCGAGCTTCCAGTCGGCAGGGAACCATGAAAACTGCTGCTTCAGAAAGACCCGTTCGGGATGTGGCATCATGATAGTAAAACGGCCATCCGGTGTGGTAAATCCGGTTCGTCCGTCTGGTGATCCATTGGGATTGGCAGGATAGATTTCTGCTGGTTCGCCATAATTATCGATATAGCGCAGGCTGGCAATTACTGATCGGGCCGCCGTGCCGGATTGAAAACTTGCCCGTCCTTCGCCATGGGCAACTACCACAGGCAATCTGGAACCGGCCATATTACTCAGTAATATGGAGGGTGATTCGGTAACCTCAACCATTACCAGCCGTGCCTCAAATTGTTCTGATTGATTACGGACAAAATCAGGCCACTGCTCCGCACCGGGAATTAATTCACGAAGTTGAGAAAACATCTGGCAACCGTTGCAGAGACCGAGGCCAAAGCTGTCCGTTCGTGCAAAATATGCCTGGAATTCATTCCTGGCCCTGGGATTGTATAGTATGGATTTTGCCCAACCGCCGCCGGCGCCCAGTACATCGCCATAGGAAAAGCCGCCACCGGCCGCGAGTCCATGAAATGATGCAAGCGAGACATCGCCATTGATAATGTCCTGCATATGCACATCAACACAATCAAACCCGGCACGGTAAAAGGCAGCGGCCAGCTCGATATGACCATTTACACCCTGCTCACGCAGGATGGCAATGGATGGACGTGCCCCGGTTTGAATAACCGGTGCTGATAATTCAAAAGTGGTATGTACTGATATACCAGGTTCATTTTTATCCAGCAGTCGATCATATTCCTGCCGGGCACATTCCGGATTATCTCGCAGTGCCTGCATCTGGTAACTGGTTTCCGACCAGTGCCGGTGTAACGTGTGTAAGTCTTCAGAGAATATATCCTTGCCCTGCTGAACAATTTTCAGAGACTTGTTCCGGTTCAATGTACCGATGACATGGATGTGATCAGTTAATCCTGATTCACTGAATGTCTTCCTGACTGTTTCGATATCATCCTTGCGCACCTGGATCACTGCACCCAGCTCTTCATTAAATAATATTGGCAATAATTCATCATTGAGATTATTCAGATCAATATTGAGACCTGTACGTGCTGCAAAGGCCATTTCACATAATGTCACAAACAGGCCACCATCAGAGCGATCGTGATAGGCGAGTATCATTCCGGTTTCGTTCAGGATCTGAATGGCGCGGAAGAATATTCTGAGGTCTTCCGATTGACCAATGTCCGGCGCCACGCCGCCAATCTGGTTATACACTTGTGTCAGCGCACTGCCCCCCAGACGGTTTTTGCCATATCCGAGATCGATCAGCAGTAATACTGTTTCATCAATATCGGTCCTGAGTTGTGGCGTCAGGCTCTGGCGGATATCCGCAACCGGGGCAAATGCAGAAACGATCAATGATAACGGGGCAGTGACCTGTTTTTGCCGGCCATTGTCTTTCCAGACGGTATTCATGGACAGGGAATCCTTGCCGACCGGGATACAAATCCCGAGTGACTGGCATAACTCACTCACGGCCCGCACAGTCGCATAGAGTCTGGCATCTTCATCGCCTTCTCCACAGGCAGCCATCCAGTTGGCTGATAATGAAATATCTTCCAACATCAGTATCCGCGCAGCCGCTATATTGGTAATTGCTTCACCCACAGCCATACGCCCTGATGCCGGGGCATTGATCAATGCAAGAGGAGTGCGTTCACCGATGGCCATGGCCTCGCCGGTGCAGGCGTCTATGGCACTCGCTGTGATCGCACAATCTGCAACCGGGGTCTGCCATGGGCCAACCATCTGATCACGTACAGTGTGTCCCGAGACAGTTCGATCACCTATCGTGATCAAAAAGCGTTTGTCTGCTACCGCGGGCAGGTGCAGGATACGATGGATGGTTTCCTGAAGATCAGTGTTCTTCAGGTTTAATGATGTATCTTTTTGTCTGATCGAATCTGCTGATCGTTGCATGCGTGGTATTTGTCCAAGCAACACAGACAGCGGAATGTCGATCGGTTTGTTATTGAATAATTCATCATGCAGGATAAGTTGACCATCATCTGTGACCTCGCCCAAGATTGCATATGGCGCACGTTCGCGTTTACAAAAACGCTCGAAGATCGGCAATACATCGGGCGAGATCGCCAGCACATAACGTTCCTGCGCCTCGTTACACCAGATCTCCATGGGCGACATACCAGGTTCCGCATTCGGGATCTTGCGCAATTCAAAATATGCCCCACGATCACTTACACTGATGAGTTCCGGCAGGGCGTTGGAAAGGCCACCGGCTCCCACATCGTGTATGGACAAGACAGGATTTTTTTCACCGAGCGCCCAGCAGGCATCAATGACTTCCTGACAACGGCGTTCCATCTCGGCGTTATCACGTTGCACGGAGGCGAAATCCAGTTCCGCATGACTCTTGCCCGTGGCCATGGAAGAGGCCGCACCACCCCCCAGACCGATCAGCATTGCAGGCCCACCCAATACAATCAATTTTGTGCCGGCAGGGATGTTTTGCTTGCGGATATGACCGCTGCGAATCATGCCGTAACCACCAGCCAGCATGATCGGTTTGTGATAACCGCGAATTACGCCATGCTGATCGGCCTGTTCAAAACTTCTGAAATAACCACACAAGGCCGGGCGGCCGAATTCATTATTAAACGCAGCACCGCCGATCGGACCTTCCAGCATGATATCCAATGCTGAAACTATCCGATCCGGTTTGCCATAATGTTGTTCCCAGGGTTGTATGAAATCCGGGATGTTCAGATTGGACACGGAGAACCCGGTCAGACCCGCTTTGGGTTTTGCGCCACGGCCGGTGGCCGCCTCATCCCGGATCTCGCCACCGGAACCGGTAGCGGCGCCGGGATAGGGTGAGATGGCAGTAGGATGATTATGGGTCTCGACCTTCATCAGGATATGCACGTCTTCCTGGTGCGGCTGGTAATAATGACTGGCGGGATCGGGAAAGAAACGGCTGGCACTGTAGCCTGTGATAACGGCAGCATTATCGCTGTAGGCGGAAAGTACCCGGCCGGGATTGTGTTTATGGGTTTCACGGATCATGTCAAATAATGACAGGGCCATTTTTTTACCGCCAATAGTCCACTCCGCATTGAATATCTTGTGCCGGCAATGTTCGGAGTTGGCCTGTGCAAACATCATGAGTTCAACATCAGTTGGATTGCGGGCCAGTTTCCGGAAATTTTCCAGCAGATAATCGATCTCCGTCTCTGACAAGGCGAGCCCCATGGTTTGATTGGCATCAATCAGCGCATCCTTTCCATGAGTCATGATATTTATGCTCAGCATCGGTGCCGGTGGCGTCTCTGCAAACAGCGAGGCCGCCTGATCAAAATCCGCAAGCACCGTTTCCGTCATGCGGTCATGGATGATGGGCTTAATCTTTTCGATCTGATCATTTGAGAGTGTCTCCCCCTGCTCAGTTATCAGATACCAGGCCGTTCCGCGTTCCACACGGATAACTTTTTTCAGACCGCAATTATGGGCAATATCAGTGGCCTTGCTCGACCAGGGAGAGATCGTGCCGGAACGTGGTGTGACAAGCAGAAGATGAGCTTCAGGATTTTCCTGCCCGGATTGACCGTAATCCAGCAGGTTATGCAGACATGCGGTCTCATCCGCTGACAATGGTTCGCGGAGATGAACGAAATGGACGTATGCAGTTTGCAGTGAAATCACTGCGGGTACGAGCTGTTTAACCGAGGCCAGACGTTTATCTTTGCGAAAGCCGGAAAGTGCGGTGCATCCGCGCAGCGTTAAAAGCATGTATGAGTATGGTCAGGTCAGGTGATTATTAGGCGGTGAATTTTATCATTCTTGTTCAGTAGTTAGTAGGTGGCAGGTAGTCGGTGGAATTTGGGGGAAGAACGAAAGATTCTCTCCCCATATACTATCTGCCATATCTTTATATTCTACCTGCCATCTACCTAATTCTACATCCCATATCCCTATATTCTACTTGCCATCTACCAAATTCCGCTTTACTTAATCTCCACAACCTTGACATAGATGGAACGCAGTTCACTTCCCCGTGCGCTTGATGAGGATAAACTCCCGCGATTACTGTCGCTGAACTGCTGGTTCAGGCCACCCAGTTCGATCCATTCACCGAGTTGCCCGGTGGCTGTGGTTTCAACATTCTGAACATCAAAGACCGGCGCCTTGCCCGGGCTGACCCGGGTCAGTTTCGGTGCGATCAGCAGGGTAACCTGGTTACCACTGAGCCTGGGCATGACATAAAAGCCCGAATCCGCATTCACATATTCCACGCCATCGCTGATAACTATGCCACCGTCTGGTGTGGCATAACCGGTCCTGTTTTGCACCGGAACAGACTGGCCGGTGCTGATATAAGCAGGGTAGCCTTCGGTTGCCTGAACAGTGTAAGTGCTTTTATCATCACTGTTTGAAGTGGAATCCTGTGCACGATAACGAATCACATTGCCATCTGCATCACGCCCGGAAATAACCAGCCCATCCCGCGATCCTCGCGTATCGCCTGCCCCTACTGTGACATCACCGGTGGAATAGCGGCCAGAGACAGATTGTTCCCGGGACTGGATGTGTCCGCCAACATCCTGTTTAACACTGATCATGAGACGTCTTGGTGGACGATCCAGGCTTTCCAGTATGGTTTTGATCTCGGCCAGATTTTCCGGAGTGGTCTTGATAATGAGCTGGTTGTTCATACCGGTCACTGTGCCGCCGGGGACAACCATGGGTCTTAATAAATCGACAACATCATCGGTCATACGGTGCTTGAGCGGGATAATCTCCAGGGTCATGTCTCCGGCCTGTGCCAGCAGGGGGAGGCACATCAGTAATACAGAAACGAATTTAATTACATGCTTTCTCACAGACTCATTCGTCTCAGATTCGGGTCAGTCACGCTTGTATCCCACATCGTATTGAATTCATCCAGGTAATACTTCGACTGCCGGCGATCATTAAAGTTTGCCGTGGCCTCGCAGCGTTCACCATTAAGCCGGTGTAAAAAGGCCGTATCGTCAGCCACCAGCAGGCATTCACTATAGTATTTGTGATCGTGTCCAGCCTTGCGTATCTCGATTAAACTGCTGAGATTACCGGCGAGCTCAACCAGGCGATGACCGAGTTTAACGATGGTCGCCGGGTCATGCACGATGATCCGGACTTTCGGCATCCGGTTTTTGGCCACAAAATATCTGACTGCTTCTATAAATTCAGACGAATTGAAGATTGGCGGATCCAGCAGACGGCTCGCGATATCCAGTGTACGCGTGGCCTGTTGTACAAGGCAGGTGGCCAGGATACGGTTTTCCTCAAAACTTGCCAGTTGCAGCAGTTCGCTGTTGACACCTATTTTGTAATTATCAATTATGACCATGTTTCTATTATTTTTTCAGGGTATATAGAATAATAGTGCAGCTTACGATTTTGAACAAATCTCTTCCCGGTAATTTACCCGGTCTGCCCGTGTTATCGTAAATTTAACTTGAGTCATTTTAGATAAAACATTTTTTAATAAATGATTTTTCAAATGTTTCAATACCGGTGTGATGATCTTCAACCGGGCTAACTCCATGCCTTTGAAGTGTGGCGTGTTTCTGGTGAAGCACACAAGAGA
>JBCKWI010000035.1:0-17649 GCA_038922795.1 Gammaproteobacteria bacterium
GGGGTCAATACCCTGAAAATATTACCTTACTGGCAAAGGTTTTTGGCGCCTCCTGGTATTTCACCCGTTTTGTATTTTTTCGCGGCCGTGAAATCGCAAGGTATATTGATGAACCTGTTCTGGAAGAGTTCCCACTGGATCATTTAAAAAACAGTTTGTTGTCTATTACTGATGCCGGTGATCTGGAAGACAGAATGGAGAACCTCAGGGTTTGCAAAAACGAATTCATGTTTCGTATTTTACTGGCCTGGTTAACCGGGCAGTTTAATCAGGAACAGGCAGAACAGGCACTGACAAATCTGGCAGAAGCGACACTCTGGACCACCATGCAGATCCTGGCCAGGGAATATCATTATTCAGATGAAGAAATAGTTATCCTGGGTATGGGCCGGATGGCTGGCAACGAAATGAATTTTGGCTCCGACCTTGATTTGATATTTTTATATCCGGGCAATGTAGAGGGGGCATCCGCCGGAATGATAAAACAGATACAGCTATTACTCCGCCATATCGCCCTTCCCAGTCCCAACGGTATCCTGTATGAAATTGATATGCGTTTGCGGCCACATGGTACTGCAGGCACCTTGGTCAGTCCGGCGCCGTATTTCATTGAATACCATACTGCCGGACGCGAAGTCTGGGAACGGCAAATGATGACCCGCTGCCGCCCGATAATAGATGATGCCAGTGGTTTGGGAGAACAATCGCTCAGTGCCATTTCAGCGGCGATTTATCAGAAATATGATGCCAGGTATCTGGGATCTGAAATCACCCAGATGCGTCAACGTGTCGAGAAAGAACTGGGGAGCCCGAAAGACAAATATGAAATAAAACGGGGCCCCGGCGGGATTATGGATATTGATTTCATAACACATTATCTGCAATTGCTTCATGGCTCTGAACATATTGATTTGAGAACGCACAGTACCCGCAATGCATTGCGTAAACTGGCTGATGTGGGGATTATAAGTGACCAACAAAGTCACGATCTGTTAATTGCCTATGACTTTCTTAAAAGGATTGAGAATTGTTTGAGGGTCATGGATTTGAAAAATGTCAGTGCGTTTTCACGGAACCCGGAAGACGTTTATGCACTGGCACGGGCGATGGACCATCTCGATGAAAATGCCGACATGGCAGCAGAGAAATTTCTGGCTCAATATAATCAGATAACCCAACGCGTACGCAACCATTTTAACAATCTGGTGGGTGAGATAACCTGATAATATTTTCAGGTTATTTTAACCGCATCGATACTGACCACGGACTCATTGCCTGTAACCTCCGCGCTGTGCGTGGTTTTGGCGGGTATATAAATATAATCGCCAGCCGTCAAAATAACACTTTCTCCGTACATGCTGATTTTAAACTGGCCCTTCAATACAGCATCTATCTTGTCGACCTCATGGCTGTGTTCAGGGAAATATGTCCCTGCAGGATAGGTATAACGGGTACAGCGATAACCCTGCCGTTCCAGCAGGTTAACCAGGGCGGCCTCTGATAAGGGCCCCTTGCTATCAGAACCCCAGCGTTCTATTTTTATCCGGGGATCATTGACCATGGACAACACTTCTATTGCGGCCGGTTTTTTTGGCTTTGTAAAGTGCCTCATCGGCAAAATTGATGAGTGTGCCGGATGTCAGATCACGTGATGGAATGATGGTGGCAACACCCAGACTAATCGTCAGATAGTCACTGGTTTGTGATGATTTATGCTGAACACGCAAATCTTCCACAGCTGTCCTGATCTGTTCGGCAATATGCGCGGCCTTGTCTGACTCGGTATCAGGCAGGATGATAACGAATTCTTCACCACCATAACGGGCCGCCAGGTCACCGGCACGTCTGGCGTAATGTTCCAGGACTCTGGCCACTTTCTTGAGCGAATCATCACCGGCAAGATGACCATACGTGTCGTTATAGGCCTTGTAGAAATCTATATCACACATAATCAAAGACAGCGGTGTTTTTGTACGTGCTGACCGGTTCCATTCATTTTCGAGATACTCATCGAACCTCCGGCGATTGTTGATCCCGGTCAAACCATCTTTTGATGTGATGGTGACGAGTTTGTCCGCAAGGGCCTCGGCCTTGCCGACCTCGTCCTTTAATTTGGCCTCCGTGGCTATCCGTTTGAGTATTTCTTCTTCTAGTTCCCTGTTCAACATAGCCGCGTATTTTTTATCGCGCTCCAGTCTGGAAATATTGAATTCATGGGTCAGAAACTCTTCCAGTGTTTTATTGAGTTGGCGGGTGATGATCAGCAGATACATGAAATATGCGATTAAAAGGTGACCCGTATAATTGGTGATCGGATCGGAGTGCATGATGAAGTAAATGATAACCGGCCCTATGATACAAAGCGCGGTAATAAAAAATGCAAGCAGTGATGTGGCATAAGTAATGGCTGCAGCCGAGATCAGGCCGACCATGAAGAACAGAATGAAATATCTGTACTCCCTATCAATAAAACCGACAAGATAAAGGAAGAACAACCCCCATAGACAAGCGGAAATGGCGGCGCCGGATGTGAAGGCATACAGCCAGTACCTGGTTTGCTCAATTCCTACTTTATTGCTCTTGTACAGTGTTATTCCGTAAAGGCGCAGGGTGGAAACGAGCAGGAACATGACCAGCCATACGAGCAGAATATCAACAGGTTTGTCGGCTGGCCAGATGAAATAATACACAACTGTTACGGCGACGATAGAGATGAACAGCGTGCCAATGACGGACGTATTGCCATGCCGGTAGAGGATCTCTATTTTTTTCCCGCTGATTACTTTTTCCAGGGAATATGTCATTAATTTGTTTCCATTTGTTCTCAGGAGACAAACAGCAATTGCCATGCCAGTGCCGGGAAGGTGTGGGGGATATTTGATAATCGTGATGAGTATCATGCATATGGCATCAGAAAGTGCCAACCGGTTCACAAAATGCATCAGTAATCCGGTTTACCCAACGCCGGAATAACCCTAGCTACCACCAGTATGTCACTAATAAGAGACATCATTTATGGGGTAGATTCACATAAAAAAGTAAATAATTTTAATAAGTTATAGATTGGTTTTGTTGTGTAAGGTTATACCCAATGTTATCTAGCTGGCTAACAATGATATTGGCAAGGATAGCCAACAGAAATCCGGGGATCAGTTCATACAGGTTAAATATTCCTCCATCCAGTCGGTGCCACAGGATCACGGTCAGGCCACCGCTGATTATTCCGGCGATAGCACCCTGCCGTGTACTCCCTAAATCGGGTCAGGATATGGGGCTGTCCGAAATAGCCGAGTCCCCAGCCAAGCAGTGAACAGATGGTAATGATACTTAATGGTTGCATGTTGACGGTATGCCACATATCGATGAGTGATGGATCCACAACGCGCATGGTTGCAACCGTAATGTCCCAGCCACCGGCAAGTTTCAATCCCGCCAGAGACAGTGGGCAATCAATGCTGTGGCCACACATTTCAGTGCGTGGATGAAAAGAACAGGGTTATGCATCAATGTTGTAATGAATCAATACAGAATCAATAAATGCCTGCCAGGTTTCATCCGGCTGCCATACGGCATGCAGGTCACGGATAGAGGTGGCAACCGGGACATCACATCTCACCGTTTGATAAAGAAACATAAAAGCGGAGACGCGCCAGTTACAGGCACAATGAACAAAAATATTATTAATCCTGTATCTGTCCATGGTTGCAAAAAAGCGTTTGAGATCACTCAACACCGGTGCATTGAAGTCCACGGGAATATGTACATAGTCCAGATTGAGCCCTGCAACGATCGCCGCTTCACTTTCAATGGCACCAGGTGAATCTTGCCGTGCAAGATTGATGACCACATCAAAACTTTCCTGTTTGATATCATGGAACTGTTCGGGTGTTGGCTGACCTGCGGTCGCTACCGAGTCACTGATGCGGTAATAATTTTTTATTTCTTCGAGCATAATGTCAGGTTGATGATTAATCGTTACAATAAAACAGCCACATGGGACTAGTTTAAATAGAAAATGCTCCAACTTGAACAGAAAACCGCTGTAATCACCGGTGCCAGCAGTGGTATTGGCCGCAGCATTGCATTGGCTTTTGCGCGCGAGGGCGCACGGGTGATTGTCAATTATAACTATTCCGTTGACAGGGCAGAGGCGGTAGTGAGCGAAATCAGGTCCAATGGTGGCCATGCCCTTGCGATCCAGGCGAATGTCGGTCATCCGGATCAGATTGATAATCTGATCCGGAGAACGCGGTCAGAATTCGGAAATATCGATAGCTGGGTCAATAATGCCGGCGCGGACATCCTGACCGGATCGGGTGCCAGACTGACCGATCAGGAAAAACTGCAACAGTTGATTGAGGTAGATCTGAAAGGCACGATAGCCTGTTGCTGGGCTTTGGTCCCCATCATGCAGGAGCAGGGTCAGGGTGTGATCATCAATATGTCCTGGGACCTGGCAATCCATGGTTTTCATGGCCGCAATCCGCAGATGTTCGCAGCGGTCAAGGCCGGTGTGCTCGGATTCAGCCGGTCATTTGCGCGTACTTATGGTCCCAAAATACGTGTCAATATACTGGCCCCCGGCTGGATACATACCTCCTTTGCGGAAGAAATGATGGAGCGGAATTACTATGAGGCGAGGATCAGCGAGATACCGCTTGGACGCTTTGGCACGCCGGAGGATGTGGCGGAGGTGGCAGTGTTTCTGGCTTCTGATGCATCGTCATACATGACCGGCGAGATGATCAAGATCAACGGCGGACTTTCATAATTAATCGCCAATAGATGAGCATATTGATCACCAGTAAGGTGATCCCGAGTAGAAGCTGTACATCTATGGTTAATCCGGACGGATACAGTACCGGTATTATGTAATATTCAACAAATCCACTGCTATATCCGGCTTCACCACTCTTGCTGCGTAATGAATTTTCCAGCGGCGTCAGCGGACAGATACCGCCCGTAATTTCAATGTATACGGCCCAGAATACGGCAGGCGGATGCAGGAAAATGAACCAGCGCCATTTGGATATCAACAGTGCCCCGAGTACGGCAAAGATCACAAAAGCTAAATGAAGGAGGACGACAAGATCCGCAGGTAACACTGTCATACCGGGCTCTGAAGTTTTGTCTCTCTATTAATTACTCAAGTTGCCGGCCTATCCAGCGATGAACCCTGTCTTTGTAATCCAGGTACGCATCACCGAATCTTTCTTCCAGAAAGGTCTCTTCGTATTTAATGAACCCTTCCTGGATGATCAAAAAGAACACCGGGATGACAAACACCGGGGACAGGCTGCCGAGCGCTATCCACGTACCCACCAGCATCATCATCATGCCCAGATACATCGGGTTCCGGCTGTAGCGGTAGAGCTTGTCCGTCACCAGCTTTACCGGTTGTTCGAAAGGTTTGATGGGTGTGCCTGCCAGTTTGAAGCCGTAGGCACTGCTGGTAGTGATGGCAAACCCGATCAGTATCAGCAGACCTCCGAATACCCGCAAGGGAACATAGATCAGATGTGACATGGGTACAAAATGCGCCAACGTTGCCATGATGACTATTGCCAGTAAAAAATAGATGGGTGGAATGATTTTTCTGGGGATATATCTGCCAATCAGGGACAAATCAAGTTTGTCCAGCTGGGACAGGAATGTGCCCTTGAGCTTGTCCAATGGTTCAGGTGATAACATGCCGACCCCCAATTGTTGTTTTAATATACCGAAAATTAGTGAGCTGGTTGCATCCCGTTAAATCTTGCCCCGCAGCGGATGGTCTGTCATCCAGCCGGATTCTCCACGGTTGTTGACATAACAGATCAACAAGTCGGCATTGGCACGGGTATCGATAAAATTGACGATGGATGTGGCATCAGCGCGGGAATCGACAAAACACCAGACATCATCATGGTTAAGTGCGTCCCGCTTTGCCTCAACCTTGCAAACCAGCAGATCCGCCTCACCACGTGATTTTGATTCATGCACGATGAAATCAGCATCTGCTCTTGACTCAACAACCTTGATAAATGCCATTTTTCCTCCTCATCAGTGGAACCGGAATAATGATCGGGTCAGTCAGTTCCAAATCAATATATTGATGATTTCAATGTTTATTGTATGTTTATCCTGCAATCATTCAGGGATGCGAGCTGTGTTTCTGAATCAGCCACACATTTTTTAAGCCTGGCATCTTTCATGGTCCCACCCAGTTCCAGAGATAACACCTGGAATTGCAGTCCGATGTGTTCTTTCAGCAGATCTGAATATTGATAGCGTTGATATAAATTAAATCCAAATGATGTCAGAAAAACGATAATAATTACGGCAAGTGCATCAATGTGTAACGCAAATTTTTTCATGATCTTTATTCTCTGGCAGATGCAGATAGTTTTTTAGTAATGAACCAGGGAGTGCACATTGTATTTTAAAAGTTTTTCCCGGCCCTTGAGAAAATCCAGTTCGATGACAAAGGCGCAACCAGCGATTTCCGCGCCGAGTTTTTCGATAAGTTCACAGCTCGCTGCTGCCGTACCACCGGTGGCGATCAGATCATCGATCAATAATACCCGGTCATTTTTGTTCAGCGCATCCAGATGGACTTCGAGCTCGGCCGAGCCATATTCCAGATCGTAGGAGACACTCTGTACATCATAAGGCAGTTTACCGGGCTTGCGCAGCGGCACGAAACCGATCCCCAGTTCCCAGGCCGTGAGACTGCCGAAGATAAACCCGCGTGCCTCCATGCCGACCACGGCGGTCAGATGTTCTCCGAGAAAAGGATGAATAAGTTGATGCACAGCCAACCTCAGCATGGCTGGATTCTTTACCAGCGGGGTAATGTCCTTGAATTGAATTCCCGGTTGCGGGAAATCGGGTATATTACGAATATGGGCTTCCAGTCGGTGCATGGATTGTTCTCCATTTTTTGGTTGCAATAGCATGTCATGATAACGTTAATTGTTAAAGGAGGAGAGTTATGTGTAAGTTATTACAACAATATGGTCCGTTGATTGGCAGAATTCTTTTATCCGTGATTTTCATTATTGCAGGCGCCAAGAAGATATTCAGCTTTGCAGGTACAGCCAGTTACATGGCAAGCAAAGGACTGCCAATGACCGAAGTATTACTGGTGGTGACGATAATTATTGAACTCGGGGGTGGCCTGATGATCCTGCTCGGTTGGCAGGCGCGCTGGGCGGCTACTGCTATATTTTTGTTTCTGATACCAGTCACGGTATTCTTTCATCCGGTCTGGGCAGATCCCGAACAATTCAATGCCTTTTTCAAAAATCTCGCTATCATGGGCGGCATGATATACATCATGATCCATGGTTCGGGGCCCTTGAGTCTCGGGCGTGATCATTGTCCAGACAACAAGTAGCGGGGGAACTGGCGACCGGGGATATGCAGGCCTTCCAGACCATCCATGATCAGGCCTTATGCAAATGAGTAGTATGCATTCCTGGCAAGTCACACCGAAGGAAGCCGTTGAGATACAAAAACAATTATGCGGTCAGGTCGTCCTGCATGATGACCTGGGTAAAATTGACTATGTCGCCGGTGTCGATGTTGGTTTTGAAGATGAGGGCAGGGTCACACGTGCTGCGATTGCAGTTCTCGAATTTCCATTACTGGCATTACGTGAAGTCTCTATCGCACGATGCCGGACAAATTTCCCCTATGTGCCGGGATTATTATCATTCCGTGAACTACCGGCGGTAGTGAAAGCGCTGGATAAATTAAAGCAAACGCCGGATTTGTTATTGTGTGACGGTCAGGGCTATGCCCATCCACGTCGTTTCGGAATAGCCTGCCATCTGGGGGTTTTGACCGGGATAGCGGCAATTGGTGTTGGCAAGACACGTCTGTTAGGCACACACAAACCTGTCGCCAGTCAACATGGGGCCTGGCAACCTCTGCTGGATAATGCTGAAACCATAGGTGCGGTATTGCGGACCAGGGTTGATGTGAAACCGATCTATGTCTCGGCCGGACACCGGATTAGCCTGAACACCGCGATCGCCTATGTCCTGCGTTGCACAACGTGCTATAAATTGCCGGAAACAACCCGTCAGGCACACAAATACGCCTCAGGAACATAAGCAATCAAATACAGTCTGCTATATTGTGAGGAGTTGAAGTCAAAATCATGATCAAAACTTTAATACTGATAATTCTTCTTATGGGTATCTTATCATTTGGTGTGCATGCGGCTGATGATTACAGCAGGCAACGGCAGCAAATGGTGGCTGATATCAAGGATATGGTCAGCGATACCCAGGGCCATATTGGCAAGACGGCACTGGATGATCGGGTGATGGCTGCTATGGGCAAGGTACCACGGCATGAGCTTGTGCCGGTTGAGATTAAAAGCCACGCCTATATCAATAGCGCCATGCCGATTGGAGAAAACCAGACTATCTCACAACCCTATATCGTAGCCTTGATGACGGACCTTGCCGCAGTAGATCAAAATTCAAAAGTACTGGAAATTGGAACCGGTTCCGGTTATCAGGCGGCGGTGCTGGCGGAACTGGTGGATCATGTGTATACCATTGAAATCATCGAAGTCCTGGGGCGGCGGGCGGAAAAGGATTTGCAACGCCTTGGTTATGAAAATATTACAGTGCGAATAGGGGATGGTTATCATGGCTGGCCCGAACACGCGCCCTTTGATGCCATACTGGTGACAGCGGCAATTGAACACGCGCCCGAGGCACTGATCGATCAGTTAAAGCCAGGCGGGAAAATGGTGATTCCATTAGGCAGACAATACAGTACACAGACACTGACGGTAATTGAAAAGAATCCTGAAGGAAAAATCATCTATCATGAAATTTTGCCGGTGGGGTTTGTGCCGCTGACCGGTGATCGTTAAATGTATATTAAGAGAAAAGAAATGCGTGTCCTGGCCTCTGTTATTTTGTTTTTTTATCGTGATATTCGCCAATCAGGTTTTTGCCCGGACAGATGCCATTTTCGAGGCCAACATCAGTAAACCGATGGACGAGGTTTACCAGAATCTTTACAAGGCTCTCGAGGCTGCCCGTTTCCATGTTATTTTTGAAGCGAACATCGGCAAGAACCTGGCGCGTAATGCGGAGAAGTGGGGCGAAGATTATAACCGCAATCAATTTGAAGCCGTGCGGAGCATGGTGATCTGTAATCCGGAATTTGCCAATCAGGTGTTGAATCTGGATCCGAAGATGATGGCCTTGTGACCATTGACGGTAACTTTATTGCACAAGGAAGGAACCACCACAATCCTGTTTGAAAAATTAATGCCTGCCGCCAAGGGCAGCCCGGCGGAAGATATCTTGTGGGAAGTCGAGAATACAATAATCAGCGCGATTGAATCGTTGATCAGTGAATAGTGATTAGAGATTCAGGTAGTGGCTCAGTTTGTCATCCCGAACGGATGTGAGGGATCTTTATTTTTCATAACGACAAGATTTCTCAGCCACTTCGTGACTTCGAAATGACATCATTTGTATTATGGGGTTCAAACTGAGCCACTACCGAGATTCATGATTAGTAGGTGGTGAGGGATGATTCATACTACAATTCCCTGATCTCCGTTCATTTGTTCTCTGGTTTTTTAACAAGTCCAGCCAATTTACCTATCCAGCCTGATCCGGTTTCATCTTCGGCCAGCACCATATCATGGAGAGTCCGGTAATCTGTTTTTCCGGTGCCCAGCACGGGCAGGGCATCAGCCAGTACCACTTTCTTGGGAATATATAGTTCACCGATACCGTGCTCGCGGGCATATTCCTGCAATTCCTTACGTGTCGCGTCCCTGTTATCCGTTACCAGAACAATCTTCTCGCCTTTTTTCTCATTCGGCAGATTGACTGCCGCATGATTGAACCTGGGCCAGACATTCATCGCGAGTTCTTCGACTGCAGTCAGTGAGATCATCTCTCCCCCGATCTTGGCAAAGCGTTTGGCACGTCCCAGTATGGTAATAAAACCATCTTCATCAATGTCAGCAATATCACCGGTATCGTACCAGCCGGGACCACGGGAAGTTGACGGCGGCTTAAGTTGATCGCTGTCCGGCAAGAGATAACCGAGCATGATATTCGGGCCACTCACAACAAGACGGCCACCCTGTTCAATACCAGGCACCGGTTCAAGATAACATTCCATGGCAGTCATAGGCCGGCCTACCGTACCCATTTTATTCACCATGGGGGTATTGACCGAGATGACCGGACTGGTTTCTGTTACACCATAACCCTGTAAAATCCGGATCCCGAATTTTTCCATCCAGATTTTCTGGGTATCTTCACGCAGTTTTTCAGCACCTGCGACCACATAGCGCAGATTATGAAAATCATAAGGATGTGCATGATGAGCATAACCTTTGTAGAAGGTATTGGAACCAAACAGTATGGTCGCACCCAGTTCATAAATCAGTTCAGGAATAATGCGATAATGTAATGGTGTCGGGTAAAGAAAAACCTTGCTGCCGCCGAGTAATGGCATCAGACACCCTGCGTTGAGGCCAAATGAATGGAACAGGGGAAGACAGGAAAAAATTATATCATGTGGATTAAAATCGATGTGGCAACTGACCTGTGCATAGTTGGATAACAAATTACTGTGTGAAAGAACAACCCCTTTGGGTATGCCCTCTGAGCCGGAAGTAAATAATACCAGCGCCGGTTGATCGGGATCGATCTTACCCGCCAGACCACGATAATGGCTTTTGATACGCATTGCCCGGAAGATACCCGTAAGTTTGTCGCGCAGGGTGATATGGCTGCGCAGATCTTCCAGATAGATGATGTTTAATTGCTGTTCAAGCGCCTTGACCAGTTCCTGCAGTCTGGCATTCTCAATAAATTGACGTGAAGTATATATGGTCTTGATCCGCCCTGTATTACAGGTTTGCAATAATACCTGCAGCCCGACAGTAAAATTGAGCATGGCCGGAATGCGGCCGATGTATTGCAGCGCCATGAATGTCACAACAATTGCGTTCACATTGGGTAACAGTATTCCAACGTGCTCGCCTTTGCGGGTGTGTCTGGAAATATTGCCACCCAGAATAACGGCCCGGGTGATGAGCTGTTTATAATTGAGCGATTCCCGGTTGATATCTTCCAGCACAGGCAAATTCTTTCCGTAACGCTCAGAGGCATTTATAAGGGCACTGAAGACAGAGGTACGATAGTTGAAAGAGGTGTAAGTCAACTTGAACATCAGGTCCTGAAGTTGCATGGCCGCGGCCTTTCTTCTGGCGTGAGATGAAACATCAGGTGCAATGGAAATCTTTTCCGGTGGTAAAACTGTCAGTGTGATTTTCGGGAAGCGGACAGCACGTCCACGTCCTTTCATATATGAAAATGGACTGAACTGGGCGCCATCGATCGCAACCGGCAATAACATGGCACCGGCCTTGTCTGCGACCAGTGCCGGGCCCTCATAGATTTTCATCAGTGACCCGGTAACAGTTATGCGTCCTTCCGGAAATATCACCGCCTTGCGATCCTGTTTCAGGAATTTGATCATGGACTTGATCGATAGTGGACTGGCCGGATCCATTACAAACAGGTCAACGAATTTGAGAAAGAACCGGAAATTCTTTTTTTGTGCTATTTGTGTATTAATGGCAAATGTTGGTGTTTCCGGCAGCCATAAATAGAGCAACAGGCTATCCAGCAGGGACGTATGGTTGGCGACGATCAAAACCCGTTTCCCGGCCTTGTGATAATTTTCAAGGCCAGTGACCTCAACCTTGTAGAGTAGGCGCAGCAGACCACGTAACAGAAATTTTGCGAACTTAATCATCGAATCTATCAATACTTTTTTGAATACAAGTCAGCTTTTAGCTAACTTACACCAGACAGGTACAGAACTGAATAATTTTTATGCGGATAATATGCGGGATTAAACGTCTGCCAGCGGTGTGCCGGTATAAATGTCGAGACTCTGGCCGGGTCTGAGAGTGGATCGTTTATTCAAACCGTTCCATATTTGTAACTGGTCAACGGAGACACCATGGCGCCTGGCTATCTGCCAGAGCGAATCACCTTGTCTGACTGTGTAGGTAATGAGTTGTTGTTTTACCGGTTTTACAGTATGTGCAACCACAGGGATGACCTCAGCTTTCTCATTTGACCAGAGAGTGAGTTTCCCCCCGGGATTTAAAATACTGTTTTTATTCAGGCCATTCCAGGCACAGAGTTGTTCGACAGTGACACGGTAGCTCTGGCTGATGTCCCATAAGGTATCACCACGCTTGATGGTATAAGTAAAACTCTGGCTGTCGCCGGATCGTGTCAGATTGCTGAAGGAACGGGCATCCTGGCTCAGTGTATATTGATCCAGAGGTTGCCGGGAGACCGGGATTAACAAGGTACGCCCGGCGCGGATATTACTGGTTTTCAGATTATTGATTTCCTTGATGGTATCAACATCAGTACGGTATCTGTTTGCGATCGACCCGAGCGTATCGCCATTCCTGATCTCAACCATCTGCCATTGCATACGCTCGTTTTGTGGCAATGCCGCCAGTTGCTGTCTGAATGTTGCCGCCTTGGCCACAGGGACCAACAGATGATGCGGGCCATCCGGATCAGTCGCCCATTTATTAAACCCCGGGTTAAGGATATAGATCTCCTCCATACTCATACCGGTAAGCTTTGAAACAGTGGCCAGATCGATCTGGCTGCCGGTATCAACGATCTCGAAATACGGCCGGTTAGGGACAGGTTTGAGAGAGATATTATATTTCCGCGGATTGGATATGATCTCGGCCATTGCCATCAAACTGGGCACATAACCCATGGTCTCGTTCTTCAATTGCAGAGACCAGAAATCACCATTCTTGCCTTTATCTACGCTCTGGGTGACAGCACGTCCTACATTTCCTTCCCCGGCGTTATAGGCTGCCAATGCCAATAACCAGTCTCCATCGAAATCATTGTACAGCTTTTGCAGATAGTCTAATGCCGCATCGGTCGCCGCAACGATATCCCTGCGCCCGTCATACCATGAGTTCTGTTTCAGACCATAATGTTTGCCGGTGCCCGGGATAAATTGCCATATACCTGAGGCACGGTTGGGTGAATGGGCGAAGGGCTGGTAGGCACTCTCCACAATAGGCAGCAATGCCAGGTCGAGCGGCATGTTACGCTTTTCCAGTTCCTCAACAATATAGTAGAGGTAGGGTGTGGCCCGCTCAGAAACACGATCCATAAACTGCTGTTTTGTTGAATAGAACTTCAGCCTGGATTGGGTAGAGGGGTGGGTCAGATTACGTGGTATGGTGAGGTTCTGCTGAATCCTGACCCAGATATCATCGTATACCATGTTGTCATTATCATCAGTTGCGTCGCCAGGCTGGCCGGTTGCTGGTTCTTTTACTTTAGTCGGGGTATGTTTTATAGAGGATTTGTCATGCGGTATAGTGGTAGTGTCAACTTGTTCCTGGGTCGGGGTACTGCTGCACGCTCCCAGGTAAAACGCGGCAATGATGACCGGTAAGTAGAAATTTCGCATGAGGCAGTTTTCTTTATTTTTATTACCAGAGTGTGTAATGCTTGCAAAAACGGCATACTAACGTGAAACTTTTATAATTTCCACATATATAGATACTTGAATTTCAAGCAATTCAGGAATCAATATCTGACTATTTATAAATGAATTCGCAACCCGATAACCTGCCTGAGAACGGCCTACCGCCCGGTCATGAACTGCTGCACTGGTTTAATGGCAAATTGGGTCACAGCGTGTTGGCGGCAGAACGCAGCCGGGTGTCGCGTATCTTGCCGGACTTGTTCGGTTATCACATATTGCAGGTGGGTGACCTGGCTGATGTTCATTTGCTGGACAGCAGCCGCATCAACCACAAGATAATCACCACTCAGGCCGGTAATACAGAGGCAGAAAAATCTCCCAGCCTGTTATGCAAGAGTGAAGCGTTACCGGTAGCCTCAGAAAGTATGGATGTGGTGGTGTTGTCGCACCTGCTTGAATTTGCGGACAATCCGCATCAGATATTGAGAGAAACGGAACGGGTACTGATCGGGGAAGGCCATGTGATCATCCTGGGATTTAATCCATGGAGTTTATGGGGGCTCTGGCGTTTGTTGCTGGCCTGGCGTGAGCGACCACCCTGGTCCGGGCATTTTATTGGTCTGACCCGGCTC
Organism: Gammaproteobacteria bacterium; assembly: GCA_038922795.1. Lineage (GTDB taxonomy): Bacteria > Pseudomonadota > Gammaproteobacteria > Eutrophobiales > Eutrophobiaceae > 2-02-FULL-47-50. Next base: position 14,160 of record JBCKWI010000035.1, read on the forward strand.
AGGGACTGGCTTACGTTGCTTGATTTTGAAATTATCAAAACCGAACGCTTTTATTTCCGGCCGCCGCTGGAAAACACGGCGATTATGCAAAGGTTGCAATTCATGGAGCAATTGGGAGGGTATTGCTGGCCATTTTTTGGTGGTGTCTATATGTTGGTTGCAAAAAAGCGGGTGATTTCACTGACCCCAATCAAGTTACAATGGCAGACACGCCGCCACATGATCGCCTCCGGTCTGGTTGAACCCAGCGCCAGGAATACATCAATACAAAATGACTGCTGAAGAAGTAAAAATATTTACCGATGGCGCGTGTCGCGGTAATCCGGGCCCCGGAGGTTGGGGGGCATTGCTGCAATTCAAGGATGCCGAGAAGGAATTGTATGGATCGGAATCACAGACCACCAATAATCGCATGGAACTCATGGCGGCGATCATGGGTCTGGAAGCGCTCAAGCGGCCCTGCCGGATCATACTCACGACGGATTCACAGTATGTAAAACAGGGGATTACTGAATGGTTGAAGGACTGGAAACTGCGTGGCTGGAAAACTGCAAACAGAAAACAGGTCAAGAATGTGGATCTCTGGCAACGGCTGGATGCGGCAGTCGCCCACCATGACATTACCTGGGAGTGGGTCAAGGGCCACAGCGGGCATCCGGAAAATGATCGTGTTGATCAACTGGCCAATCTGGCTATAGATGAAATCTTGAATGAATGAGGGAACCGAGATGTATCTCGTTTACACCATACCCAAATACTAAATTCTAAAGACCAAAGAATGCGCCAAATCATACTCGATACTGAAACTACCGGCCTCGAAGTCAAACAGGGTCACCGGATTATAGAGATCGGTTGCGTCGAACTCAGAAACCGCAGAAAAACTGACCGTCAATTCCATCACTATATCAACCCTGAGCGGGAGATTGACGACGGGGCATACGAGGTGCACGGGATCAGCAATGAATTTCTGTCAGACAAACCCACGTTTTGTGACATCGTCCAGGAATTTATCGACTTCATCCGCGACAGTGAATTGATCATTCACAACGCGCCATTTGATATCGGCTTTCTCAACTATGAACTGGAACAACTCGGTCCGGAATGGGGCAGGGTAGAAGACTACTGCAAGATTACAGACACGCTGGTGATGGCACGTGAGCGGCATCCCGGCCAGAAGAACAGTCTCGATGCCTTATGCCAGCGTTATAATGTCGATAATTCACAGCGCGAACAGCATGGCGCGTTGCTGGATGCGCAGATATTGCTGGATGTATTCCTCGCCATGACCGGAGGCCAGGCGGCATTATTACTGGATGATGAAGCAGAACCCAACAGCACGACCAGTGAGGCCAGGCGCCTGGATCCAAACCGCCCCAAATTGCGTGTCATCCAACCCAGCGCTGAAGAGCTTGCGGCACATCAGAAGCGTCTGGAAACAATCGACAAAAAAAGCGGTGGCAGGTGTGTTTGGAAAAAGATGAAAGGTGAAGCATGAAGCACACCTCATATCTCATCGCCGATATTATTGACTTACGTGCTACGAGATACTGGTCTCTGGTCCTGTTTAGTTACCGCGTCCTTTATCATAGTTTGCAATTCGCCCTTTTGAAACATGTCCAGCACGATGTCGCAACCGCCGATCAGTTCACCGTTGACGAACACCTGCGGGAAGGTTGGCCAGTTGGAAATTACGGGCAGATTGGCGCGTACATCCGGTTCAGCCAGCACATCGACATAGGCAAAGTCCACATTACACGCCTTTAATGCCTGGACAGTACGCATGGAGAAACCACATTGCGGGAAATCCGGAGTACCCTTCATGAACAGTACCACCGGATTTTCTTCCACGGTTTTTTTAATTCTTTCATTGACATCCATTGGGTTTTTACCTCTTTAAAATATAGCTTTCTGAATTGAGCGGTATTATATACCGATTCTCGAATCTGGTAGATCAACTTAAACAATTTTCCCAGCCGCCGCCACCTGCGGTCATAATGGTTAATCTGTCTCCGGGGACAACCTCGAATTCTGTTTTGCCGGGGACGGGTTTATTATTCAACCTGTTGATGGCCGCCTGTCCAGGTTTTCCGCCGGCCATGCCCCAGGGTTGATGACGCCGCCTTTCGGTCAACAATGTGACATGACATGCTTCAAGAAATTCATATTGCCGGATCAGGCCATCACCACCTTTATGTTGACCTTCGCCACCGGAATCCCTGCGAATGGCCTATTGTGTAATCCGCAACGGGTAATATTTTTCCAGTATCTCGATAGGGGTATTCAGGGTATTCGTCATATGGGTCTGTACTGCATTCATACCTGCTGATATTGGACCTGCGCCCATGCCGCCGCCCAGCGTTTCATAGTAATCCCAATGGGTGGATCCCATGGCCACATTATTCATGCTGCCATGACTTGCCGCCGGTATTTTTTCCGGTAATGCCTGTGCAAGCGCCCCCAGTACGGCATCAACAATACGTGCTGTCTGACGATACCGGACATGGCATAGGCCATACTTGCCGAGATGGATCGGGATATGTGCTGCCTGGGCGCATAACTGGCCTCCGGCATCAAAAATGGCGCAGGAGAAATCCAGGCTCTTTAATATTGGGTGAAAAGGCCGTGCGCATGAGCACTGAGCCCATTTCCTCACAAATGGCGTTAATACGTTTGACAAACAGGCTGAGTTCTATGGCATCCATAACACCATTTTAACCGGATTTTTATCTTACCAGGGGTATCAAATGCAGTGCTTCCCAAAGTATAATCACACTATCTGATGGTGTTGTTTTGTCAGAAATCATTCTTACAGGGGAAAATATTATGAATCCACTTAAATCCGTCAATGGTACGCTTGCGCTGGGTTTTGTGCTGGCAGTGGTGATCACCTTGCTGATTGGTGACACGACCTTTAATGCGTGGTCATTTACTGTATGGCTGCATGTGTTTTTCGGGATTATCTGGATTGGACTGTTGTATTACTTCAATTTCGTTCAGGTCCCTGCGCTAGCACAGGCGGTAGTGGATAAGGAGCCCGGCCCTGCGGCAATTAACAAGTATGTAGCTCCACGTGCCTTGTGGTGGTTCCGCTGGGGCGCGGTAGCAACCTGGATAACTGGTGCGGCCGCACTGGAAATTATGGGCGTGGGTTTTATGAACGCATTCATGCTCAAAAGTGGCGCACTTGTTATTGGTATCGGGGCCTGGCTGGGTACCATCATGTTGTTCAATGTATGGGTGTTAATCTGGCCGAATCAGAAAAAGATTCTGGGGATTGTGACAGCAACACCGGAAGCGATCGCAAAAGGCAAGGTGGTTGCCTTGATGGCATCCCGCACCAATACCTTACTCTCCATTCCCTTGATTATGTGCATGGTCGGGCACGCACACGGTCTGCCGTTATAACTGAGAGTTTTTTGTCTGGGATTCCGGAGCCCGGCTAATAAAGCCGGGCTTTCTCTTTTGGGGACTTGGTAAAAAAACTGTTTAT